>CAJTJV010000029.1 GCA_910576775.1 uncultured Muribaculaceae bacterium | reverse complement strand
CCGCAACTATTTTAATCCGGCTATAAAATAGCATGTCTCCTGACATGGCAACGCAATTTTAAATGAAAGAGCCGTGTCTCCTGCCTGAGCAGGAACTGTTTGAAGCGTGAAAATTGTGCGTGATAAAGATATTTTCGTAAATTTGCCGCAGCTAATATTTAACGACTATGCCTATAGATAAACATATATTGTTGCGAACCGCGCGCGACTATTTTTTTGTAACACTCGGAATGGCGATGTATGCCTTCGGTTTTTGCGGCTTTATTCTTCCGGAAAAGGTCGTTATCGGCGGTCTCGCGGGTATCGGAACAATTGTATTCCTTATAACCGGAATACCTGTCGGCATAACCCAATACGCGCTTAACCTACTGCTCCTTGCCATAGCATGGAAGATTGTCGGGAAGAAATTTGTCCTCGGAACAATATACGGGGCAACGATGATATCGGTATTCGTGGCCATATTCCAGCCACTGCTGGCTGAAGGGTTCACCAACGAGCCATTCATGAACGTTGTCATCGGTGGTCTGTTAGCGGGAATGGGCGTCGGCATTGCATTCACCCACAACGGTTCGAGCGGAGGCACCGACATCGTCGCTGCCATGGTATCCAAATATACCAATGTATCGATAGGCCGTACAATGCTTTATACTGATGTATTTATCATTTCTTCGTCGTATTTTATACAGCATGAAATCGATTTGGTAGTCTATGGTTTTGTTGTTCTCATAATATCCTCATTTGTAGTAGATATGGTTATCAACACTAACCGGCAGGCCGTCCAGTTCACCATTTTCTCAAAAAAATGGGAGGAAATCGCAACAGCTATAAACAATGATGCTCACCGCGGATGTACAGTGCTTTCGGGGATGGGCTGGTACTCCAAGCAGGAGGTGAAAATTCTTCTGGTTATGTGCCGCAAGATCGAATCCGTAACAATTTCGCGGATTATCAAATCCATCGATCCTGATGCATTCACTACACAGGCAAATGTCAACGGCGTTTACGGCAAAGGATTCGATGAACTGAAAGTCCGCATGAAAACTCCTGCGCAGCCCGATAATCACACCACAAAAAAAGTTGCGCAAAACAATGGCGCTCAATGAATACTTTCATAAAAAGAGCTGTGTCAATGTATGTCGACGGATTCAGAAATATGACTGTCGGACGCGAGTTATGGTTGCTTATTATCATTAAATGTATTCTGATTTTCGCCATTCTGAAAGTATTCTTCTTTCCCGACGTACTTGCTACCAATTATGATAATGATACCGAGCGTGCAGGGGCTGTCCGCGAAGCTTTGGCAACCCATGGCTCCAAATAGAAATTTCCAATCCTTGAAAAACTATAAATTATGAGTGATTTATTAGGAGTAGTCGACTGGTCGAGAGCACAATTCGCACTCACAGCCATGTATCACTGGCTTTTTGTTCCGCTCACTATCGGCCTGTCACTGATAGTGGCGATTATGGAGACTATTTATGTCCGCACAGGAGAAAAACGGTGGAAAAACATCACCAAATTCTGGATGTCGCTTTTCGGTATAAATTTCGCCTGCGGCGTAGCTACCGGTCTTATTCTTGAATTTGAATTCGGCACCAACTGGTCCAACTACAGCTGGTTCGTCGGTGATATATTCGGAGCGCCTCTTGCCATCGAAGGTCTGCTTGCATTTTTTATGGAAGCGACATTTGTAGCAGTAATGTTTTTTGGCTGGAATAAAGTAAGTCGCGGCTTCCACCTTGCATCTTCCTGGCTTACAGCACTCGGAGTCAGCCTCTCGGCTCTATGGATTCTTATAGCCAATGCATGGATGCAGTCGCCGGTCGGAATGGAATTCGATCCGGCACAGATGCGCAATGTGATGCGCGATTTCTGGGCTGTAGCGCTCAATCCGGTGGCAATCAACAAATTCTTCCACGCCGTGATGAGTGGCTGGGCTCTTGCAGGAGTATTTGTTGTCGGCATCAGCAGCTGGCTTCTTCTGCGTCGCAGGAACATCGATGTAGCCAAAGATTCAATAAAGATCGGCGCCACTGTCGGCCTCGTCGGCATCCTGCTGACTATGATGACAGGCCATGGCTCAGCGGTAGAGGTAGCGCGTGTCCAGCCTATGAAGCTTGCCGCCATGGAAGGTCTCTACGAAGGCTCTTGCGGACAAGACATCGTAGGTATCGGCGTACTGAAATCCAACCCCGCTGCAACACCTGACGATCCTATGTTGTTCGATATCAGCATACCCCATGGTTTGTCGCTGCTTATCGACATGAACACAACAAGTTTCGTACCCGGCATCAACGACCTTATCGAAGGCCGTACAATCACCGAAGCCGGCGACACCATCTATGGAATGAGCTATGCCGACAAGATGGTCTGCGGACAAAAAGTACGAGAAGCCCTTCGTGACTATGACACGGCGCGCAAGACTGGTGACGAAACCGGTATGGCAACAGCAATATCTACCATAAAAAACAATTTCCAATATTTCGGCTATGGCTATCTGAACTCACCTCAGGATGCGATTCCCCCCGTGGCAATGACTTTCTATGCTTTCCACATTATGGTAATTTTTGGAGGCTATCTGATGCTTTATCTTCTGCTTGTGGCATTTATGGCATTCAAAGGAAAGAATGGAATTGAAAACAAATGGATGTGCATACTCGGCATATTGTCAATTGCGATTGTATGGATTTGCAGCCAGGCCGGATGGATTGTCGCAGAAGTTGGCCGACAGCCGTGGGTAATACAGGACCTTATGCCTACTACAGCAGCCATAAGCAGCATACAGGTATCATCGGTGCAGCTCACTTTCTGGGTTTTCGCCGCCATATTCACCGCCCTGCTTATCGCTGAAATCAGCATCATGCTACGATATATCAACAACGCTTCCAAAACTGACATCGCAACAAAAGAATAACCATGGAAAAACTCGAAATACTACAAGCTTACTGGTGGCTTCTGATTGCCGTACTCGGTGCGGTACTCGTATTCCTCCTTTTTGTACAGGGAGGCCAGTCGATGCTTTGGTGCAAAGCATCGCAATCCGAAAAGCAACTCATGGTTAACTCTCTCGGCCGCAAATGGGAATTTACATTTACTACCCTGGTAGTATTCGGAGGAGCATTCTTTGCTTCCTTCCCGCTTTTTTACAGTACAAGTTTCGGAGGCGCCTACTGGCTTTGGATGCTGATTCTTGTAAGCTTTGTCCTCCAAGCTGTAAGCTATGAATTCCGAAGCAAAAAGGGAAATATCTATGGAACTGCCGTCTACGATATATTTCTCACCTTCAACGGCCTTTTCGGATGTGTTCTTC
The DNA here is from genome assembly GCA_910576775.1 of uncultured Muribaculaceae bacterium. Lineage (GTDB taxonomy): Bacteria > Bacteroidota > Bacteroidia > Bacteroidales > Muribaculaceae > CAG-873. The sequence continues at coordinate 33,787 of CAJTJV010000029.1, read as the reverse complement.
TTGGAGTAGCCGTAGGAATGTTCTTCTTTGGCGGAGAATTCACCGTCGCGCGTGCCAACATTCTCGACCCGGCCTCTCCGGTTATCTCACAATGGGCACCGTCGCACGGTCTTGAAGCAATCGCCTGCTGGAAAAATCTTCTTCTCGGCTTCGCGGTATTCTTCCTTGCCCGCACCCTCGCGTCGCTCTATTTCATAAACAATATCGGCGGCAGCGAATTCTTCACCGCGCGCATGCGTCGCAATACTCTTGTAAACGGCCTTATTTTTGCGGTATTGTTTGTGACGTTCCTTGTTGTACTGCTCCTCGCAGACGGCTTCCGCAATACAGGAAACGGGTTCGTTGCAGAACCAAACATATATCTCCACAATCTGCTCGACATGTGGTATCTTTGTATTCTTCTATTATCAGGGGTTGTGGCAGTGCTCTACGGTATTTTCCGCGCATCTTTTTCCAGGACATGGCGCTCCGGCATATGGTTTGCAGGCTTCGGCGTCGTAGCCGTAGTTGTGGTTCTCTTCCTTATCGCAGGCTACGGAGGCACGGCCTACCTGCCATCGCTCTGCGACCCACAGTCGTCACTTTCCATTGCCAATAGTTCATCATCTGAATTCACCCTTACGGTAATGAGCTGGGTGTCCATCCTCGTACCATTCGTTCTCGGTTATATCTGGTATGTATGGTCGAAGATGAACGCTAAACCCCTGACTGAAAAAGAACTCGAAAGCGAATCACATAAATACTGATTAATGGACGACGATTCCTTCCTCACCATATCACAGCCGTCGACAGGCAGTCTGCGCGAAAAGATGAGCAAATTTCTCGCTTTCGCGCACCCTGCCGCGACGGCCGCGGATGCCAAGGAGATAATCGCGCGTTATCAGAAAGAATACCACGACGCCCGCCACGTCTGCTGGGCGTATATGGTCGGAGCCGATCGCAAAGAGTTTCTCAGCAGCGACAACGGAGAACCGTCGGGCACAGCCGGGAAACCAATCCTCGGACAAATCAATTCATTCGGGCTTACCGACGTTGTAATTGTGGTAGTACGCTATTTCGGCGGCATCAAGCTCGGCACCTCGGGGCTGATAGTCGCCTACCGCGAAGCTGCACGTCTCGCCCTCGACGACGCCGTAATCGAAACGCGCTATGTTATGGAGCGAATCGCCTTTACCTTCCCCTATATGGCAATGAACGATGTGATGAAACTCGTCAAGGGCGGAGAGGTGGAAATAGCATCACAGGAGTTCGACAATACCTGCCGGATGGAGCTGTCGGTGCGCGCATCGCTTCGCGAGCAGCTTCTTAAAAAACTCTCCGACATCGACGGCGTAAGCCTCGCAGAAATATAATATTAAAGATTGCCCATCCGGGTCGAATCCGCACATGAAATGCGCGGCGAATAACGGGACCGCCCTTTCCGTGCTTCTATTCGGAGAGTTTGCGGTCAATGGCGTCGTAGATGATTTGGCCGGCGGCATCGAACAATGCTCCTACCCATGAAAATTTCTCTTCTTTGGTTTCCGGGGCTTTCTCAATCTTTGACGCTCTCACATGAGCACCGGCATTCATCGCCAGCGACTCGTTCACAACCACAGCACTCCATACAGCTCCGGAAATATCAGCTATAAGTTTTTCACCTTCTTCCTTAGAACCGGAAAAATCGCGGACAAAGACAGCGAGCGAATAACAGCTGTACCCCCCCGGCCGCTTGTAGCTTATGAAAGCAAGATCGTTTATCGCACGAGGCGTACCGCCCGGTCCATCGAATCCTGTACCTGTCTTATGAAATACCTTTGTTTCGCCATTGGTCAGCCCGGCGGGAATACGTTCTTTTCCGAATGGACTTTCTCGAGCCATAATAGCCTTCACCAAAGTTGCCGACGCCGCCGTATCCGCAGTAAAGAAGCGATAGATACAGCGCGCTGCATCGGTCGGAGTCGTAAGATTCGGAATACGATTGTTGTCGGCATGCATCTGCGCCTCTGTGCTTCTTACAGACAAGTCGGAGGCAAGTCCAGCCTCTCGCAAGACACGCTCTACCCTCTCCGGCGACACGAAGCGGTTAAAAATAATATCTGCGGCGTTGTTGTCGCTGACAGTGAGACTATAATCCAGTAGTTCCACAAGTGACGCATGATATGGCAGATTATTCAGACTTGCTCTCATCGGACTCCATGTGCCGGCGCGCATATCGTCAGAATCGACGGACGCGACAGTATTCATTATGGAATCGAAATCCATGACGCGCGCCAAAGCCGCAGCCTGATGGAATTTAACCACGCTGCACATATCATAATATGTATCGCCTCTAAGCGACAAGACATCGCCGTCGGATGTAAGAACAGCTACACCTACATCATGATCGCCTATAATCGCCGCAAGTCTCTCGGCAAGACCCGGAAGAGCGGCATAGCAGGTTGTCGCCAATAATGATGTAGCAAGAAAAGCAAAGAATCTCATAGCGCGTTATAAAAATCTGCCGGAAATTCCACAAAAGCGGAGCTTCCGGCAGATCGGATAAAGTGTGATTATTCAAATTCTACAAGAACAGCGTCTCCCGAGATTACTTCATCGGGTTTCACAAACACACGTTTTACAACGCTGTCCTTTTCTGCCGTGACATCGTTTTCCATCTTCATTGCCTCGTAGACAAGAAGAACCTGCCCCTTGCTTACTTTATCGCCGGGCTTGACGGAAACGGAGATTACACGACCGCCCATCGGAGCTTTAAGTGTGGGACCCGTAATGGGAGCTTCGTCAACTTTTTCTTCCACCACAGCCTCTTCTGCTTTGGGTGCGGGATTCTCTGCCTGTTTTGTCTCGTATTCAGCTGCGCGGAGCTTGCGGAGGAATGTGTTTGCCACTGTCGGCAGAAGCTCGAGAAGAAGTTCTTCCTCCTTATTGCTTGCCAGAGGGACATTGCCATATTCAGGCAGAATAGGATTGTCCGGTTTCTTATAAGAACTTACATCATACGGTTTCTCGACGGGGCTTCCGGTAATTTTTTCACGGAAAGCAGGGTCTACAGGCACAGGAGTATGGCCATATTCGCCTTTTACAAGGGATATGAACTGATTCGAGGGGTTCGAATAGTCCGGATTACCTTTCTTACGGTCGAGAGCGACACTCACGGCCTGACTCCCCACAATCTGACTTGTGGGAGTAACAAGGGGTACGAGACCTGCGTCGCGGCGCACCATCGGAATCAGCTTCATTGCATCTTCAAGAAGGTCGCTGGCTCCAAGAGCTTTGAGCTGAGCAACCATATTGGAGTACATGCCGCCGGGAACCTCAGCATTCTTAACAATCTCATTCGGTTTCGGGAAGCCGAAATATTCTTCAATCTTGTGGCATGCGTCAAGCAGGGTTGCCTCGTCGCCGCCCTTGGCGGCAGCAACTGCTCTATCGAGTTCTGCCTCGATATCCGCGGGAAGTTTGTCCTTGAGCGGATCGAATTTTTTGGGAAGCTTGCCGAGATCGAACTGTTTGAGGCTCTCACGGGCGGCAAGCAGATGGTCGCGGATTTCACCGACAGCTTCCATGTTGACGTCGATCTCAATACCGAGCTTCTTTGTAAACAGATACACAAGTTCTATTGCCGGAGCGGCCGAACCACCGCCGAACCACCAGATATTGGTATCGAGGATGTCGACGCCGTTGATAATAGCCATAACGCTTGAAGCAAGGCCGTAGCCGGGAGTACAATGCGTGTGGAAATCAACAGGGACTTTGACAGCCGCCTTGAGCTTTGAAATGATGGATGCCGCACGCGAAGGATTAACCAGACCGGCCATATCTTTCAGCGTTATGATCTTGGCTCCGAGGCGTTCCATTTCGACAGCTTTGCCTACAAAATACTCATCAGTGAATATGCGTTCGGGCTCTTCAACTTTCTTACCGAAAAGGCGGGCGAAGAAACCGGGTTTGGGAGCCTCTTCCGTTTTCGGATCTACCGTGTAGCATACGGCGCCGTCAGCTATACCGCCGAGCTCGTTGATCAGCTTGATGGATTCCTTCACGTTATCAATATCATTGAGAGCATCAAAGATACGCATAACATTGAGGCCGTTTGCGATAGCCTCCTTATAGAAGCCTTCAAGAACGGAATTGGGATAGGGAACATATCCGAAAAGATTTCGACCACGCGAAAGAGCGGAAAGGAGTGATTTGCCTTTCATCTCTTTCGAGATAATACGCAGACGATCCCATGGAGATTCTCCGAGATAACGCATTACAGAGTCGGGCACTGCACCACCCCATACTTCCATAATATAGAAGCCTGCATTTTCATAGAAAGGAAGGAGCTTGTCAATCTCGCCCTGGCTGAGGCGGGTTGCAAAAAGAGACTGCTGGCCGTCGCGAAGAGTAAGGTCGCGGATTTTAAGTTTGCGGTTTTCCATCAGGATATATTATAATTATGTATGTTTTTAGTCAATTGACATGTCGCAAAATTATATTATACTTTTGAATTACGGAAATAATTCTGCAATTATTTTTCATCATCTTCATACTAATGCCTACGACATGCTTTCTAATTCTCCAGACGCACTTCAAAAGAAAACGGACTATGCGGCGGGGACAATGAAAGACGGCCAGAGAAGATCCGCGTTCCTTCCACCAGAGTATCATCGATTCCGCTGTCACGGTTGATAACGGTGAACAGTCCAGTACGGCCTGCTACGACATGCTTGTCGTAGAACATGCGGCATACATGCCCCATTGTCATACGAAGGTTTAGCTCAACAGAAGGCGCCACGCAAAATGGGGCACCATCAACAGCCATCATATCAAGACCCAAGGGACCATTATATTCCTTGCCTATTATATCTTCGAATATAGACGGCAATGCTCCTGAAATCGCATCAATAACCGGGACCCGATTCAAAATCATATCATGAAGCATTTTCTGAGATGCCAATACATTACCTGCGTAGGAACCAAATTGCACGGTATGAAAAACAGAATAACCATTAAACCAACATTTTCCGTTTTCCATAGTGAACAACAATGCAAAATCCATTGTCTTGTTCATTCGCGGTTCTCCCATAATTGAGCCCTGACGTCTGAGCAGTGCTTCTATCTCGACACGGTGCGAGTCAAAATCAGAAGGCGAACAAAGAATAATACCACGCCCGGATGACGACCAGGGAAGCTTCAAGACACTTTCCCCTGTCATAAATACATAGTTACGTACATCCTCCATGGTTTGTAGTTCACAGGCGCCGGGTGGCAACGGGAAATCCATTGCGGAAGAAAGGGCGTCGGCAATCTGGGATGCAGTGCGCCGGTGCGACAGTTCCCTCATTTCAGCAAGTGCATCGTCGGAAGGGAGTAACTCACGATCAAAACCGAGTCGCACAAATTCAAGGCGGGAAGCTTTACTCCATCCCCATGGCGCCGGAACCAGTCCATCGGGACGTCCAGAATATATCTCCGGAGCGAGAGCATAACGTTTCCGTGCATTATCGTACCATTTTGAATCGGTGCCGTAATCCACAACACAATCACCGACATCACCGTACCACACACCAAGAAGCGCACCCGACATTCTAAGTTTCACAGCCGCCGGAGGTGCTGTATAGTGCTCAAGATTACGGGCGAGGGCAAGATCGTTCTCCGGAAAGAACAAATGCAATTTTCCCATATCAGAATATCACTCCAAGGCGGACGCTTATCATATGGAGGTCGGTAAAATCATGAGTCATTTCCGCTCCTACAACTTTCTTTCTCTGACGAAAAATATAATTCAACGAAAGCGAGGAATCGAATTTGGAATTTCTGGCAAGATTCACACCTATGCCGGTACTGCCATATACGGCCCACTGTTCATGATTGTGCTCAAGCTGATTATATGCCATACCGCCACGTAAATCCCAGAAAACGACTGACGGCCGGTCTCTAAAATTCGTACGAAAAGCAAAAAATACAGGATAAGCTCTTGACGAATTCGTTATAGATATGTCTGCTCCGACACCGAGACCCAAAAAGTTAAGCCATCCGCGTTTGAGTCCAAGAAACACGTTAAAATCAAAAGCGCTCATATCATTGCCGGTAAGGTCGATGGAAGCACCGATATCCGCACCCCATGCAAAACTTGCCTTGACAGATCCGGAAACATCTTTTTTCTGCGATATGATTTGTTTGCGCGTAGTCTGCGCAGTCTTTGCGTTCCCCAAAGCATTCATTCCCATAGGCGAATCTTCCCGAACAACAATAGCCTCAGCAGAATCTGCCCCGCCACCAAAAGGTGTACCTCCACAACAGCAATGGGACGGATTAAAAGGAGACTCCTGAGCCGTCGAAAAACATGAAGATGCGCATATTACAGCCAACACCGCTACTATCCTTTGTACTTTCATTCCAATCAGGGTTTTATAAACGTCATCGACGACCAATCATTCATTTCGTCAGAACCGGAGGAAAGCAGACCGGCTTCTCTGGCAGCAAGCTCTACAACCGGTCTGTCGGCGACATAGAATCCACTGACTGTCAATATGGCTCCGGATTTCATCGCCGCAGCATATTTTACTATATCAGAGGTTATTATATTGCGATTGATATTTGCAAGAAACATATCGGCCTCAGGAAGCTCTGTAAGTCGCGATGCATCGCCGCGCATAATCTCCACCACCGAAGATTCTCCAAGATTGAGAGCAACATTATCGGCGGCATTATCCGCAGCGGCCGGATCAATCTCAATGCCCTTAACCACAGCCGCTCCGCGCATAGCCGCGAGAATTGCGAGTATAGCAGTGCCGGTTCCCATGTCTATGACAGTCTTTCCTGTCATATCATTGTCAAGAATGCTTTTCAGCATTAAAGTGGTAGTTGGATGATGACCGGTGCCGAAAGCCATACGCGGGTCAATAAGGATATCGTATTCCGCCTCTGGGACATCTGTATGAAAGCTGCTGTGCACCACTACCCTGCCTTCTATGACAATAGGCTTGAAATAATGTTTTTCCCACTCCGAATTCCAGTCCTGTCCCGGAACAAACGACACATCAAAACTTACAGACACTCCAAACGGGAGAGCACTGACAGCATCCCCAACCTTCTCTACAGAATAGAGAGGTGCGGGGACATAGGCCTGCATCAGCTTTCCCGGGTCTGTTTCGGATTGGACGAAGCTTTCGAAACCGATGTCGGCAAGAAGAGCTGCAAGATAGTCGGCTGCATCCGGATCGGACGGTTCAAAGACAAAACGCAACTCATAATAGTCGTTCATATCGGGCTCGCGGCCCGGTCCTATATCCTGTTTTTCCATTTCTTTTATTTCTTTGAAGCACAAAGTTAGCTATTTTTATAAAGCAATAAAAAGAAATTTGTAAATTTGCAGAGCAGAAGCCTCCTGCACAATAATAATGAAAGACAAAAACACCCTCGAAAGAAGCCGGCTGATATTCAAGGAATATCTCGATCGCAAAGGCTTGCGCCATACCGCAGAACGGTACATGGTGCTTGAGGTTGTAAATACAATTACCGACAGTTTCAGTGTCGACATTCTATGTCGCCGAATGGAAGATGCCAACTGCCATGTAGCCAAAGCGACGGTCTACAGCACCATCCGAAATCTTTGTTCCTGTGGTCTTGTGCGTAAACTCCAGGAAAACGGGCGGGAACATTTCTACCAATATTCCGCCATTCCGCGAGTCAACTATATATGCCGCTACTGCGGGAAAATACGCGAGATAAAAGACAATGAACTTACCGCATTTCTCTGCAATAAAAAATTCCGTGGATTCCGTCAGGAGTTCTATACGATAACACTCTATGGTCTGTGCACAGCATGCGACAAAAAGACCGGAGACAACAATAAAAAACGAAACATCATTTCACACTTATCCAAATCAAATAAAAAATGAAAGCCGATATACTGCTTGGCCTCCAGTGGGGCGACGAGGGAAAAGGAAAAATCGTTGATGTCCTCGCACCCGATTATGATATCGTAGCCCGTTTCCAGGGAGGTCCGAATGCCGGACATACTCTTGAATTCGACGGACGCAAGCATGTACTCCGTTCGATTCCCTCAGGCATTTTCGCCGGAAATGGCGTAAGCATCACAAACATAATAGGCAACGGCGTAGTTCTTGACCCCGTTCTTTTCCTTGAAGAAGCTCAGGCACTCGAGGCAGAAGGCATCGACCTTAAAGGAATATTAAAAATCTCAAAGAAGGCTCATCTTATCCTGCCTACCCACCGACGCCTTGACGCTGCGAACGAACGCGCCAAAGGCGCATCAAAAATCGGCACCACCGGCAAAGGCATAGGTCCGACATATACCGACAAAATTTCACGTCGTGGAGTGAGAGTCGGCGATATAATCTGTGACGATTTCAGCGTCCGCTACCGCGCAATCCGTGACGCACATTTCGAAATGCTCGAGGCGGCAGGTATGCCGGCAGCAGGTACAGAAGAATTTGTAAAAGCCGAGGAAAAATGGTTCGAAGCCGTTGAATATCTGCGTAGCTTCGACCTTGTCGACAGCGAACACTTTGTAAACAAATCACTCGACACAGGCCACAGTATCTTATGTGAAGGGGCTCAAGGCACAATGCTTGATGTCGATTTCGGTTCATACCCGTTCGTCACATCCAGCAATACTATCGCTGCCGGCGCCTGCACAGGGCTTGGGCTTGCTCCCGGTCGCATTGGCAAGGTCTACGGCATCTTCAAGGCTTATTGTACCCGCGTAGGCAGCGGCCCGTTTCCGACAGAACTTTTCGACCAGACCGGAACCACAATCCGAGCCATAGGGCATGAATACGGCGCCGTAACAGGCCGTGAACGCCGCTGCGGCTGGCTTGATCTCGTAGCCTTACGCTATGCTGTAATGCTCAACGGGGCCACACACCTTATCATGATGAAAAGCGATGTCCTCGACGATTTCGACGAGATAAAGGTATGCACCTCCTACCGTATGCCTGACGGAACCGTAACTCGCGATTTTCCCTTCACTATCGGAGAAAACGCCGAAGGCTCCGGTCTGGCAGAACCTATATATAAATCATTCCCGGGATGGAAACAGAAGCTTTCAGATATACGTAAATTCGATGCTCTCCCTCAGGAGTTCAAGGACTATGTAGCGTTTATCGAAAGTGAAGTCCAGGTTCCAGTAGCCATCGTATCCGTAGGTCCGGATCGCACAGAGACTATAATACGCAGCCTCTAATTACCTAAAAACTGAATAATGGCAAAGGTAAAACCATTCAAAGGCATCCGGCCGCCACGAGAGCTCGTCACGGACGTAGCATCGCGCCCTTACGATGTTCTCAATAGCGAAGAAGCCCGCAAGGAAGCCGAGGGCAACCCTAAATCGCTCTACCATATCATCAAGCCTGAGATCGATTTCGAGTCAGGCACAGACGAGCACGACCCAAAAGTCTATGACAAAGCAGTAAGTAATTTCAAAGCATTCCGCAACAATGGATGGCTCGTCCAGGATGAGAAGGAACATTACTACATTTATGCCCAGACAATGGACGGTCGCACCCAATACGGAATCGTAATGGCTGCAAACGTCGACGACTACATGGAAGGACGCATCAAAAAGCATGAGCTTACACGCCGCGACAAAGAAGAAGACCGAATGAAACATGTCCGCATCAACAATGCGAATATCGAGCCGGTTTTCTTTGCCTTTCCTGACAACAAAGAGCTCGCCGACATAATAAATACGGTGACAGCAGAAAAACCTGAATATGATTTTACCGCGCCCGACGGTTTCGGCCATCATTTCTGGGTTGTGGATGACGACTCTCTGATTGACAGAATAACCAAGGCATTTGCCGATATCCCAAATCTGTACATCGCCGACGGACACCACCGCAGCGCAGCAGCAGCACTTGTCGGACATGAAAAAGCTCTGCTTAATCCCCACCACAAAGGAGACGAGGAATACAACTATTTCCTCGCCGTAGCCTTTCCTGCCTCTCACCTTAAAATAATCGACTATAACAGGGTGGTGAAAACACTCAACGGCCTCTCTCCTGCGGAGTTCCTTAAAAAAATAGAAAAGAATTTCGTCATAGAAGACAAAGGCACAGAGATTTATACTCCCGCCGCACTCCATAATTTCGCCCTATACCTCGAAGGCCGCTGGTACTCGCTCACCGCACGTCATGGAACGTATGATGATACCAATCCTATTGGTGTACTGGATGTTACAATCAGTTCCGACCTTATCCTACGGGATATAATAGGCATCACAGATCTTCGCTCGGACAAACGTATCGACTTTGTAGGAGGTATCCGAGGACTTGGTGAGCTAAAATCACGTGTTGATTCTGGAGAGATGGCGTTTGCACTCGCACTTTATCCCGTAAGTATGGATCAACTGATGGCTATTGCGGACACGGGCAATATAATGCCTCCTAAAACGACATGGTTCGAACCGAAGCTTCGCTCAGGCCTTGTAATACATTCTCTTGAGAATTAAAATTATATATTGCATATCAAAAACAGCCTCGGAAATTTCGGTTTCCGAGGCTGTTTTTCTGATACTAAAAATTTCAGTCTATTTTCACTACAAGATAGTTGGAAAGAGACCAGAAACGTGCCGGATTTGTAATCTGAAGTACCTTATGGCCGTCCATATCAAGTATTGTATATGAATCCTTCGGCTGATTAGTAAGCACTTCCGCCTTATCAGAATTAAGATCGATAGTTGTTAGTGTTCGCTTATCGGCTTTAGTAAAGAAATTATAGTCAAACTCACCTTCCAACAGCTTGGTTTTGCGAAGGAAGCCGGTCTCAATGATTTTGTTATCTTTCAGCTCGCTTTTGTTACCGATAGCATAATAGCATGTATTGAGTTCATTGGCGAGTTTTTCGTTCTGGAATTCGGTGGAATCTCGTTGAGCGGTTACAGTATTGACTGTCGTAGCCAAAGAATCAACCTGGGTATCAAGCTCGCCAATACGGGTCTTGGCAGCATCGAGATTGGAGCGAAGAGCGTTAATCTCAGCAGTCTGGGAATCAATCTGGGCGTTGAGACTTGCAATAGTCTGTTGTAATTTAGAGCTACTGAGATTGGAATCCTTGAGTTTCTTCTCAAGCTGCTCGAGACGCTCGCGGCGATCCTGAAGCGTTTTCTGAATTGCAGCGATGTCTGCTATAATCTGCTCTTTTTGTCCTTGTGTCTCACCGGCACCCTGAACTGTCAGTATATTTTCGAGTTGCTTAATCTGTCCCATGCCGGAGGTAATTTCATTCACAAGACCGAGAAGCTGATCACGGTCGGCAACAGCATCGGCAAGTTCCTCTCGCGAAGCTTCGGCAACGGCCTGAGCCTGACGTAGCTGTTCGTCTTTCTCCTTATTGCTACAAGCAGTAGTAGCCAACAAGGCTGCAGAGAGACAAAGAATGACAATCTTTTTCATTTTTCGTAGGTTGTTAGTTAAACGTGTTTTCGGCGCATTCGTCGTTTTTATATTTGTTTTTGTGGATACGCTGGGACGATTCGGATCTTTCCCGAGTACCTACCACAATAACAATCTCACCTTTGGGCTGGTTCAGTTTATAATAATCTCGCAAACCGCCCAAATTATCGCGCATTGTAGTGTCGTGCATCTTGGAAATCTCACGACATACGGCTGCGGGCCTGTCTTCGCCACAGACTGCGGCAAGCTCTGAAAGGGTTTTTACCGTACGAAGCGGTGATTCATATATTATAAATGTCACAGGAAGATCCGCCAGGAACTGCAACCTTGTCGCCCTACCCTTTTTAGGAGGAAGAAAGCCTTCGAAAAAAAAACGGTCGCACGGCAGCCCGGAGTTAACAAGCGCAGGCACGAAAGCGGTCGGTCCCGGAAGAGTCTCTACAGGGATTCCACGTCGGCGACATTCACGCGACAGCATAAATCCGGGATCGGAAATACCCGGGGTTCCCGCATCGGAGACAAGGGCAATGCTTTCGCCTGAAGCAATTCGGTCGAGAATCGGACTGAGGTCGTTATGTTCATTGAATTTATGATGACTCGCCATAGGTGTATCGATTCCAAATCGCCGCATAAGCACTGCCGAGGTGCGTGTATCCTCCGCAAGTATCAACGAAACAGCACGCAAAGTTGCAATAGCCCTCGGCGACATATCGTCGAGATTCCCTACCGGAGTAGGAACTATATAAAGCTTACCTTGTACCATCAGGCATATTGCCGGCTAAAATTGACAGAAAATCTTTTACTGACTCACTATCGCTGTCCCACATCATATCGGTAAGAAGGTAGTCCTCGGCTTCATTGTAAGTCTCCATTTCGGAAAGCAGCTGTATGGTATCGGTAAAATCATCATCATTACCCCCGAAAAGTTCCCGTTTAAAACGGAAGCGATCATTGAGAGTGAAAGCTTTTGCAAGATTAACATTATACTGCACGGGCTGCACTGGAACGACCGTATCTTCAACAGTATCACGTTCCGGAGCCGGCTCAGGTTCCTCTTTTTTCTCTTCCATGACGACTACCTTATTATCCATTTCAACCGGGATACTATCGGCGACAAATTCAACTATTTCAGAATCAGCCTCTGCCGAAACAGAAAGATATGCCTCAATCAAGGCATTGTATGCCTTGATTTTGTCCGACAATATACTGCGAGCCGACACACTGTCTCGATTCTCAAGGACTCTCAGGAGACCTTCAATCTCCACATTCATATTTATCAGGTGTTCTAAGTCTGTCATAACATATCAATTAAACAAGTCCGTAAGAAGCTGTTCTGACGCTTTTCTTACATCTGAACGCGGACAAAAAAATCCATTTACCATTATAACAATTACATGCGTGGGGGTCCCTTTTGTATCAATCTTATATCCTGCATAGCACTGCACCCCTCCCACACTGCCGGTTTTGAGAGCTATCCGGCCTTTAAGCGGCGATTTGGCAAGAAAACCTCGCATGGTACCATCTTTACCGGCCCGCGGAAAATAAGACACATATTCAGCTGAAAGAGGTGATTTTGCCATCCATTCGAGAACCTCTCCAAGGAATATCGGTGACAGTCTGTTTGAACGGGCTAAACCACTACCGTCATTTATAGTCGTATTCTCCGTTCTAAGTCCTCGCTTATTCCACAGGGATTTTTCCCGCCTGATGGCAGCTTTGCGGGAAGAATCAGGGGCAATCGCACGGAGCATGCCTTCAGCAAACATATTGTCGGAGCGCACCATAAGACTACGCATGATATCGCCGAAACAAGGAGACCGATGCGTATATATAAGGTGAAAACCATTATCGGAAGACACATCCCGCCCCCCGATTTCAATTCCTGCATTTCGCAGAGTCTGCGTCATTTGTTCCACAAACACAGCGGACGGGTCGGGAACAGTTACATTTATCTTCCACTTGCGGTCGTCTGGATCTTTGGTATATACCATAAGTCTATTGCTGTTTACACCTCGAACAATATCATTTTCAGAGGATTTTTCAACACAAACCTCAAGCCCCGGAGCCTTAGGCGTAACTTCACCTGTAGCAGGCGCTACCATTACAATATTATCGCGGTAATTGAAACCGAAAAGACCGGCGCCATAAGGCCAGGCAATATCCTCGCACTCCCACTGCATATTAGGACCGGCATCCCTCAATCGTTGAGATACTATAACTTTACCGTCAATCCGATTAATACCCATTCGTTTGAGCATAACTACTATACTGTCGCACAATCCTTTATTTGACTTGAAATAATCGCTTTCTACAGTAGGGTCGGATGAAGAACGGACAAGTAGATTCCCCGAGCATACGCCGCCGGCAATATTACCTGTCAGCCCTACCGGTGTGGAAAATACCGTATCCGTACCACATAACGACAGAGTGGTCGCCGTTGTGACTGCCTTCATAACAGATGCGGGGGTAAGCGCTATTGAAGGATTCTTTTCGGCGATAACTCTGCCTGTTGACAACTCTTTGATATAAATACCGACGGACGTAGCATCCTCACCGTCAATGCCGAGGTTTACAGCTCCGCGAGAGACATTCACCACCAACGATAGCGCCGCGGAAAGAAAAAGTATATGAAGCTTCATGTTTCTATCAAATTTTATGCGAAATTAGCGAAAAGATATGGAAGAAACACCCGAAACGCGCTATAAAATTCAAAGCAATCCGTGAAATCAATGCGGTTTCATATAATTGAATTATTTCAGACTGTATACTTTGCACAATGCCCGGTAGACCCAATGTGCATTACGGATAAAAAAACTCTCACTATTGCGCAATCGATTAGTAATACCTAAATTTGCCAGACGAATATGACATTTCTTATCATACGATAAATCAAATGTCAAATGAATCTTGTCTATTACCCATGAAAGAGCAAGTGGAACAGGAATGCATCCTGATTGAAAATCTGATGAATGGCGACAGAGCGTCATTCAATAGAATCTATTATACATATGCCGGGCGGCTATATGCTTTCTCTATCGAATTTTGCAGGGATAAAGCTGAAGCCGAGGATATTGTACAGGATGTTTTCATAAAACTGTGGCTAAACCGCAACCGCATACGAAATACCGACTCTCTAAAAAGTCTTCTGTTTGCGATGGCACGCAATGCGTTGATAAAATCATGGAAAGCGAAAATAAAATTCGGTGCATTCTCAGAAGCCGGCAATCTGGCCAGTGAAGATATTTCCGAACAGGAATATACAGAATTGGAATCGCTTGTGAACGGTTATATCGAAAGACTGAATCCTACTCAGCGCGAAGTAGTGAGAATGTCGCGGTTCGAGAACAAATGTCATCAGGAAATAGCCGACAAGCTGGGTCTGTCGGTTCAAACTGTAAAGAATGCTCTTTCCTTAGGATTACGAAATGTCCGACTGAATCTTGGCAAACATATTTTCCTTATAATACAATTCTATAGCTTTGCTTACACATTATAATATAACAAAGATAATTACAATGGATAGACATAAAAACACATATCTTGGCAATACGTTTTCGGATTCAGAACAGGAATTGGAAAAAAAACTTTTGTATTCATGGCATAGATTTGTTCATGAAGATGATGAAAGCCAGCGAGATGATATTGACAGAATAAAGAAACGGATCGATGCCTTTATCGACATATATGAAAAAGAGCATGTTCATAGTGCATCGCGGTGGCTTATATGGGGAAAGGTCGCCGCAGTGCTCACACCTTTACTTGTAATAGGAATTGTCGCAATGCTTCTTGTTCCATTAAAGCCGGATTTGAACGAAGAGCAGTATTTGAGTGTGATTACAGCCGAAAATGAACGGGCTACAGTTATTCTCCCCGATGGAACTGATGTTGTTCTTAATTCAGACACACGTCTGTCGTATAACCCTGGATTTACGAAAGATTCGATACGTTCGGTATCACTTGTCGGGGAAGCATATTTCAATGTAGCTAAAGATACCGTGCGACCATTTGTCATATCTCTGGATGATATCAGCGTACGGGTTCTGGGCACATCGTTCAATGTCAGGAATTTTCCCTACGAATCCAATGTCGAGATTGCTCTTGAGGAAGGCAAGGTCGAGCTTAGCACACATGGCGAGCATATAATTCTAAATCCCGGAAATGTAGCGCACTACGATGCAGACAGCAATACATTTATAGTTGATGAAAGAGGCTGCCATCTGGCCACAGGATGGCTTCGTCATGAAAAGACGTACATCAATATTTCTCCCGATTCTCTAATGAGAATATTGGAGCATAATTATGAGGTGACACTCTCTGCCGATGCAAAATCCGGCATAAACAGTTCTTTCACAGGCACGCTTCCCGATGACAACCTTAGCGAGACGCTGTCGATATTGAGTGAGGTATATAAATTCGATATGAGCAATTCCACACGGAAAGTCAGGTCCACGAAATGAACAGAATTAAAATATGTTTTAAAACATAAACTTTTTTTGGTACGATAGCAACCTGATTGGGTCTTAAGGGGCATAAACACCTTATTAAACCAATCTAATATTTATGAACAACTATCGTCCATTTCAAAAAAGCATTATCATTCTGGTGATTATGCTGTTTGGCAGTTTGTGGTCGAGAGCGCAATCCGAGCCTACAGTCACACTTGATGTCAGGAATGCCACAATGGAAACTGTATTTCAGAGAATCGAAGAACAAACTCCCTACAGATTCTCGTATCAGAATTCCATACTCGACAAAAAAGCGGATATCACTCTGAAAGTCAAGGATGCCGCTGTCCCTGATGTTCTCAGGCGAGTCTTAAAAGACCGGAATCTCACCTTTACAATCGTATCGCCAAAATCCATTGTCATTGTCCGCAAAGACAACAGAGTTTCAGGGTCCACCAGGAATGCCGCACCGTCAAAAAAAATAACGGGAAAAATCACCGATGAAAACGGAGAACCCCTTACCGGAGCTTCTGTTACGGTTGATGGAGAACGCACCCTTGCGGTGGCTGACATAGATGGCAATTTCACAATTCAGGCACATCCCGGCCAGACACTCACAGTATCGATGGTCGGTATGTACCCTGTCAAACTCAAGGTTTCCGACAAGTCGACCTATGATATTGAAATGAAAAGTGCCGATGAAGCTCTTGATCAGGTTGTGGTAATCGGTTACGGTACTGTCAAGAAAGCTAATCTTGTAGGAGCTGTCGACCAGATTGATTCCAAACTCATCGGCGAGCGTGGCCACAATAATGTTGCCCGTGCGCTTCAAGGACAGATACCGGGCCTTAACGTGACATTAGGTGACGGCAAGCCTTCCCGTGGGTCTTCCATCAATATCAGAGGTACAGGCTCCATTGGCAGCGGCGGAAGCCCTCTCGTCCTTATCGACGGAGTAGAGAGTGACATAAGTTCTGTCAGTCCTAACGATGTGGAGAGCGTTTCGGTGCTTAAAGATGCTTCATCTGCAGCCATATATGGTGCGCGAGGCGCTTTCGGCGTTATACTTATAACTACCAAAAAAGGCATGGCCGGCAAAACAAAGGTGAACTATAACGGCCGGGTATCCATAAACGAACGTCTCTACAAATGGGAGGACCACGTGGAGACCAACGGTCTGCAATGGTTCGATAATTTCGTAAACGCCTACGTAGCAAAAGAAGAACAAGACCCAAAAGGCATCAACAATGTATTCCCGATCAACAATGGTTACCGGGATCGCCTTGAAGCCTGGGTGAACGATCCTACACAGTCGCCGGTCGGCTTGAGCCCCGATGGGAAAAAATATGAATATTACGGAAGCAACAACTGGTTTAATGAATTCTACAAAAAAAGCAGTATCGCAACCGAGCATTCACTAAGCGTTTCCGGAGGCAACGACAAGTGCCGTTACTATGTTTCGGGACGTTATTCCTACGACAATGGTATTTACAAGGTCGGAGATCAGTATTTCAAGAACTACAGTACCCGAGCGAGAGGTGAATTGCAGATTAGTCCGCAGGTTAAACTTGAAAACATCACCAGCCTGACCATCAATGATTTTAAAGAACCCATGGTTCTATATGATGATCAGCACCCTCTTCGCATGCTGATGCACCAGGGCTATCCCATGCAGCAGGCTAAGAATCCGGACGGAACATGGACAGAGTTTGCAGTCTATTCCGGATATGCCGGCTTCATAGAAGATACATCCTGGCAGAAAAAACGCATTACTTATATCCGCAATCAGACGGCCTTAACATGGGAAGCCATCAAAGACCAGCTTTTCATCAAAGGTGATTTCTCATGGTGGCACAAAGCACAGACCAACGAATCGCGTAATACCCAGATGCAATTCTCAACCGGCCCCGGACTTACCGGTACACGCGGTTCTTTCTCGAAATTCGATCGATACAACTACAATACAGAGTATTATTCGGCCAATGCGACAGCCAATTATATACCCAAGTTCAATAACGACGACCATTATCTCAATATTCTGGCCGGCTTCAATATCGAACACAGCAAATATGGATGGCATCGTATGTATCGCCGTGGCAATCTGTCCGACAAATATACATCATTCAACCTGATGGACGGCGATATGCTAACCGCCAGTATTGGTGAAGGTGGCAACGAGTGGGCATATGCCGGAGTATTATTCCGTGCCGATTACACCTTCAAGAGAAGATATCTGGCTGAATTCAGCGGCCGCTATGACGGTTCTTCAAAATTCCCGACCAATTCACAATGGGGCTTTTTCCCGTCGGGTTCTCTCGCATGGCGTTTTTCTGAGGAAAATTTCCTTGAATCGGCCAGAGGCTGGCTCAACAATGGCAAGCTCAGACTTTCGGTAGGATCGCTCGGCAACGGAAACGCAGCACCATATAGCTTTATGTCACTGGTAAATCCTTCGACAACCAGTGTACTGATCGACGGAAAAAAGCAAACCTACGCATATGTTCCCGGTCTTGTTCCATCGGGTCTCACATGGGAGCGCACCACAACATACAACATCGGCCTTGATTTTGGAGTACTAAACGACCGGCTATCGTTCCAAGGTGATTATTACATCAGAAAAACTACCGACATGTATACCACAGGACCGACTTTGCCCGCCGTGCTTGGAGCAGGAGCCCCAAAAGGCAATTATGCCGATATGCGTACCAACGGATGGGAATTATCTCTCTCGTGGCGCGACTCATTTAACCTTGCAGGCAAACCGTTCAACTACAGCGTAAAAGGCATGGTGTGGGATTATTATTCCACAATTACCAAATTCAATAATGAAACCAAAAGCCTCTCGATGACATATTACGAGGGAGCTCGGGTCGGTGAAATATGGGGTTACCATATCGAAGGTTTATACGAACACGAAGATCAGGTGAAAGCCCGTACCACAGGTACTAAAGTCGGAGACTATGACTATTCGCAGCCTCGCGGCCCCAAGAGAGACGGCACCTATGCACCCAACGGCAAGGTGAACCAGGCATCTGTAGCCAAGGTATCGCAGAAATCCAACCAGTATCTGCCCGGCGACCTCATGTATGCGGATCTTGACAATGACGGACTCGTAAACACCGGAGCCAATACGGTAGATAATCCCGGGGACCGCCGTATTATAGGAAACAGCATGCCAAGATACCAGTTTGGTCTGACACTGAGTGCCAACTGGAACGGTATAGGCATCAGCGCTTTCTTCCAGGGCGTCGGCCGCAAGCACTGGTACCCCTCGTCAGAGACAAGTTTCTTCTGGGGCAAATACGGACGTCCTTACGGCTTCGATCTTCTTGAACACAGAGCAGACAATGTATGGTCGGAAGATAATCCCAATGCTTACTGGCCACGTGTTCGCGGCTATGTGTCGAATAACGGAAACTACGAACTTACGACAGTCAACGACCGCTATCTTCAGAATCTGGCATACGTACGTCTGAAAAATCTACAGATTGATTATAGTTTCAACCGTAAAATCGGTCGTGCTCTCAACATGAGTGATCTGCGTGTATATGTTCAGGCAGAAAACCTCTTCACGCTTTCGCCTTTCTTCAAACATTGCAAAACTATCGACCCTGAAGGCACCGGCCTTGGTGACGCCGATTTCTCCACATCCAACGACCGCGGAGCCGGTACAGGCTATCCTTTCATGCGCACCTGGACTCTGGGTCTGTCAATTTCATTCTAAACCGGACAATAACATGAAAAAGATATTAATTATTACGGCCATGGCTCTGGCTATGACATCCTGTTCCGACTATCTCGACTGCCAACCGGAACACTCATTCGGCTCCGAGGCTTTTCTTGCGAATGAGGACGAGCTTTGCCTTTACTCGTATGGGTTTCTACAGAATAATCTTCCGGGCATAGCTTCCATAGCGTTCAATATCCAGCGTCACAACCAGGTGGCAAGCTGGGGTGGAGACGAACATTCCGACTTAGGGTTTACCAAAGCCAAGTGGAATTGTCTCGATCCCGAAGTATTCGGCACTCGCCAGCAAGGCGGATGGGGGACGGGCAACTGGGGTGCACTCCGGTCTGCAAATTATTTCCTCGACAACATGACACGCGCCAAAGGAAATGTGGATGAGAGTGTGTACAACCATTATGAAGGCGTCGGACGCTTCTGGCGTGCATGGTTCTACTACGACATGGTACAGGAATTCGAGAATGTGCCATGGTATGAACATGAGATCAAATCCAACGACCAGGCAGCTCTTTACAAAACACAGGACAGCCGTGAGTTCGTAATGGAAAAGGTGCTGGAAGATATATCTTTCGCTGCGAAAAACTGCTCTATGGATAACAAATATTTCAGCAGCCGCACGCAGATCAACCGTTATGTGGCTCTGGCAATGAAAGCACGCATCTGCCTATATGAGGGTACATACCGCAAATACCATACCGAACTTGGACTCAACGATTCGGAACGTTGGCTCCGCGAAGCTGCCGCAGCCGCCAAGGAATTGATGGACAGTAAGAAACTAAGTCTCGTAAACGATTATAAATCTTTGTTTATCAAGTCATCACTTGCGAATTCGGAGGTGATACTGGGAGTTGCCTATGACACAGAAATCCGTAGGCATGATCTGACATGGCAGATTTTCTCGCCCACGAACGGAAACAACTGGTCTATGACACATCAGTTCATCTGTACCTACCTTATGACCGATGGCTCTCGATATACAGACAAGCCCGGTTATGAAACCAACGAATTCAAAGATGTTTTTGCAAACCGCGACAAACGTCTGGCTGCAACGGTTCTTGGTCCGGAGTACATGAAAATGGTAAATGGTGTAATGACGCAGGTTTCTCCAATGATGAACGTCACCAAAAGCGGCTATCAGGTAATCAAGTGGGCACTCACTGAAGGAGGTGCCTTCGAAAGCCAGTCCGTATCCTATAATTCAGCTCCAATGTTCAGATATGCCGAAGTTCTGCTCAACTATGCCGAGGCCAAGGCAGAACTTGGAGAAATGACTTCCGATGTATGGAATTCGACAATAGCCCTGATACGCAAGAGAGCCGGCGTCGATCCGAAGATGCCAGAAACAGCCGATACATATATGGCCAATTATTTCCTCAACAGATGTACCGACAAATATCTTTTGGAGATTCGCCGCGAGCGGGGTTGTGAACTTGCATGGGAAGGCCTGAGATACCAGGACATACTGCGTTGGAAATGCGGTGAAATTCTCGTACCCAAAGATGGATGGGCCGGCATTTATATCCCGAAGATCAATGAACTTTACGACCTGAACGGCGACGGAACATATGATGTCTGCGTATATGACGGCGCAAAACCTTCCAACGACAAGAACGCCACTTACCTGAAAGTAGGCAATGGCGTGAAACTGTCGGACGGCGACAGCGGATATCTGATGTATGGTACAGACTATAATCTCAAATGGCACGATTTCATGTATGTGCGTCCTGTGCCGAACAGCGCCATCCAGATCAATCCGAATCTGAAACAACGCGAAGGTTGGTCCGACATATGATAATAACCCAAGACATTGGTATAAGCCATACATAATGTCGCATTGTACCCGATGGAGGCGGGAATTCCCGCCTCCATCTTTAACAAAACGGCTTGAAAAAACATCATAAAATGCAAATCTATAAAACTTCAGTAATTACACACTACATAACCGGGATGGCCGCGAATCTCGACCGTATCATTTTATTCGCGCTACTGACACTTTACACGTTCACTTTATACGGGGCAAATCCCGAAAGGATAAAAATCGACAAAGGGCCTTACCTTCAGGCCGTAGGCGAGAATGAATTTACCGTCTGCTGGCGCACCAACATGAACTCTGTAGGCTGGATTGAGATTGCACCCGATGACGGCACTCATTTCTATCAGAAAGTCAGACCGAAACATTTTGATGCCATTTACGGGCGTAAGAACATTGGCCGTTTCCATAAAGTACGCATAACCGGGCTTGAGCCAGGAACCACATATCGCTATCGTGTGATGCAGAATTCCGTTCTTCTCGACGAAGACTATACACGTATCATCTACGGTGAGGGATTCGGCAGCGATATCCTGTCCCATAAACCTTTTCAGGTTACCACACTCGACCCATCTAAAAAAACAGTGAAATTTGCCGTCGGGAATGACTTTCATGAAAAGGATTCTTTAATATGCCGCGCCTTTGCCAAAGCACGCGAAAAGAAATATGATTTCGTTGTATTCAACGGTGACATGACCACCCGTATGAAAAACGAAGACTATATCTTTGACAATTACCTCCAGAGCGCATCCAGACTATTCGCCTCCGACATACCTCTTTATATGAACCGCGGCAATCATGAAAACCGTGGATCGTTTGCTACAGGATACATGAATCTGTTTCCGACTCTAACCGGCGCTCCATACTATAGTTTCCGCCAGGGACCCGTATTCTTTCTATTTATAGACAGTGGCGAGGATAAGCCGGACAACGATATACGCAATCTCGACATAATGTGTCAGGACGAATTCCGGGCACAGGAACTTGAATGGTTGAAAGGAGTGCTTGCTTCCGAGGATTGCAAGAATGCTCCGGTAAAGGTGGTATTCATGCACATGCCTCCGGACGGAACGCCGGGAGCATGGTATGGCACACATGAATTACATGAAAAATTCATGCCGCTGCTCAACGATGCCGGTATTGATTTGATGTTGTGCGGACATTATCATTCGTATAAGTTTATTCCGATAGATAAACAAGGCTATAATAACCGTTTTCCCATCATTATCCATGACGACTGTGTGCTTCTTGAAGCCGAAGCCGACGAAAATGTCATAAATGTAGTGACTTACGACCGGAACCAGAATGTAGAGCATCGGATTGACATACCAATAAAAAAATAATGACATAATCTTTGAATTAAAATGAATCGAGCGATTAATATCATATTGGCCTGCGCCATGTCACTCAACGCAGCCGCACAAGATATCCTTCCCTATAAGAATCCATCACTTCCGACGGAGACAAGGGTGGAAGATCTGATCAGACGCATGACTATTGAAGAAAAGGTGGCACAGATGAGTCATATCCACTCATGGCAGATTTACGACGACCAGGAACTTAACATAGAAAAACTTAAAGAGAAATGCGAAGACCTCCCTTATGGTTTTTTTGAAGGATTTCCTCTCACAGCCGAGAGCGTCAAAAAAAATTTTCATGAGGTACAGAAATATTTGCTTGAGGAAACGCGCCTGGGCATTCCTGCGTTTCCTTGCGGAGAATCACTCCATGGTGTGATTCAGGAAGGTTGTACTGTATACCCTCAGACAATAGCGGTAGGAAGCACTTTCAATCCCGATCTTGCGAGAGAGATGACAAAACATATATCCGGAGAACTCAATACATTAGGGATTAAACAGGTATTTGCTCCGTGCATGGATGTAGTACGGGAAATCCGTTGGGGTCGTACGGAAGAGTCGTTCGGAGAAGACCCGTGGCTCTGCTCTGTTATGTCGCTCGCTCAAGTCAGAGGCTATCTCGACGGTGGAACATCCCCCATGCTGAAACACTATGGCCCGCATGGGAAACCAAACAGCGGACTTAACATAGCATCGGTAGAATGCGGAACCCGTGATTTATTCGACATATATCTGAAACCGTTTGAGACTGTTGTGGAAAATACTCCTGTCATGGCTGTTATGTCAAGCTATAATTCATGGAATCATGTTCCAAACTCCGCCTCGCATTTTCTTCTTACTGATGTGCTGAGAGGGAAATTCGGTTTCAGGGGGTATGTATACACCGACTGGGGCACACTCAACATGCTGAAAAACGTACATCGTACGGCTGAGACTAATTTTGATGCCGCTTTTCAAGGGCTGACTGCCGGAATCGACGCTGAAGCGTCGAGTAATACCTTCTCTACCCTGCCTGAAAATATCGCGGCAGGAAAAATCGACGAAAAATATGTAGATCAGGCTGTGCGCCGAATCCTGAGAGCCAAAATCGAGACCGGTCTTATGGATGACCCCTATCTGGAGCATTGTGCTTTCTACCTTCCTGTAGGAAGCGACGAAGGAGCCATGCTTTCGCGTCGCATAGCCGATGAGTCGGTAGTATTGTTGAAAAATGATACCAATCTGTTGCCTCTCGACATCAATAAAATGAAAACACTCGCTGTAATCGGCCCCAATGCGGCTTGTGTTCAGTTCGGAGACTATTCATGGAGCAAACATCCGGATGATGGAGTCACACCTCTTGATGGGATTAAAAGACTTGTCGGCGACAAAGTTGATGTGCGATATGCCAGAGGTTGCTCTCTTTCATCTCTCGATACAACCGGCATAGAGGAAGCTGTGCAACTTGCCCGTGCAAGCGATGCCGCTGTACTTTTCGTCGGCAGTTCCTCCACTGTGTTTGTCCGTGAAAGCGGAGCTTCCACATCAGGAGAAGGAGTCGACCTCAGCGAGATAGAACTTACCGGAGCCCAGGAAGAACTTGTAAGAAGAATTACATCCACAGGAGTGCCGGTAGTTCTGGTACTCGTTTCCGGAAAACCATTTGCCATTCCCTGGGCGGCTGAAAATGTACCAGCCATACTTGTTCAATGGTATTGCGGTGAAAAAGAAGGTGACAGTATAGCTGACATTTTGTTCGGCAATGTCAATCCGTCAGGTAAACTTAATTTCTCTTTCCCTCGTTCTACCGGGCAACTTCCGGTATATTACAACTATTTGCCGTCAGATAAGGGATATTATAAAAAGCCCGGCACATATGATAATCCCGGCCGTGATTATGTTTTTTCAACACCAATGCCCTTATGGAGTTTTGGGCACGGTCTCAGCTATACGGATTTCGACTATCTTACGGCTAATACCGATAAAGATACATACATGCCTTATGATACAATTCACGTTACCGCCGACATCAAGAATACTGGAGATAGGACAGGTAAGGAAGTAATGCAGGTGTATGTACGCGATGTTGTCAGTTCCATTGTCACACCGATCAAGCAACTCAAAGGATTTCAGAAAAAAGAGATTGCTCCGGGCGCAACCGAAACGTTTACTGTCGACATTCCTGTAAAGGAACTTTACCTGACGGACGAAAGTGGCAACCGATATCTTGAAGCTGGTAAATTCGAGATACAGATAGGAACGTCGTCGGATGATATCCGTCATACGAAAACTATCTGGGTAGGCGGCCGTGATAACGACAATAAAACAGATATCCAGACTACCGGAAAGAAAATTGCCAAGTCGAAGAAGAAAACAAGGATGAGAAAAATCTCCGGCTGTGTACGTGATATTCAAGCTACGCCGATAGAAGGTGTAGAGGTTTCCTCTGATATGATAGATCTAAAGGTATATACCGACAATAAAGGCAATTATTCTATCGAAGTTCCCGCAGAATCCAATCTTACTTTCCTCAAAAGCGGATACAGCCGTTATTCCAAGTACATCAAGGACAGCGACACAGTCAATGTGCAGATTGTAAGAGAATAATCCGGATACTTGTAAGTACCAGCTTGTTATTATGAATAATATAAATATCAATCGTTTATCAGTTTACATAATCTGTCTGCTGACGATAATTGCTGCAAAAGGCATGGACAGTGGTTTGTGTCTGGACTGTAACGCAGACGGACGGAATAATGTAGGAACAGAGTCGGATGCGAACCCGATAGAATTACCTGAATCTATTTTCTCCGGTTATCATGGGAAACACCACGTACAGGGTATCGTAGTAGATGTGGACAAAGAATGCGTATATTTTTCTTTCACCACAAAACTTGTCAAAACCGACCTATCCGGCAATCTTATCGGAAGTGTCGAAGGACTCACAGGACATCTCGGATGCCTGACTCTTAACCCGGCCGACGGGCGTATCTATGGCTCCATAGAGTATAAAAACGATGAAATCGGAGTAGGTATAGTCGGAGAACGTGCACGTAACCGTCGAAGCGCTTTCTATATTGCTGTTTTCGACGGAGATAAAATCACACGTCCGAACATGACACCGTCAGATAATGACGTCATGTCGACCGTATACCTCAAAGATGTGGTGAAAGACTATTACGCCCAAGGGACAAATAACGGTAAATCGGTCGAACACCGATATGGATGCTCGGGAATTGACGGTGTCGCATTTGCTCCACAGCCATGTGCCTCCGACAGCACTCCATGGGTACTTTATGTAGCCTACGGCATATACGGAGATATCGGTCGGTCGGACAACGATTATCAGGTTCTCCTTACTTACGACACATCAGACTGGGAAAAATACGAAAGAGTCCTAAATCAGGATAATCCACATAAAAGCGGGCCTGCAAAACCTTTGGGACGCTATTTTGTCTATACCGGCAACTCCGAATGGGGCATACAGAACCTCAACTATAATCCTGAAATCAACACGCTTGTAGCTGCCGTATATAAAGGGAAAAAGAAGGAGTATCCCAACTATTCGCTATTTGCCATCGACCTGAGTGCGTCTCCAAATAAAGAGCGGTTGAAAGGCCATGACAAAAAAGAGCACGGATACACCCTCCCTCTGAAAAAGATGGGACTCTACGATGAATTTACCGGCATATACGGCTGGCGCTTCCCCTACGGATCAACAGGAATATGCTATGTGGGAAACAGCCTGTACTACATATCTCATAATTCGTCGAAACCAGAGCAAAGTTCAACTCTGACGCTCTACCGATGGACAGGCAATCAGGACTGCCCCTTTGAAAAAATTAATTCTGATATTATTCAAACATTTGGAATGTAATAGCTATGACTATGATTGAACAGGCTCTCGAAAGAGCAACTGATACCAAGGGGCTTCTTATAGCCGATAATGCGATTGAAGGTGTACCAGGAATATTTAAGAAAATGTTTCCGGATAACCGTCCTGTTGTTGTTGCCGATAACACAACTTGGAATGTGGCTGGTGCCAAAGTAAACGCGCTATTGGCCGACGCAGGATTAAATCCGGCTGAACCATTCATTTTCAACGACAAAGATCTTCATGCCGAATGGAAACATGTGGAAAGACTCGACAATGCATTAGGTACTATTGATGCTGTTGCCGTGGCAGTCGGTTCAGGAACAATAAACGACCTTTCCAAACTGTCATCACACCATTGTGACAAAAGATATATGAATGTTTCGACGGCAGCTTCCATGGATGGATATACGGCCTATGGCGCTTCTATCACCAAAAACGGGGCAAAACAGACTTTTAGTTGTCCGGCCCCCCTTGCAGTGGTGGCCGATACATCTATAATAGCAAAGGCGCCTGTTGAAATGACTGCCAGTGGATATGCGGATCTATTTGCCAAAATACCGGCCGGCGCCGATTGGATTATATCTGATGAACTCGGAATAGAACCGATCGACCCGTTTGCCTGGGGACTCGTTCAGGATAGTCTGAAGAGTGCCCTGGCAAACCCAGATATGATAAAAGCAGGCAACAAGGATGCCATACACCGTCTTATCGAAGGATTGATTATGAGTGGGTTCGCAATGCAGGCTCATCAGAGTAGCCGTCCCGCCTCCGGTGCAGACCACCAGTTTTCACATCTTTGGAACATGGAACATCATACAATGGCAGATGGCACAATGCCAAGCCATGGTTTCCAGGTTAGTATAGGCACACTTATGTCGACCGCTCTCTATGAGCAACTGCTCAAGGAAGATATCGGGAATCTTGATGTAGAGGCTTGTGTACAAGCATGGCCTTCACTTGAGGAACAAGTAAGAACATCACAGGAAATCTTTAAGGATACCGATTTTCCTACAATAGGGAAAACAGAACTTTCCGCAAAATATGTAGACAAAGATAAGTTACGCAACCAATTGACAATACTCAAACACAATTGGCCGCTTATCAAGGAAAGATTAAAACAACAGATAGTACCATTTGAGGAGCTTCGTCAATCTCTCGAACTTGTCGGCGCACCAACAAAGCCTGAACATATAGGAATAAGTCGCAAGCGTCTATGGGACAGCGCAATTAGAGCACAGCAAATACGGCGTCGCTTCACCATACTCGATCTCGCGGTTCAACTCCGCAAACTTGACAAATGGCTTGGAGCCGTTTTTAACAACGAATTCAAATACTGACAACATTTAAAAATTGCAAATCGGCGAATCTCAAATACCACACAGAGTCTTTTTCAGGTGTTAGCTACAGCTAAGAACTAAAGATGATGTGCTTTACCTAAAATCAACTAAAATTTTCCGGAAAGTAGGCCTTGAACTCTGAGGAGAGTATAAAATATCCCCTTTTGGAATGGCATACTCCAGGAAAAACGCATACTTTTTCCAAGATTACAAATCGCAGAAAAACGCAGAAGATTAGAGAGTTACAAATTCCACTCTTAAATCGAGAACAGTTTTTGTTCACGGCACGGACTGTTCACGAATTGCACACCTCTGAACCCTATAATGTGCGTCATTTTGCCGGATAGGGGCATTACAAAAATCGCTGAAACTGTCTTAGTTTCAGCGATTTGCGGCATCTTGCCGTTTTGTTCTGTGATCCACCTGGGGCCGTTAAACTCCGACGCTGTATGGTGAGTATCAGTGAGTTGCATGAGCAATTGCCGGCTGACTCACTTATCTATCACGCTTATATTTCAATGTTCTTCATCAGATTGCAAATCCGATAATGCAAAGTTACTAATTTATTTCCAATCCCCAATGTGCCAAAGCGTTAAAAATCCTTCGAGGCACTTGTGATTACATTATGGTTCAAATCCCATTTTAACACAATGGGAGATTAAGATTCCAGACGAGTGTTTTATCACTTTCTGTTCATAGCCAATTCTTGCTCTCGAATCATTCTTCGTAAACCTATGCCTTATTTTCTTTTATTTGTTGACGTGTAAAACTATCCCATAGAAAATGTACAAGAGTTGAACTTGCGCCAATGGCTAATTTTGCATGTCTAACGCCAAGCCCCTTGTAATTATTGTCTTTACCGTGTCCACGGCCATACGTGTTTCTTAAATTGGCTAATCCGTCAGAGATAGTAGCAAACGCTTTCAAAATAGCCTTCATAGATTGTGCCTCTGGAATAGAGTCGGGAATATCTTCCGGTGTTATTTTTAGCGTTTTTGTAGTCGCTTTTACCAACTTTGATAAATTATCAAAGTCAGTGGGTAAGTTATAATATTTTAATATCGTTTTACAACAACTTTCGATTAGTTCTTTTGCTAATCCTATGGCGTTTGTTGGATCTTCCTCTTGTGAGGCCAACATCTCGTCTATTTGGCTTTGGATATATATGTTGTCAAATTTTGTTTTAATTTCAACAACTTGTTTCACTACCGCAATATTGCTATTTGATATTCTATCTATTATTTTTTGACCGCTACTTAAGTCAACAATATCAGCAATATTATTTCCTGATGATGAAACTTTGTAACAATCCCAAAGTTCAAGTATTAATTTAATAATCTTTTTCTCATCATCTTCTTCTTTGAAAAATGCAGTTAAGGATTTTCCCATAGACATGCCATAAGTTTCGGTAACTCGAATGCCTATTGCTCTTTCTGTAAAGTCGTTGAATGATTTACGAGAAGTAAAATCCAATACATAACCACCATTGTTGAACAAAGAACTAAAGTAGTCCAGTTCTTCGTCTGTGATGAGGGAAATTTTTCTTTGAGTAGTTTTCCAACCATAAACATCTCTACCCGATATTTTATTTATTGGGACGATCTTATATCCGTCTGCATTTAATAAATTATTTATTCTTGCTAATAAACCTTGCCAGTCCATTTTATCATCTCTGACTTCCGGATGGAATATTTCCACAAGAAATTTTAGTAAGATTTCATCCTCTCCTTCTCCGATATTAAAACGACTATCCTTCCAAAACCATCCATTGGGATAATCATTTGGATTGACTACTGTGTGTCGGTAAATGTCCTCGGCAGCATTGCCTAAACGAGAATCAAAAGAAGGCATTTGTTGCAGTGGATATAATCTATTTAGAAATTCTTCAGGAGTCATAAGCCCCCATAAATCATAATATTATGATTTATGCCTCCAAACAACTCTTCTTCATCCCACCCATTGGTAAGCAGTTGAAATATATCGCGTTTTGTAACTGATGTAATATTTTGCGCCATATTATAAAATTGTTCGGTCTATAATTTGGAGTTTGGCTTGCGACGGCTCTTCGTAGGCGTTGCAGGCAGCGAGATAGTTTTTCAGTTCGGTAAAGTCTGTGCCATAGAGATTATCGCTGAACTGATGGAGTTTGGTCATTACGTTGATATACGCCATCGGGTCTTTGTGGCGGGTGAGTTTGCGCAATGCCAAAATGTAATCTTCGCGGAACACGGTCGGCACGATTATTCTTGACTGGTCGGCACGGACAAATTCGGCGTTCATCATCACACGGGCTATCCTTCCGTTGCCATCGTTGAAAGGATGCACCTCGCTAATCATGAACATCATAAATATTGCACGAGCAAACGGATCGGTCAAAGCTGAATAGTATTTGAAGCCCTGCGAAAGCGTGCCTTTTACCAATTGATAGTCCACAAACTCGGTCTGACCTGCGCGGTTGTTTCTCATTTTGAAAACACCGGGATTCATGTGCGGTCGCCCATCCAACAATATGGTATGGCGATGGCTTAATATTGCGAACAGTTCTTCAGGAGATGTGGGAACACGCATCATCTCGGCACGGTTGGATAATATCTTGAATGTGCCAAGAATATCGTGTGAGTCCTCATCACGCCTCGGCATAGGAATTCCGGAATCAACGATTTCCTTCGCTTCCTCAATGTCAAACTCCGTACCCTCTATATAGTTGGAAAAATAACTCTCGAAGAATGAAAACAACCGAAAAGAGTCCTCGTCGGTATTACGATTATTTCGTATTACAAAATAACGGTCTTTTATCGTATCAAATAAAATTTCAAATAGTTCAACCCGGTTTGCGTCAAACGGATTGCCGGCAGCACGAGCTTTTGCCGAATCTGTGGACAATACTTTGGCATCGTGGGTTGACTGCAAAGCAGATATGATGTTGTTGATTTTGGAAAATTCATCGACCATACCTAATTCGTTGGCAACTTCCCGCAACTCATCGCGGTACTGATTCAACCGTTTCTCACCTCCCGTCAGCAACAGTTGTTCCAACTTTTTCTCAATTACTGCAATAGGCAACACCCTCGATTCATCTCCTGATTTTCGAGACAATTGCATATTTTCAAGCATATAACGGTGTTCTCCCGATATGTGCAGACCCATAAAGGGGATGTCATTTGCCGTCGCTTTCGGTCCTTTGACAAAATTGAGTATGATACCCGGCAAGTCGGCGACACGCCGAGTCGTGGAGTTTGTCAGGAAGAAATCTCCGGTAGAAGTCGGGCGCATCTCCTTTGCACTACGATGACTGATCAAGGCGTTTGGATAACGGTACGCCAAAATCTCGATAAGGTTGCGCCGTACTATATTTTCAGGGCTGTCAATCAAGTTGGTCGTATATATACGTGGAGCCAGCTTGCGCAACTCTCCGTCTTTCTCCTTTTTAGAAAGCACACGGGAAATATTCGGGTCAGACGAACCGAATATAATCTCTTTTTGGGTGTCAACTTTAACTGCCATACAAAAAATCACGATTAAGAGAATACAAAGGTACAAATTTTTGCGATTATAACCTCGTATTTTGCAAAAAACTGCGATTACGAAGGCTTGAAATTTGGGATTTCCCCGATTTTTATTCAATAAAAACGCTGTATTGAATAAAATCGGAGATTTTTTAGTCATTACAGTTCAAAATTGTCTGCATTGTTTCCCGTATTCCTCGCCGGGAGGCGTAACGCAACATTTTAGGGGTATTTATAGAATAGAGCGACCGGGCGTTTTGCATAATGTTGAATGCCTCGTTGCCTTGCAGGTAATAGAAATCAGGATCTGCGTTTATATCCACAAGCATTTTTTCCAGTGCCGGCATCATCACTCCGTCAACAGTCTTTATAGGAGCTTCGGTTGTAAGAGCTTTTACGATTACTGATTTTTCGGCTAAATCAACATAGTTCGACATAAAATCTTCCATCGGCTTATGATATGCCCTTATCTTTTTGTCGGTCAGATAGTGAAATACTGCCTCCGTAGCGTATTTCGGTACCTCGACATATAAGGAGTTGTTTGCCGAAAGGTGGTGTTGCAACGAGTTAATATCGCTGCCTGAATACACCACTATGTCAATCAACGGAAAAGCCTTTGTCAGATCGGCATATAGATTGCGCAAATCCTCCGTCAATGACGGTATGAAATCACTTTTTGCCTGTTTTCCGTACAATCCGCGTGACAATCTTGACAGATGATTTTGCTTGATTAGTTTCTTGATATGCCAGAGCAGACCGGAATCGGAAATATCCTCCCGGTCACGGACATAACCCGCCAGTTCGCAAAGAGTGAAGTTGTTGCGGCTATTGGCGAAATCCTGTATCAAGTCGGCTATACTCATGTATCTATAACAATTTTACGGCGCAAAGTTAGCTTAATTTCGGCAATAAATCAAGTTTATTGCCGAAATTAAGTATTGGAATGTGGAGATGATCAATAGCATGGAATGACATTTCATCTTGTAGGGGATACAAAAATTTGAGGTTAAAACCGGTGTGCGGTACAAATTTTTGCGATTATAACGGCAATTTTTACAAAAAACTGAGTTTAGAGCCGATTTTTTTCACTGCGAAAACGGATAGAGGCGTGGCGGTTCACGGTGTCTGCGTCGGTTGTGCCGTCAGATGGTGACGGTGAACCGGCGGGTCACAGACACCATCTGACCGCACACCGACTACGGGAGAAGGCTACACACCGATTGGCCTCAACGCCTTGTGAGGATGCGCCGGGGTCGTCGTTTCCCTCGCAAGACTCCAATCGGCCAATCCGTGTGCTTGACGCCTTCTCCTTGTAATGAATTTGAGCTGCCACGCCACAATCCGTTTGGTTCTACCCACGGGGGCAAGAAAGCGGTTGCCTCCGGTCACTACGCAGGCTCCATGTGCGGCGACACCCGCATACTTGCCCTGTTCCGGGGCATCATTCTTATCTCACGGATTATCATTTTCAGTATGTCGGTCGTTCAGCGTCACCCTGTGGGGCTGCGCCAGCTCTATGTTTTATGCAGATTATAATCACCATTCAAAGTTTATTCGCTCGGAATTGATGAACACGCCGGGACGGGGTATTCTATGGCATTTGCGCAAAAAAATCTCCAGACCTCGCTTCCCTGCGGTCGCTCACCTCGTATTTTTTTGAGCGAGTGCCGAACACCCCTTTGCTCCCGTCGTGCCGCAGGGTCAACGAGCGAACAAACTTCAAACAGCGATTATACGCATTAAAAAAATATCGCCTTATGACACTGAACGACAGACATATTAAAAATACGAGCTTCACACCTTCTCCAGCTCATACCGCATTAAAAAAGGCGGCTAAGGTGGTAGGTATAGCGATAGCAACGATTGTCGGGATTATTCTCTGGGCGATACTCAAACCGATATTCCGAGGTGTGGGGTGGCTAATATCAATCCTTACAGCAATAGGAATAATCTATTGGATATTAACCCTATAAAACAAATACGACTATGGCAAAGAAAAGATATTCAAAGACTTGGATACAGCAAGCCAAATACTACGAGGTCAAAAACATTGCTGACTATATGATAGAAACCTATCTCAACGGCAACATATCATTCTTCCGTCAGCTGTACTATGAACTCAAACCCGCAGGGCGAAAACTATTCGTGAGTTGGCTTTTCCACTCCCAACTCAATATAACCGAGGTGGAAAATATGATACTCGCAACACTCTAAAACATTTACGACTATGGCAACGAAAGAAAACAAAGGCACACGAGCCTTCAACGACTGTAATCAGTAACTTTGAATCGACAAAAACAGGAAAAGTTAAATCGACAAGATTAGGCAAAAAATAACATCGTAAAT
>CAJTJV010000028.1 GCA_910576775.1 uncultured Muribaculaceae bacterium | reverse complement strand
CCTGTCTGCCGTCTGCCGTTGGCATCGACTTCTCCCCGAAATCGGCCTGGGCGTATTCTCCATATGCCGTGTCCGGCTGCTTCTCATACGCCCGCGGCTTTTTTTCGGCCTCCTTGGGCAGTCCGTGGACAAGCCTTATGCGACTGACGAAATTGAAAACGGTCTTCTCCGTAACCGCAGGCAGATCCGAAAAATTCTCTTTCAGCCTGTCATGGATCTGTGGCGCCGACAGGAACGGCCAGCGACGCAGCTCCTCAACCACAAACCGCTCATACGGATCAAGCCTGTGGGCGTAATGACGCTCATAGCTCTGGGAGGAAATGAACTCATCCTCACTCATGTCGCGGTACTTGGCGACTGTCTGCCTGTGAAGTCCCAACATCCGGGAAATCTGGCTCACACGGTACTTCTTTGAAAGTAATTCTGTAACTTTGTACCACATCAGATACTTCTTGATTTTGGAAGTCTCGCTCATAACATCGTATTTTTGAATGTGTTGCAACTTCAAATTTACGATGTTATTTTTTGCCTAATCTTGTCGATTTAACTTTTCCTGTTTTTGTCGATTCAAAGTTACTGATTACATACGGTCTGCAACGTGGCATAGACGGTTCTAAGGCTCGTCACAAGTCCACGCAGCAGTATTATCGGGACATACAGAAACTTACTGACAACTTGAAATCGGAAGTGGTGGATTTACAGGTTCAGAAAGAAACGGCACAGGAAGAACTCAGACGAGCCAGGAAAGAAGTCCAGACAGAAAAACTGAAAGGCGCAGCCACAACAGCAGTGACCAACATTGCTGAAAGTGTCGGTTCTCTTTTCGGTAGTAACAAGGTCAAGACATTGGAAAGGGAAAACACCGCCCTGCATAGGGAGATAGCCGACCACGAGGAAACCATCGAAACCCTGCAAGATAGAATACAGACCATGCAGGCAGACCACAGCCGGGAGATACGGGAAATGCAGCAGAGGCACGGCAGGGAGATAGCAGACAAAGACACAAGGCACAAGCAGGAAATATCGTTCCTGAAAACGGTAATCGCAAGAGCGGCGGCATGGTTTCCCTATTTCCGTGAAATGCTCCGTATCGAAAACCTCTGCCACCTTGTGGGATTCGATGAAAGGCAGACCGCAACGCTCGTCAAGGGAAAGCCGTTGGAGTATGCTGGGGAACTTTATTCAGAGGAACACGGACGGAAATTCACGACCGAAAAGGCAGGATTTCAAGTCGTGAAAGACCCTACGGACGGGACGAGACTGGTTCTTGCCATTGACCGAAAGCCCATTGCCGAGTGGTTCAAAGAGCAATTCAACAAGCTACGGCAAAGCATACACCGACCTATACAGCCACAAAGGAAAGGCAGGGGAATTTAAGAACGAATAATTAGCTGTACCTCAGCAATTGAAATCAAAACAACCAAATTATTGTGGATTCTTATAGGATAAATCAGTAAAAGTAGTACCTTTGTAAAAAATATAATAGACTTTATATAAAATGGCTAAGAATAAACTTGTAGTTCCTTTTTTGAAATGGGTTGGAGGAAAAAGACAACTTATTCCAGAAATTAGAAAGATGTTACCCAAAGGGGTAGCGAATCGTCCCTACTATGAGCCATTCATCGGAGGCGGAGCTTTATTTTTTGAACTCCAGCCAAAACAAGCTGTTATAAATGATTATAACGAAGAGTTGATCAATGTTTATACGGTTATAAGGGACAATCCCAATGAACTTATTGAGGATTTAAAGAAACATAAAAATACGTCAGAGTATTTTTATGAAATTCGATCTATGGATAGGCAACCTCTTTTTAAAAATCTTACCACTATCGAGCGAGCATCGCGGATTATATATCTCAATAAAACTTGCTATAATGGATTATATCGGGTTAATAATGCCGGGGAATTTAATTCTCCATTTGGGAAATATAAAAATCCAAATATTGTCAATGAGCCTGTGATTAAGGCGGTAAGTAAATATTTAAGTTCTAATCGGATTCAAATATCAAATGGTGATTATGAGGTGATTTTGAGAGATATACCAACAAACTCATTTGTGTATTTAGATCCTCCGTATCATCCTATTTCAGAGAGTTCTAATTTTACAGGATACGTGCAGGGTGGATGGAGTGAGAGGGATCAGCTTAGGCTAAGAGATGTTTGTAATAGATTAAATAGCAATGGTATAAAATTTCTCCTATCAAATTCTGCATCTAATTTCATAAAAGAAATTTATGCGGAATACAATATTCATGTAGTACAGGCAAGTCGTGCTATAAATTCAGATTCTTCTAAAAGAGGGCAAGTTGATGAATTTTTAATTAGCAATTATGAGTAAATCCAAAAATGACATAGCATGGGAGAAAATTTTTGAGAAGTATTGCATCTTGGATAAACTTGCCAATAATGAACGTATATCAATTTCTTCAACAGAAATTAATCAGTTTAGAGAGGCTCGTTTAATGACAAAGTTTGACCATAGATCTCAACTTCCAAAATTGTTTATAGATCATAACTTATCAATATTACCTACATCCAGAGGCACATATGAAATCGGAAAATTTAAAACTTTTTGTGATTTCAATAAAGATGATATAGAGATAACTCCTATTGACTTTCCAACTTTCTTGGAAAGTATAGATTATAAAGATATTACGAGTGAATCAATAGCTATAAATTGTGCTTTTGTATCTAAGATATTGCATGATTTTACAGGAGAGGAAAATCTATTACCTACCGTCTCTGGTCGGATGAGTTCTTCAGTCTTTGATTTTACGATTAATTCAGGACAAAACATTTTAAAAATTAATGTTGACAATTCACAAATTGAAATAGACGGAGGGTATGAAGGAGATAGTTCTTTAAATTTGATTGAAGCCAAAAATTATATTTCAGATGATTTTCTGATTCGACAACTATATTATCCATATAGATTATGGAGTAATAAAATAGGGAAACGTGTTCGTCCAATATTCTTGACGTATTCAAATGGTATTTTCCATTTGAGAGAATATGAATTTGTTACGCCTGAATTATATAATTCCATCCGATTAATACAACATAAAAAATATGCAGTTCAAGAAGGAGGAATTAATGTTGAGAATATACAGAATATTTTGGATAGTATTCAAGTTGTAAAAGAACCTGAGTTTCCTTTCCCTCAAGCAGATAGCTTTGAACGAGTAATTAATCTTTGCGAGCTATTAAAACAAAAAGGATTTATTTGTAAAGATGATATTACGCAAAATTATGACTTTGATCACAGACAAACTGATTATTATTCAAATGCGGCAAAGTATTTAGGATTAGTAGAGGTTGTTCGTGAGAATCAACAAATAGGGTGCATTCTAACTCGTAATGGCTCTCGTATATTTAATCTGCCCATTATTGAACGGCAATTGGAATTTGTAAAACTTATATTGGCACATACGGCATTTCAAAACACCTTGAAACTGTATTTTGATAAAGGCAATGTTCCAACAAAGGGCGAGGTCGTTGAAATAATGAAAAGTGCAAAATTGTATAATATTAATTCTGAACAAACATATAAACGAAGGGCATCTACTGTTATATCTTGGATAAATTGGATATTAGAACTAATAGAGTAATAATTTAAAGAATAAGAATTATGGCTTGTGAAAAACAACATCGTTATGATCCTCAGTACAATAATTTACCTGTCGATCAAGGTGGGGCAGGAAGACATCGCTGTGCTGGATGTGCTTATGAGAGAGGGTATGAAGATGGACTAAATCGTAAAGAAAAATTAGATTTGGACTTGGATTCATTACCAGAGAGTCAAGCTGGAACAGTTAGGCATAAAAGCCCACATGCAGCTTATGCTGCTGGTTATTTAGCTGGAGTAGAAGATTCTTATAAGTAAATACCTGTTCCTCCGTTTCAAATAACATCCCCATACGATAAATATATATTGTATGGGGATGAGTAAATTAGAAAAATCGTATATTTGCACTTTATAAAGAGTTATTTGACAGCATAGCACCGCAAATCACTGAAATTCGCACGGTTACTAACTCGTTACCACTATTTCTTAAATAATTTGCTAAAAGTTTATTATACAATTGGTTAAGTCAAACCGTTGAAAATCTAAAATAATTAGGTTTTCTTTAGTATATTATGGAATATTTTGTAACTTTGCCTCCATACAGTCCAAGATAACAACAGTCCACTATGGAAAAGAAATATTATTATATTGATTCGAGAGGCAATCAGTTTGGTCCGCTGACGCTTGACGATCTTGTCGGAGCAGGCATTTCTCTGACAACATACGTATGGTGCGCCGGTATGAAGGAATGGCAGATGGCAAAGGATGTCCCCGAGGTGGTTCAGTTAATACAGACGCCTCCCAATACCTGTGGCGTCCAGCCTCCATATAATAATCAGTACGCAGGCTACTCTCCGGTTTATGATAATGAACCAATCCCCTCGTCCTATCTTGGATGGTCGATTGCCGCCACACTCCTGTGTTGCCTTCCCACCGGTATTGTCGCTATCATTTACGCTTCGCAGGTGAGTTCTAAATGGGCAGCCGGCGATCGCATGGGTGCCCGCCGCAGCGCTTCGTTGGCCAAGACATGGTTTTGGGTGTCGTTCGGTGTGGGTTTGTTATGCAACATACTTTATCTTGCACTATACTTTTTCGGTGTCATTGCAGCTTTCGGATTATCGGAGCTGACTTACGCCCTCTGATTTTCGATCGAGCACAGATTACCATAGCGAATAAAAAGCGGAACGCCTCACGACGTTCCGCTTAAAATACACAATTATCTATAAAACAACTATTTAATTAAATCCAATTTCATATGTATAGCCTAAAAGCTTAGATACCACTTGCAGGTGGCTCTATCTCAAAGCTGAAAAATAATGTTGGAGGTGTACTTCAAAATTGGTTAGGGTTGATTTCCGTGTTTTATTTGTCAACTTTGGCTATGCGCAGCAAAGTTAAAAACCAGCATAACTTTTTACAAGAATTTTTGGTTAAAAAAAACTAAGGGATATACTTTTGGTTGTGCTGTAATATTAGCTCAATACTTTAAATAAAAATGCAACTACCCGTCGCGGGCAATTGCATCCTAACCTATGATTCACTTATTTAACTTGGGTTGTTTTCTTTAGCGGTTTTTAATCGCGATTGTTTGTTACTAATCGTTCTCTCTGTTATTGTGCTGCAAATATATACTTAATTTTTGTAAAACGAATATTGTAAACGTGAAATTAAGAATTATTTATTTATTTTCACAATAATACAGTGGGATTAGTCTTTCTTGCCACAGCATTCGCACGGCCCTCCGCATCCGTCGAAGCAGTATGTGCAAAGACGTTCTTTGGGAAGGCCTATACTTGTCACAAGGTCTTCGATTGTGGAAAATTTCAGTGATGTAAGGCCTAATCGTCGTGCAATTTCGTCGACCATGCGTTTATGCTGTTCTGTATCGGTGCGCGCGTATAGGTCAATATTCTTATTGGCATCGCCTTC
Source organism: uncultured Muribaculaceae bacterium (assembly GCA_910576775.1). Taxonomy (GTDB): domain Bacteria; phylum Bacteroidota; class Bacteroidia; order Bacteroidales; family Muribaculaceae; genus CAG-873. The sequence goes on along the minus strand of CAJTJV010000028.1, from coordinate 35,065 downwards.
AAAATCCTGGATGATGCGGCGCGAGATAAGTTCCAGATCGCTTTTTGATGAGGTAAAGCCGACAAACGGACAACCGTAGACAAGCGGCGGACAGGAGATACGGGCGTGTACCTCTTTGGCACCACCTTCAAAGAAGGTGCTTACGTTGTCGCGGAGCTGTGTGCCGCGGACAATGGAATCATCGCAGAATACCACGCGTGCACCGTTGAGGATGGCGCGGTTCGGTATAAGTTTCATCTTGGCCACAAGCTGGCGTCGGCTCTGGTTGCCGGGAGTAAAGCTGCGTGGCCATGTAGGAGTGTATTTGAGTACGGCTCGACGGTAAGGAATATTATGGCCGTCAGAATAACCCAGGGCGAAGCCTACGCCGGAATCGGGGATGCCGCACACACAATCGGCATCTATATCGTCGGACTTACCCATTATGACACCTGCACGTTCTCGCATCTGCTCGGCGTTTATTCCGTTATAGTCACTGGCCGGGAATCCGTAATATACCCAGAGGAAAGAGCAAATCTGTTCACGTTTCACCGGTTCCTGAAGCACCTCCATGCTGTCTGCCCTGAGTCTTACAATCTCTCCCGGTCCCAAATCGCGGATGCGCTCATAGCCGAGATTTGGGAAGGCACAGCTCTCGCTTGTTGCTGCATATCCTTCTTCGCCGCGACCAATCACTATAGGAGTACGACCGTAATAGTCGCGTGCGGCAATTATGCCGTCTTCTGTGAGGATAAGCATGGAGCATGAACCTTTTATTTTTTTGTATACAAGATTGATGCCGTCGACGAAGGTCTCGCCCATATTGATAAGCAGGGCTATCAGTTCGGTCTGGTTTATATTGTTTGCCGAAAGTTCGCTGAAATGCATGCGCAGTTCAAGGAGTTCGGCTGCAATCTCGCGCATGTTGTTTATCTTTGCCACCGTGACAACAGCATAGCGGCCGAGATGTGAATTTACGATGATAGGCTGAGGGTCGCAGTCGCTGATGACTCCCAGCCCCTGATTGCCTGTGAAGCGTTCAAGTTCGTCTTCGAACTTGGACCGGAAATAATTGCGCTCAATGCTGTGGATAACCCGATTGAAACCTTCGTTTTCATCGAAAGTCACCAGTCCGGCACGTTTGGTGCCAAGGTGAGAATTATAGTCAGTACCGTAGAAAACGCTGTTGATACAGCTTTTTTTGGAAATTGCGCCGAAGAAGCCTCCCATATTGCTCTGTGTTAGAATTTTACGAAACGGAAAAACGGACGTCTGTATGCGTCCGTGCCGTTTCACTTTGCGAAGTTACTAACTTTTTTTCTAACATCCGTAAAACAAAGCCCTCAAATTTCTACCCGTACTCCAAACCGCTGAGTAACTGGATGTTTACAAAAATATGAAAATATTCGTCCATTGCAACTGAATTTCCCTTGAGAGTTTCAGTTCTATTGTAAATTATTCAATCCCCATTTTATCAGTTCTCCTAATATTGGTATGAGGCTATCACCCTTTTCAGTTATAGAGTATTCCACTTTCGGGGGAATCGATGGATATAGCTTACGCTTTATCAACCCGTCAGTTTCCAATATCTTTAATGTCGAGCTCAATACTTTTGGCGATATATCCGGCAACGTGTGCAGTATTTCGTTGAAGCGCATACAACGCACCTCGCCAAGCATCGATAATATCAGCAATCCCCATTTTGTACTGAAATGGGAGATTACATTTCGCACCGGACAATGCCCTATATCAGAATATTTTTTTAGTATTTCCTGCATTTTCTTTACCTTGATTCTCAATATTAATAACCATAAAGTAACTGAATATCATATCCGAAACCTCTTGTGAAACTGAATTTTGCATATTAACTTTGCGCTATCTAAAAGATATCGGATAACAAATGCAAAGTTAATGTATAAATTTCAGAACTACAACTATGTGTAAATTTAAAAAGCTTAACGAAGGTGAGAAATACTCTCATGGCAGTATCGGCAATATCGCGGACTTTGAGGGCAAGATATTCATCAAGGACGAACTCAAGGAATCATCGTGCGAAATATCATTTGGAACTCTTGCTCCAGGCCAGGCTGTGCCGTTTTTCCATAGTCATAAACTAAACGAAGAAAACTATATCGTCCTCTCGGGCAAGGGTTTGTTTCAGGTAAACGATAGTGTTTTTCCTATTGAGGAAGGAAGCGTGGTGCGCGTGGCCACAGATTGCGACCGCAACATCAAGAACACCTCGGAGACTAACAGACTCGTCTACATCTGTATTCAGGCCAAAGAAGGTAGCCTCGACGGCTATACAATGACTGACGCCATTATAACAGAACGGGAAAATCTGCTATAACTCCCATACTCAGATACAAACAGGACAGAGTCGCCCGGACGAAGCGACTCTGTCCTGTTTAAACGGAGTGAATAAATAATTATCAGGACGCAGCCTTTACGATAAGCTTATAGAAAGGATTTTCCAACTCGTTACCGTCAAGGTAATAATGACGATCAATCTCAGGTTTTTTATTCTCCCATGTAAGCCGATTAGTTACTCGCAATTCAAATTTGTGGCGTGAAATCTCAACGGTAAATGTGCGGTCGAAAGTCTCGTTTCCGCCAAATTCTCCCAAAAAGATTCTCATTTCATCGGAAGCCTCCCAATAATGACCATTCCATTTCTGAACCGGCTTGTACAAAGCTCCATAGAAATGCGGCATATAATAACGAGACTCAATTTGGGCATTCTCCCAATTTACTGCATAAGCTTTTCTGCCCTCCATAAAGCAGATTGGAGAGCCGATAATATTATTTTCGTATTCGGGAGAAAGTAGGAGATTGCCTTCCTCATCCGCAACAGATATAGATAGCTCGATAGGACTGAAATCATAAATAATGTCATCATTATTATCATTTGTCCCTTTAGTTATATCTTCACATGAAGAAAGAGGGATGAGTATTGCGGCAAGTCCAAGAATGATAAAAAATTTTTTCATAGTAATATGGAATAAAATTCTCAACAAAGATAGACATTATTATTTTACAGACATAGTAAAAGACCTAAAAAGCGGAAACATCCGCCTTTTAGATCTCTATATAAATTTAGTTGTATATCTTGTCTTTATTTCATCAGGCTGAGGGAGCGGGCGATGAATGCGGAGAGGGATTCGCCTTTCAGCAGGCCATTGGCAAGCAGGGCGAGGTCGACGAGCTGGCTAATCTTTGGCTCCTTTGATGCGTAGGCATCGATGGCGGCATCCATCTTGGCGCGCGCATCGGCTACCGATTTTTCCGCATCGGCGGCTTTGGCTTTGGCCTCGTCGTTGTCGCCGTCCTTTCGCGCGGCTTCGGCGTCTGCATTGCCTTTGTCGATAGTGGCAAGGAGGGGTTCCACCTCCGCCTTGAGGGCTTCGTCTGCCCGCGTGCAGATTCCTTTGACAATATCGTTCTCTGTATTTACAACCAGATTATAACTGTCGGGAAGGTCTCCGTAGAAATTCATGCCGGGTTGCATGGCGGCCATCTCTTTCATTCGGCGCATATACTCGTTCTGGGTGAGAACAACGGGGTTGCTGTTGGTTGAAAGAGCTTCGAACTGTACCAGGAACGAGGCCTTCTCCACCTTACGGCTCGCCTGCTCGAAGAGGCGGGTTAGAATGGCGCGGTCGGTGGCGCTGAGGTCGGCTGCCTTGCGGTCTGTTTTGCGGATAAGATTTTCCACAACGTCAGAGTCCACGCGGACGAGTGTGGTATCTTTCAGCTTGTTCTCAAGCAGGCCTACGAAATGGTTGTCGAGTTGTCCGTCGAGAAGGAGAACATTGTAGCCTTTGTCGTTGGCCGCTTTGATATAATTGTATTGTTCCGTGGCGTCGGTGGCATAGAGGTAGACAATCTTGCCTTCTGAATTGGTCTGCTCGGCCTCGACAAGGGTTTTGTATTCCTCCGGTGAGAAATATTTGCCTTCGGTATCCTTGAAAAGCAGGAATTTCATTGCTGATTCGCAGAATTTCTCGTCGGTGAGCATACCGTATACGATGAAGATTCGGATGTCGTCCCATTTCTTTTCAAATGCGGGGCGGTCGGCCTTGAACATATCATCGAGGCGCGAAGCAACTTTCTTTGTTATATAGCTCGAAATCTTCTTCACGGCGGTGTCGGACTGAAGGTAAGAACGCGACACATTCAGCGGAATATCAGGAGAATCAATCACGCCCTGCATGAGCTGCATGAATTCGGGTACGACGCCTTCTACGGAGTCGGTCACGAATACCTGGTTGCAATAGAGCTGGATGCGGTTGCGGTTGATGTCGAAATTATTCTTGATTTTTGGGAAGAACAGGATACCTGTGAGGTGGAAGGGATAATCCACGTTGAGATGAATCCAGAAGAGTGGCTCTTCCTGTCCGGGATAAAGTTCCTGATAGAAATTGAGATAGTCGGAATCGGTTAGCTCCGACGGTTTCTTCATCCACTGGGGCTCGGTATTGTTTACGATAAGGTCTTTGTCTGTGTCAATCCACTTTCCGTCTTTCCATTCGCGTTCCTTGCCGGAGATGACGGGCACGGGGAGGAAACGGCAGTATTTGCGCAGAAGCATGTCGATACGTTCCTGTTCGAGGAATTCGCTGCTGTCCTTGTCGATATAGAGTATGATGTCGGTGCCGCGTGTAGTGCGTGAACCGTCACCCATGGAGTAGGCCGGCGAGCCGTCGCACTCCCAGCGTACGGCTTTGGCTCCGTCGCGATAGCTGAGCGATTCTATCACCACTTTCTCGGCCACCATGAAAGCCGAGTAGAAACCAAGGCCGAAATGACCGATGATGTTGGCAGCCGTGTCCTTGTATTTGTTCAGAAAATCCTCGGCGCCGGAGAATGCTATCTGGTTGATATATTTGTCGACATCTTCGGCATCCATGCCTATACCATTGTCGGAGATAGTGAGAGTGCCTGCTTCCTTGTCGACTTTGACACGCACGTTCAGTTCACCAAGCTCGCCTTTGAACTCTCCGAAATTGGAGAGGGCACGGATTTTCTGAGTAGCGTCCACTGCATTGCTGACGAGCTCGCGTAGGAAAATCTCATGGTCGCTGTACAGGAATTTTTTTATAACAGGAAAAATGTTTTCGGTGGTAACACCTATAGTTCCATTCTGCATATCTTGATTGTGTTTTATATTGTCTATCACTATATAACGTTTATGCAAAAGGAATGCCAGACATTGCTGACTGACAAAATGTCATTTTTAACACAGTTTACCACGGTATAACAGATGTCGCGGGCCTTCAAAATATTTCGTAATTTTGCATTCAGAAAGATATAATGATTCATGAAACAGGTTTCCAAGCAAAAAATCCTTTCTTTCCTCTGGCAGCACATTCTTTTATTGCTCTCCCTTTTCATAATGACATTCGGTGTGTCCCTGAGTGTGCGTTCAAATTTGGGCAGCAGTGTTATATCCACAATCCCGTTTGTTTTCACTCTTGCGGGGCAGGATTATATGGCGCCACCTCTGACAATCGGTGAGTACACCAATCTTATGAATGCCATTTTTGTGGTACTACAGATAATAGTGCTGCGTCGCCGTTTTGAGCTTCCTCAGCTTTTTCAGCTTGTCATCGGCTTTTTTTTCGGAGCGTTGCTCGACCTCAACATGTTGCTCACGGGAATTCTTGTTTGTGACTCATTCTTTGCGCAGTTTGTGATGCAGGTAGCCGGCTGTACGATTCTTGGTTTCGGCATAGCGCTTGAAATCCGTTGCAATACCGTCACAATGCCCGGAGAGGGCATATCAGTTGCTTTATCCCGTGTTACGGGCGTACCTTTCCCCAAGATGAAAATCATCATAGACATAACGCTTGTCATCATTGCCATATCTCTCGGATATCTATTTTTCGGACGATGGCTGGGTAATGTTGTCGGGGTTGGCACTTTGTTCGCGATGGTGTATGTAGGTGTTGTCATCAAATACCTTAATCCTCGTCTCGGTTGGTTTGATGGAATTTTGTGCTATATTCCCGGTTTTCGCCGCTATATCTTCGGTCTGGCACGATTCATCTATCGCCCTATTTCAGGCGTCGGTGTTCCGGAGAATGCCGAAAATCATAACGGGGTGTCTTGAAAACTGGTATTGCTAATTCGTGGGAAATTGCGTAATTTTGTAGAAAAGTTTAGCTTATAACTTATAATAATGAGAGATAATCCAACCGCAATACCTCCGCAAGTACTTCAGGCCAAGCAGCGCTTCGGCATCATCGGCAACTCTCCGTCGCTGATAGCCGCCGTCGAGCGTGCCATCCGAGTTGCTCCCATCGATCTGTCGGTTCTTATTACGGGCGAGAGCGGTTCCGGTAAGGAATTTTTCCCTCAGATTATTCACGCTTACAGCGCCCGCAAGCATGCCAGGTACATAGCGGTGAACTGTGGCGCTATACCCGAGGGTACTATCGACTCGGAGCTGTTCGGCCATGAAAAAGGAGCTTTTACAGGTGCTGTCGATTCCCGCAAGGGCTATTTCGAGGAAGCTGACGGCGGTACTATTTTTCTCGACGAGGTTGCCGAGCTGCCGCTGACAACGCAGGCACGTCTGCTGAGAGTGCTTGAAAGTGGTGAATTTCTCAGGGTTGGTTCAAGTAAAGTTCAGAAAACGAATATACGTGTAGTCGCCGCTACCAACGTCGATCTGATTGCCGCCGTAACCGCCGGGCGTTTCCGCGAGGACTTGTACTACCGCCTATCCACCGTGCAGATTCATATACCGCCGTTGCGCGACCGCAATAGCGATATACGCCTTCTCACCCGTAAATTCGCTTCTGATTTTGCAGAGCGTTACCATGTGCCTGTTGTAACATTCAGTCAGGAGGGAGAAGACATGATGCGCCACTACCGTTGGCCGGGCAACGTACGTCAGCTCAAGAATGTAGTGGAGCAGATGGCACTTTTCGAGGCCGGCAACGAGATTACTCCGGAAATACTCCAGCAGTATCTGCCGTCTATAGGCGAGACTTACATGCCTGTTGTGGGAGGCGAGATACACAGTTATCAGCGTGAACGCGAGATGCTTTTGGGAATGATTTTCAATCTTCAGAAACGTCTTGATGCCCTTCAGGAACGTTTCGATGAGGCTCCGACATCCGAGATAGTTCATCTGAAGGATAAAAAAGACCTTCCCGCCAATATCATATCACCCATGGGTGCGTCTTTCATGCGTGAATCCCCTGAACCATTGCATTCCGTCCCGGCAAGCGAAGTGGCATATTCGGAGGTATTCGAAACCCCTGTCACACTTCAGGATAAAGAACGAGAGGCCATAAAGTCAGCACTTGAGCGCAATAACGGCAATCGCAAGGCTGCGGCTGCCGAACTCAATATCTCTGAACGTACACTATACAGAAAAATAAAGGATTATGGTATGTAAGTGCGCACGCGCCCTGCTTCTGACTGTCTTTGTGGCTTTTGTTTCATTGTCGGGATGCAAGATAAGCGTAAAAATGAACGGGTCGGCTTTGGACTATAATATCTACAAGACAATCAGCGTATCGGAATTCCCCATACGTGCAGCTCTCGTTTATCCGCCGCTGCAACAGACGTTCGAAAACGCGCTGCTTGATTATATATCCCGTAATACGCGCCTACAGACCACAGATGGTACCGGCGACCTGCAACTTGAAGGCGAGATTACAGGTTATAACCTTACTCCGCAGGCAGTAACAGAAAACGCCATCGCATCTATGACGCGTCTCACCATATCGGTGCGCGTCAAATATATCGATAACAAGGAGGAGGGCAAGGATGTGGACCAGACTTTCAGCGCATACCGGGATTTTCCGTCCTCAGAAATGCTCACCGACGTTCAGGATCAGCTATGTACTGAGATTTCGCAAGAGTTGGTAGAGCTGATTTTCAATTCAACCCTCGGAAACTGGTAGGCAATGGATTGCGAGCAGATAAAAGCCGTGCTTGAGCGCGTTGTCCCTATGGGCGACAACGAAATTATGAGTAGTACTGACTGTGTCGTTTTGAGCGATGCTCTTGTCGAGGCTCCGTATTTTTCAGTTGCGGCTCTGATGCTTCTCCGTCATGGCGGCGACTATGTCGATGCGGCACGACGTGAATCAATCCGGCAGCATCTCGCCCTTACAGTGTCGAGCCGCCGTACGCTTGCCTACAGCGAATATGGCGATGAGTGGGCGCATTTCTATCCTATGAAGCAGGAGCCTTCCGCCCCTGCCACAGAGGATGTGATTAGCACATTCCTGCAGACCTACGGAAATTGCTCACCGGAGGAAGAAAAGCAGCTTGAACGCATGATTTTTAACCCTACTCCGGACTACGCCGAGCTTCTGGCGCGTCAGGAGCAGTCTGAGTTGCCTGAAAAAAACGAAGCTCCCGCCGGTTCGCAGGAAGCCCGCATCAACGCCTTCATCCTCAGCCAGCATCCGGCGACGCATCACGAACCCGAATTGTTGCCTGAAGAGGTTGTTGACGATACTCCTGCAACAAAACCGGAGCATAGCGACGACAGTCTTCTCTCCGAAAGCCTTGCCAAAATCTTCATACGTCAGCACCGTTATGAACGCGCCTACGAAATTATCTCGGGTTTATCCTTGAAATTTCCAAAAAAAAGTGCTTACTTTGCAGACCAATTGCGTTTCTTGCAGAAATTGATTATAAATCAGCGCCGCCAAAGCCAGCTCGGCGAAGCGGACGCAAGCAAAAAATAATAAAATAATAGAATTATGCACGCTGTCATCATCGGATTGACCTTACTTGTTGCCGTACTCCTTATCCTCATCGTACTTATCCAGAAATCGAAAGGCGGTGGCCTGTCGTCGCAGTTCGGCGGCGCCGGTTCCGTAATGGGTGTACGCCAGACAAACAGCTTCCTCGAGAAGACTACATGGACTCTTATCAGTGTTCTTGTAGTACTTTCGATTATCTCCGCCTTCACAATGCCTAAAGTATCGACCTCGACAGGTCTCCGTACCCAGTCGACCACCGCTACCGCTCCCGCAGCTGCTCCGGCAGGTCAGTTCGATACTCCTGCAACACCCGTTGAAGCTGCTCCTGCAGCAACTCCGGTCGAGACTCCGGCAGAATAATAATATCCGCAGAATAATTTATAATCATATCCTGCAATCCTGCAGGATATGATTCGCCATGAAATTATGTCGTATACACGCAGTGATTTCGAGATAATGGCTCCCGTTGGGAGTTTCGAATCTTTGTCGGCAGCGATCAATGCCGGCGCCGACGCCGTTTATTTCGGTGTGGAAGGACTGAATATGCGTTCGCGCTCAAGTGCGAACTTTACCCTCGACGATTTGCGTTCGATAGCGTGTCGATGCCGTGAGGCCGGTGTGAAAACATACCTGACTGTCAATACAATCGTATATGACGAAGACATGGAACGCATCGAGGCTATTGTTCGTAGTGCTGCCGAGGCCGGAATCACCGCTGTGATAGCTTCCGATATAGCGGCGATAAGCTGTTGCCGCCGTCATGGAGTGGAGGTACATATATCTACCCAGTGCAATATCTCCAATACGGAAGCCGTACGTTTCTATTCGCAGTATGCCGATGTGATGGTTCTTGCCCGTGAACTCAATCTTGAGCAAGTACGTCGCATTCATGATGTCATTGTCGCCGAAAACATCACCGGGCCGTCCGGACGAAGGGTGGAGCTTGAGATGTTCTGTCACGGTGCGCTGTGCATGGCTGTCAGCGGCAAATGCTATCTGAGTCTGCACCAGATGAATTCCAGCGCCAACCGTGGGGCTTGTACGCAGATATGCCGCCGCGGTTATGAGGTAAAGGATCTTGAAACAGGCGACATGCTTAATGTGGACAATAAATACATAATGTCTCCCAAAGATTTGAAAACCATTCATTTCCTCGACAGGCTCGTCGATGCCGGTGTGCGTGTTTTCAAGATAGAGGGGCGTGCCCGCGGGCCGGAGTATGTAGCCACGGCTGTCGAATGCTATTCGGAGGCGCTTCAGGCCATTTGCGACGGTACATTCAATGCAGAAGCTGTAGCGGTATGGGACGGGCGTCTGGCAAAAATTTTCAACCGCGGTTTCTGGGATGGCTACTATCTCGGCCGGCGCCTTGGCGAATGGTCGGGTAAATACGGATCATCTGCGACTCGTGTGAAAGAATATGTTGCCAAAGGTGTGAAATGGTTTTCGCGTCTCGGTGTGGGGGAATTCCTTATGGAAGGCCACGAACTGCATGTCGGTGACGAGATTATAATCACCGGACCAACAACAGGTGCCATGATGATTACCATTGACGAGCTGCGAGTCGACGGCAAAATTGCTGAAAAGGCTGTCAAGGGTGACAGCATATCAATCCGGGTACCCGATAAAATACGTCCTGCCGACCGTCTCTTCAGATGGGTTCCCACTGACGAGAAATGAACATCAAAGTCAAAGGTTATATTCTCGGCGCAGTTTCTGCGGCGACCTATGGTACCAATCCGTTGTTTGCACTTCCGCTATATGACGAGGGCATGACAGCGGACAGCGTGCTGTTTTACCGCTACCTTGTAGCTATTCCTGCCATTGCGGCGATGCTCCGTTACCGACGACGCAGTTTCGCAGTCAGCGTTGGCACGAGCTGGAAAATCCTTATAATGGGTGTTCTAATGGCCTTATCATCGCTGTTTCTGTTCGAGAGTTACAGTTATATGGATGCGGGCGTAGCATCGACGCTTCTGTTTGTCTATCCTCTGATGGTGGCGTTGCTGATGACGCTGTTTTTTCACGAGCGGCTGACGCTGCTCACAGGTCTATGTATAGCATTCGCCTTAGGTGGCATATGGATGCTATTCAAAGGCGAGGATGGCCAAACGCTAAGCACTTTCGGTACGTTTATTGTCATGTTGTCGTCACTGTGTTATGCATGCTATATGATTGGTGTAAACAGACCCGGTTTGCGCGAGGTACCGACACTGAAATTGATTTTCTATTGCCTTGTAACAGGCGCTATAATCTTCGGAATAAAAATCGCGTTTACTCCAGCCTCAAGTTTCGCCGGACCTCAGCACTGGTATATGTGGGGATGCATTATCGCTCTTGCCATACTTCCCACAGTGCTGTCGTTTGTATGTACCACAGAAGCAGTACAATGTATAGGACCGACTCCTACAGCTATCCTTGGCGCCCTCGAACCGGCTACGGCTGTAATTATTGGCATTTTTGTCTTTGGCGAGACTCTTACGGCGCGAGACTGGATGGGGCTTGCGATGATAGTTTTTGCGGTTAGTCTTGTAGTTGCCGGTGGCAAAATAGCGACAGTTCTGGTGCATGTCCGCAAACTCTTTCCATCATTGCGTCATAAGAAGCGTTAAATTGCAGCTGCGGCATAATTGGAGCTAAAGGAGTCTGGGCGCACTTAACTTTGCGGCAAAAACTGCCGCTATATGGAAATTGAAAACACAAATCTCAGACCTGCCGATGGATTATACAAGCCTGTCGGCAAACCTTTTATTCACAACTCGCTTATAAACTGTATCCCTTTGGGCAGACTTGGAGGTGAAATTCTCAGCTATAAGGGCTCGGAATTATATCACGGCACCCGGTCTGTCGATCTTGCCTCCGATATTCTTTGCGCAATAATCCGTAATGAAAGCGAAGCCATTGTAATGACTGCCCAAGGACCTGTAACAGTAAGGGTAGACAACGGCAATCTTTCAGTCGATATCCATGATATCCCTCCGGCCGTACGTTTGGTTGCGACACCAGGCACTCCCGTAACAGCTGCAGTCGACAAACGGACTCTGTCGAGTGACTTTACCGAACGGCATTTCAAAGAAAGCGACTCCAAAGCGGTAATCAACGACCTTTGCGCTGCTTACTGTCAGATGTGTGAAATAGCTGCCGGAAGCGGCGTCGCTCTTCAGCCCGCTCTTGCACGATATAAGCTGATAGATAATAACGGTCGGTGCGTGTTCGTATCGCCAACAGTTTTCCTCAGCCATACCGAAGGTACTCAATGTGCCGGTTACACGGATCTTTTCCGCCATGAAGGTACTACTTTGCAGGGATATACAATAGAAGCCCGTCCGTGGCATCTCGACATTGTGCTGCCGGCGCAGGCGAGAGACGACATAAAGCGTCTCGAGGTTACAATGACGCCTCTTTTCCATCCTTTTGACACCACAATGCATGCAAACTTGTTTATGGGGCTGCGCACTGCCGCAGGCGACCCGATAGCGCGCATTGCGTTGCCGGGGGTCTCGCGCAGCACCGGAGAAAACTACGGCCAAAGTATCATAAGAGAGGCCTTTGCAAGGATGAATGAACTTGAGAAGCCGGTGATAAGTATTATGCATCCTTTCAACGGTACCGCCCGCACGGTGAGGGTTGCACTCGCCATGTCGGCCGACCCTATGGCAGATACCAACGCAATCAGAAAAATCATTACAAAGAATATTTCCCCGGCCGACCGTATAAGTTCCCTGCTGTCGGCTCCAAACTTCTTTTCAGCCTCTATTGTAGCCGACAGCGGTGCCACACTTATGTGGAGCGGTCTTCGCGCGCTGCGTTCGCCGTCGTGTTCACCTGAGATTTTCGCTGTCGGTAAAGGAGAAAATGTCACATGGGGTGCGACAATAGGAGTGCGTTTTCGAGGAAACAAGGGTATCAGCAAGACATATATCAACGGTTCGGGTGGTTTCCACACACTCGGCGCCATACTTAGCTATCCGTCGGCCGATGCTGAAGAGATGGGCATCAGTATCAACTGTGGCGGCAAGTTTTATAATGGTACTTTTCCGCTCACGCCGGATCGATCGGGGCGCTATGCGATGTATTTGTCACCGAAACTTAAGGCTATAGAGCTTCAGGAGGATAAAAATCCTCTGTTTTTCAGTTACGAAGACGCTTCGGAAAGTCTGTCGGAGTATGCGGTATTCACCGGTACTTGTATGCCCCCGGATGTGAAAGGTTATTGTAGTCTCGGTGCGGAATGTGTAGGCGCTTTAAGTCGCAAGGCATTGAATCAGGCATGGGATTTCGGTCGCTCGCGTTTTATCGCCGGCACTAAGGATTCTGTATTGTCGCTGGCGGTGTCTCGGGCAGGAGAGGTATCAGTCAACAAGCTATCGGATAATGGGATCCGGCGAAGGGATGCCATTGTCTGTGCCGGCGGCAATATCTGTATTTTACAGGGCGGCGATATCCATGTTCTGAAAAATAGTGGAAATCTTGAAGCTTTTAAGACCGGAGGCTGTTATATGGCTTTGGCATGGAGCAGTGCTTTTTCAGAGCTTTGGGCGCTGAACGATGACGGGAGTTGCATTGTTTTCCGGAATGGCGAGGCATATAGGCGTAATGATATAGCTCCTGTGTCTTTCGTAAATGTATGCGGGGATGCTTTCGCAATCTGTGCCGAAGGTATAGCGGAACTTGCTCAGGAGGAATCCGGAGCGTGCCGCATAGGGCGTGTATGTCATTTCGATATCGTCGGCTTTCCCGCATCGGCAAGGATGGGTGACAGGGGTGCTGCCAATATCCGGTCGTTGACTCTCAACATGCGGGGTACAAGTGTGGAAGGCCGGGCGACAGTTTCTGCAGTGTCGCTCGATGGAAAGCGTGAATTCCCTGTTCGGACTGTATATGTGTCCGGTTCGTGTGTCGCGTCCGTCTGCATACCTCTTGTCATTCGCCCATACAGGCGTCTGCGGCTATCTCTCAGTGCTATTGTAAGTGAGGATTTTCGGTTAAAAGCAGGATAATTGCATGCTCTCGTGAAAAAAATATTATTATCAATGAACCTTTTTCCGAGTAGCATTGTTTATTAAATACATTGCAAGAAATGTGATAATGATTGGTTTATACCACCGCAGCGGCTCTGTGAAGCGCCGCTGCGGTGGTGTTTATACCCGTTTGGGTTTTAGTCAGTGTTGTTTTGAAGCCACTCGGTGCGTACTTTGTCGGGAAGATGCGTCACTTTGAAATCGGAGAATGTGGCTTTGAATCCGTTTCCGTCGGGACAGGCGGCAAACATTCCGATTTTTACAGGATGGTTTGCCTGTAACCATGCATTGCGCATCATGATATACTCTTTATCGTCGAATGAATAATAAATTTCGACAGCATCCAGACGGCGCACGGCTTTAATCCATATAAAGCTTACAGGCTTGTTGAGAGTTATGACACTCCAGTCAGAGGTAGTATGCGTCACTACCGTACTAAGGTTGTATTTACCTTCGACAAATTCAATGCCGGTCTTGATATAATTCTCATGGTCGAGGCGAATCATCATTCCGGCCTGGTCAAAGCGTACTTTATAATCGCCGGAAATTTTCACTTTAGCTTCAAATTCCCCGCCGTACTCTGCATAATAAAACGGGGCGTCATCGACTGTAAAGCCGTAGTGTGACACGCGCCAATAGTCACTTTTAGGTGTGACATCGATTGAAAGAGTGTTCTCGGATATTTTCCATGACAGAGGTTCGTTGAACCAGTTCATTTTGGCGAGCGACTGTGCTGCAAGCGACTGTACGAGAAATACTGTCAGAAATATAATAACTATACGCTTCATAATTTTAATTTTATTGAATATAACCATATGTTTTGTTACCTTTGCAAAGGTAGGCGTTTGCGATGGCCGGCGCAATAACTAAAAATAACCATTTGTCATGGAAAATTTCCGCAAGCTGGACAATCTCCTCAGAACACAGGCTTCCGCTCCTTGCGGTGAGCTTCCCGATGTCTACCTTTATGCCGGATGGATGGCTGCGATAGAGAATGTGGTGGCAGTCGTAAGCGACCTCTGCACAGGCACAAGCAAGGTTTTCTGTGGGAATTTCGCAAAAACAATAGGAATAGAGAATTACAGTAGTGAAAATTCTATATGGGAGAAGAAGATTCTTTCACTTATGCCGGAGTTGGAACGTGAAGATAAATTTATATCTGAACTTCGTTTTTTTCATTTCCTGCGCCATCATCCGAAAAATAAAGGTAATTACTATCTTATGTCAAAGCTGCGCATTGCCGACAGCAAAGGAGCATTATTCGATATCCTTCATCGGATGTACTATATTTTCAATGGAGTCTCGGTTAGATATGCCATATGTCTATATGGGCCGCTCTCGATTGATTTTAAAGGCAAAACTGTGATAGTCAACTCTGTAAACGGTGTGGTAGAAGAACTGACATCAATGTCTGTCTCCGGTATCCTGAGCAGCCGTGAACGTCAGGTTCTGGCTCTGATAGATTCCGGTCTTAAAAGTGCGGATATAGCTCTGCGTCTTAATATAAGCAAGCATACAGTGAGCCGACACCGCCAGGGGATACTCTGCAAGCTGCAGGTCCGCAATTCCATTGAGGCCTGCCGTCTTGCCCGGTCGATGAAAATTATATGAACTGTTCTTATGATTCAAGATGTAAGGCTTCGAGGAAGCGTGCTACTGTCGCCTTGTCGCCGGTGTATTTCCCTTTGTCCTCACTGAGTTTGCAAGTGCTGCAATAGAATGGCCACGACTCCGTTATCTTGACGGCAAGTAGCTTTATCACGATATTCATAGGTTTCACTCCCGGGAAATCGTTGGTGAAATGAGTGCCGATGCCGAAGGATGGCAGGCATTTCCCTTGGGCGTATTCATTGATTCTTATCGCCTCGTCGACGTTGAGCCCGTTGCTGAAAACAACACGTTTGCCTGTGGGATCGATATTAAGGCTACGGTATTTTTCCACAATTAAATCGAGTTGTCGGTAATTGTCGCCACTGTCGACCCTCAGCCCTTTGAACATATTGGCGTAATCTTCAGAGAAATTGAGACTGAATATACGCCAGCCGTAAGTATCATAAAGAAAAGTTCCCAAAGCACCGCGGTATGTGTGCGCCCAAGCCTCCATTGCCAGATGATTAGCCATCTGGGGGCCATACATCCCTGCAATTGCACAGATAAGTTCATGTGCCATCGTCCCTACCGGGGTAATATCGTATTTCATTGCCAGATACACATTGCTCGTACCGGTGAATTTACCGGGGCCCGTAAGTTTCCGGCTGCATTCGTTCATTGCCCCAACAGCCATATCCTGTGCCTTGAATGATGCGCGACGTCGCGTGCCGAAATCTGTGAATATACATCCTGCGTCAATCATGCGTACGGCTTTCGTCCACGATTGCCGATAGAAAGCATCATAGTCGAAAGCCACGTCTTTGCCAGTCATGATATAATATAGCTCCGAGATGATTGCGAGTACTTTTACCTCCAGAAGAATCGTATCACACCATGCACCCTCGAATTCCACATCCAGATGTCCGTTGGCATCCTGGTTTACCGTAACGCAATTGCGGTCGTAACGGAAGCCTTTCAGATAACTGTAGAACCACGTAGGAATGTAGGAACAACGGCGATGCATAAATTCAATTTCATCTTCGGTTATGCGCAGTTCCTCGAGGGCGGCAATCTGTTCACGCAGTTCTTCGGCAAATCCTTCCGGATAGACGGTATTGTTGCGGTCGTTGAATTTATATCGTACCTGGGTGCGCGGAAAATTCTCTATTACCGCACAGCACATTGTGAATTTATAGAGGTCGTCATCAGTAAAGTGGTTGATTATCTGTCGCATGATGTAACGGGATTATATTTGGTAATTAAAACAAATTCCGTATCGGTTAGGTTGTTTGCCAAACAAATCGCGTATATATGTATTATATATTCTGTATCCGGATCTGTGTAGATTCCTTGGCAATCGATAATGTTTCCATAAGAATTTTGTAGATATTGAAATTATTACTAATTTTGTAATCGTTACAAGATTGTTAAATATGCAGATTGTGGAAACTCTTAATCAGACGGCACTCATAAAGATGATGCATGAAAGCGGACTCCGGCCATCGGCTCAACGATTGTCTGTACTGTCACATGTTGCAAACACTCGCAAGCATCCCTCTGCTGACGAAATATACAATGATATATCGCCCTTTTATCCTTCTTTATCGCGGACGACTGTTTACAACTCTCTCCATGCTCTTGTTGAATGCGGATTGCTGCGGACTCTGGAGATTGAAAGCGGTAATCTGAGGTACGATCTCGCACCGCAGCCACCGCACAGTCATTTTGCGTGTCGCTGCTGTGGAAAAATTTATGATGCCATGTTGCCGTCAGGTATAGAGGGTTTCGGAAATCCGGATTTTGAGGTGGAATATGTCGACGTGGTATATCGCGGCATTTGTCCGTCTTGTAAGAATAAAAAATCACAAACAAAATAACATAAAACAGAATGAAAGACATTAAAGGAACAAAAACAGAACGCAATCTTCAGGAAGCTTTCGCAGGTGAATCTCAGGCTCGCAACAAGTATTCATATTATGCATCCAAAGCCCGCAAGGACGGCTATGAGCAGATTGCAGCCCTCTTCGAGGAAACGGCACATAATGAAAAGGAACATGCAAAGCTCTGGTTCAAACTTCTCCACGGAGGCGAGGTTGCCGATACAATGACAAACTTGCGAGATGCCGCTTCCGGCGAAAATTATGAATGGACCGATATGTACGACCGCATGGCCCGCGAAGCCGACGAAGAAGGATTTCCGGAAATCGCAGCCAGATTCCGTGCTGTAGCTGCCATCGAGCGTCATCACGAAGAACGTTATCTCCGTCTTCTGGCAAATATCGAGGAAGGTATTGTGTTCTCCCGTGACGGCGACGCTGTATGGATCTGTCGAAACTGCGGACATATGGTTATCGGCAAAAAGGCTCCGGAAATCTGCCCCGTATGTCAGCACTCAAAAAGTTTTTTTGAAATCGAAGCCAAAAATTATTGATATACTGTTCATATGGATCTCTCTGTTCTCTATAATCTCAGCTACGGGCTGTATATCGTGGGCGCCTTCAAGGACGGCCACGCGGTAGGGTGTGTTATAAATACATGTTTTCAGATCACGAGCGACACTCCTCGGGTTGCTATCTCACTTAATAAAAATAACTATACACTTGAAGCGATTCTGGAAAACCGACGTTTTTCGGTATCAATCCTTGCCGAGGACAGCAATCCGGAACTTATAGGTCGTTTCGGCTTTTTGTCAAGCCGCGATACCGATAAGTACGAGTCTTTCGGTTTCGATGTGTTGGACTATGTCCCTTGTGTAAAAGGCACTTTTTCCGGACGTCTTATCCTTGAAGCAGAACAGACTGTTGACTGTGGGACACATATACTTATAGTGGCACGCTTAATCGACACTGTCAAAGGTTCCGGCACTCCTATGACTTATGCTTATTATCATAGCGTTATAAAAGGCAAGGAGCCGAAAAACGCGCCGACTTATCGCGGAGAGGGAATGAAAGATGTTCCCGCTGTCCGACGGCACTTCGAATGTGATGTATGCGGATATGTTGCGGAAACAGACGGTGCCGAACTCCCTGAAGATTACACATGTCCCTTGTGTGGAGCCGACCGTTCACATTTTAAAGAGATGAGCTGATCATATAACCATTATTTTAAAAAGCCGGGATTTTCCCGGCTTTTTTGTAGTCGTCAGATGAGTGTTGTTGACTGATTAGCGGAAAAAATCAGAATTATTGGTAATTATATCTGTGAAATATGTTTTTCCATTATGAAATTTTTGATGTAATTTTGCGATACTGAAAATCATAGGTCAATTTCAAATATAATTTTATGCTGAAAAAAACAAGACAGATACTTGCTGTCATCAGTATTCTGATGGTAACCTTGCTGTTTGTTGATTTTACGGGTACGGCGCATGCGTGGTTCGGCTGGATAGCGAAGATACAGTTTCTTCCGGCAGTACTTGCCCTTAATGTAATGGTCATCGTTGCGCTTATAGTGCTCACTTTGCTGTTCGGCCGAGTGTATTGTTCGGTAATATGTCCTTTGGGGATTATGCAGGACGGCTTCGGATGGCTCGGAAGGAAAAGCAAGCGCAACCGTTACAGCTATTCACGTCCAAAGAACATTCTACGCTATACGATGCTCGGCCTTATGGTAATAGCAATTATTGCCGGTATTGGATTTTTTGTGGCATTTCTGGCTCCCTATAGTGCCTACGGACGTATAGCCCAAAGCCTTGCGGCTCCATTATGGGCATGGATAAACAATCTTCTCGCACGCTGGGCTGAGGCTCACGAGAGCTATACTTTTTATAGTGTCGATGTATGGTTGAAAGGCGGCATCACTCTTGCGGTGGCTGTAATCACACTTGTCATCCTCGGATTTCTTGCCTGGCAAAACGGTCGCACCTATTGCAACACAATATGCCCAGTAGGAACAGTACTCGGTTTCTTCTCGCGTTTCTCCCTGCTCAGGCCAGTCATCGATACCTCGAAATGCAATGGTTGCGGACTGTGCGCACGTAACTGTAAGTCGGCATGCATCAACAGTAAAATGCATGAGATAGATTATTCCCGATGTGTCACATGCTTTGATTGCATAGGTAAATGTCGTCAGGGTGCGATTTCTTATTCATTTCGCCGTCCGGCGAAGAAAGTTGTCGGGGAGGCAAAAGACGTCGAAGTCGACGGTTCGCGTCGCAGTTTTCTGTCTGTGACAGCCGTTACGGCCACTCTGGCAGCGTCACATGCTCAGAAAAAGACCGTTGACGGTGGTCTCGCCGCAATCACGGACAAAAAGATTCCGACACGCAAAACCCGTATAGTGCCTCCGGGCGCCCAAAGTATAAAAAATCTCAGCTCGCACTGCACCGCATGTCAGCTTTGTGTTGCGGCATGTCCCAACGGCGTTCTGCGCCCGTCGACCGACATTTCGGGGCTCATGCAACCCGAAGCGTCCTACGAACGCGGATATTGCAGGCCGGAATGTACGCGTTGCTCGGACGTGTGTCCCGCAGGAGCCATCCTGCCTATAACGACAGCGGAAAAATCGTCGACACAGATAGGCCATGCCGTATGGGTGAAAGATAACTGTGTGCCGCTAACCGACGGTGTTGAATGCGGCAACTGTGCGCGCCATTGTCCTGTAGGAGCCATAACGATGGTACCGTCCGTTGCCGACGACGAGAATTCGCCTAAGATTCCCGTTGTCGACACCGAGCGCTGTATCGGCTGTGGAGCATGCGAGAATCTGTGTCCGTCGCGTCCGTTCAGTGCTATTTATGTCGAAGGCCATGAGCGCCACCGCAATGTATAATATATAAAAAGACCTCGCGATATGAAAAATATGAATCGTAGAGATTTTCTTAAAAAAATCGGTATAGGGACATCGCTTGCAGGTGTGGCACTTGCCGGCTGTGATTCCCGTAATAATAAAGTAACCGGCAACCGCACGACGTCGGATAGTGGAGAGGGTAACATGACATACCGTATCAATCCGAAGACGGGCGAAAAGGTATCGATACTCGGTTACGGATGTATGCGTTGGCCGATGATGCCAAATCCGGATGGAGAAGGCGAGATTATCGATCAGGAGGCCGTCAACGAGCTTGTCGACTATGCTATCGAGCATGGTGTGAACTATTTCGATACAGCACCCCCATATGTCCGCGGGCTTTCTGAGGAAGCGACCGGGATAGCCCTCAGCCGCCATCCGCGCGAAAGCTATTTCCTGGCCACGAAAATGTCTAATCAGAATTTTGCCCATTCCGGAATGGCGGGCAAGGAGCTTTATGACGCATCAGTGGCTATGTATCGCAATTCGCTCGACAAGTTGAAAACGGATTATCTCGACTATTATCTTCTCCATAATGTAGGAGGGGAGACCGGTGTTCCGTTCCTTCGACAGCGGTTTTTCGATAACGGTCTGCTCGATTTCCTGATGAAAGAAAGGGAGGAAGGCAGAATCAGGAATCTCGGATTTTCCTATCACGGAGATGTCAAGGTTTTCGACTATCTTCTGTCGCTTCACGATGAAATACACTGGGATTTCGTACAGATTCAGCTCAATTATGTGGACTATCGCCATGCGTCCGGTGCGAATTTCAATGCCGAATATCTCTATGGAGAACTTGAGAAAAGGAATATCCCGGCTGTAATAATGGAGCCGTTGCTCGGTGGTCGTCTGGCATCGCTCACCGAGCATCTCAATGGCAAACTCAAGCAGCGCGAGCCGGAGGAAAGCATAGCATCCTGGGCTTTTCGCTTCTCGGGCACCTTTCCCGGCGTTCTGACAGTGCTTAGCGGTATGACATATATGGAGCATCTACAGGATAATCTGCATACCTATTCGCCACTACGGCCACTTACCGATGATGACTTCGACATGCTTGAGGAAACGGCAGTGGAGATGACAAATTATCCCTCTGTGCCCTGTACGGCGTGTGAATACTGTATGCCGTGTCCTTATGGCATTGATATTCCGCGCATTTTCGCACATTATAATAAATGTATCAACGAGGGTAATTTCCCCGTTTCCCGTCAGAATGAGGACTATCGACGCGCGCGCAAAGCCTTTCTTGTCGGTTACGATCGTTCAGTGCCGCGTCTGCGTCAGGCAAGCCATTGCATAGGATGCAACCAATGTGCGCCTCATTGTCCCCAGACAATCGACATCCCCGCGCAGATGCAGCGTATCGACAACTATGTCGAAAAACTCAAGCAGAATACGCTTTGACAATGCAAGATATCATAGATATTCTTCACCGTGAGGGCTGTTCCTGCGTAATCCTCTCAGGTGGCCATATTACAATATGCCGTGAGCGTGGTGTAAAAGATCTTTACCATGTGCTCGTAGATTCTCCGCAGATTCTCGCCGGGGCATACGTTGCCGATAAAGTGATTGGTAAAGGAGCTGCTGCGCTGATGATTCTCGGAGGCGTGGCAGGAGTTTATGCCGATGTGATAAGCGAGAGTGCTGTCGCCCTGTTCTCTTCGGCAGGTATAGGGATAAGCTATGCCGAGAGGGTACCCGCCATCATCAACCGCAAAGGTACCGGAATATGCCCTGTCGAACAGTTGTGTGCGCAATGCGCATCGGCTGAAGAATGTCTTCCGTTAATAGAAAAATTCATGAATACTATCGATTAATAATATAAATATGCAAACAGAACTCCGATTACAGTCGCTTCCATTCAGCAGTACGAGAACATATCTCGTCGCTGTTGCATTCATAATCGGCAACATTGTAATGCCGCAGCTCTTTCATCTTATTCCCCAAGGTGGTATAACATGGTTGCCTATATATTTCTTCACACTGGTTGGTGCCTATCTCTATGGTTGGCGAGTCGGCATTCTTACTGCCGTCGCCTCTCCTGTAGCCAATGCCATTCTGTTCGGTATGCCGGCAATTGCAGGGCTGCCGGCGATTCTTCTGAAATCCGTTATCCTTGCAGTTATCGCAGGCTATGCCGCAAAACGGTTCAACAAGGCGTCGCTTCTGATACTTTTCTGCGTCGTGGTAGGCTATCAGGTGGCCGGCACTCTGGGAGAATGGGGCCTAAAAGGCGATTTCTTCCTCGCATGCCAGGATTTCCGTATCGGCATCCCCGGAATGCTATTGCAGATTGTAGGCGGACGCCTCGCTATCCGTGCGCTGACAGGAAAATAACATCAACAACGAGTTCTCTTACCTCTTTTCAACAGGCCGGTGCCGTAAGGCGTTGGCCTGATTTTTGTTTCCGAAACATTGCCGAATGAATATTGTTTCTTATAAAAAATGGATATGAAACAGACAATAGTACTTAAACGGGCTTATGAACCGGCATCGGCCACCGACGGATTCCGTGTATATATCGACCGGCTGTGGCCGCGCGGTCTTTCGCATGAAACATTTCATTATGATTTGTGGGACAAAGACATTGCGCCGACAACGGAATTGCGCGAATGGTTTCATGCCGACCCTGACAACCGTTGGGAAGAATTCGCACAGCGATATAAAACGGAATTGAAAAGGAATCAGGCATTCTCCGTTCTGCGTACCACGCTCGCCGGCAAGTCTGTGGTGACACTCTTGTATTCATCCCACGACCCCGACCACAACAACGCCGTAGTCGTCAAACAAATGCTGGAATAAGACTTTATTCTTATGTCAGTTTCGATTTGTCTTAACGTCGGCTTGTCAAAATCCATGGGGAAAGGTGCTGATGGCCTTAAACGTCTCATAGGCTTTTCGGGCTTCTTCGATTTCTTTTGCCGAGGCACTACCGACATTATCCGTCCGTTCTTCGAACCGCTCTGCATCCTTGTCCATAATAGGTCGTGCCATAATATAAAAAGTTTTATATATGACTATAAGATATAACAGATTTTTGATGTAATTGTATTTCAGATAAGAATAAATAATAATATGTTTGCAATTATTATTCTATTGGTTAATTTTGCGGGAAAAAGAAATAATACAAGAATTGATTTCTATTTTATATAGACTGCTATAAATTATAAAACAATCATTTTATCTCATGGTATTTAAGATTTGGCTATTAATTATAGGCGTAGTCCTGTTTTGCAGAATATTATATAAATGGTCTAAAGCCGTGGATAACTCTGATAAGTACACCAATAACGGTAAGCATAGCGCCGACAACTATTCTATCACCTTCTTAGCGGGTCCTTCATGTTGTGAGCCGCATCCGTCCGCACAAATATCTCAGCAGTTTTATGATTCATGTGAATATATTTCGTATAGATTATTAATCTTCTTGAAAGAACTTAATGAAGATAAAGAACTAATAGATTTCTTGCACAATAATATCGAAGGCATTGATTCTATTGATAAGTACAAAGAGGTTTTTCCGAATTATGACCCTCGCTTAGCAATTATGTTATTGATGGACATTACAAATTGTGTGATTCAACTTGGACATGAATTTAATGAACCATCAAGAGAAAATTTGTGTTTGGCATTGCTTATGGTGCGTATGCTGGATAAAGACAAACGAACTGATATAAGTTATAGTAACTTTATTACGGTTTGGAATAAATATGTTCCAATCGCTATTTCGATGCTTGGCGAAATCTCAAAAATTCGGGATAGAAGCATGAAACCGAATATGTTTTATATGATTCCGGTGTTAGCTGCGGTCTGTAAACAGAAAGAGGAAAATTATAAGGCTCTTCTTTTACGATTCTCCACTCTTGTGGCGAATGCTGATGATTATAAATCTGATCGGGAAAAGGCTTTTTTAACGAATATTTTTGAAGGTAATGATGAAATAATAACAAGTCGTTTAACTGTTTTAAAAAGTTTTCATGCGGATTCTTCTCCGTATGAAAGTCTTCAGCAGTTAATAGGTCTCGGAGTTGTAAAGGAAGAGGTCTCAAGGTTGGTGAATTTTATCAAAATACAGAAAGCCAGAGCTGAAAAAGGACTTAAAACACCTCAAATATCTTATCATTGTGTGTTCAGCGGTAATCCAGGTACCGGTAAAACAACTGTGGCTCGTATTTTAGCTGGTATTTACCGCGACCTTGGCGTGATAAAGAAAGGAGAGATTGTAGAGACAGACCGTTCAGGGCTTGTTGCAGAATATGTTGGGCAGACTGCCGTAAAAACAAATAAGATTATAGATAAGTCTCTTGATGGAATATTATTTATAGATGAAGCATACAGTCTTGCAACAGGTGGCGTGAATGATTTCGGGCAAGAGGCAATTGCGACACTTTTGAAAAGAATGGAGGATGATAGAGATAGGCTTGTAATAATTCTTGCGGGATATGATAATGATATGAACCATTTCATAGAGTCCAATCCTGGTTTGAAATCAAGATTTAGCCGATTTATACATTTTGATGATTTCAAGTCAGACGAGCTATCAGCAATTTTTATAGCTATGTTGGATAAAAACGAATATAAATTGGCGGAAGGAGCTGACAAAAAATTGTATGAAATTATGAATAATGAGGTAATCAATAAGGATAATAATTTTGGAAATGCTCGTTTCGTTAGAAATTTATTTGAGAGAACATTAGAGAATCAAGCTGTACGGCTTGCTTCTGAATCTGATTTGCAATGCGAAGATTTACAAACAATAATAGCTGAAGATATTGCACTTTAGTTTTTCTCAGAGATTGAGATAGCGAAGGAATTAAAATCGGATTCTCCAAGTGTGTTGTGGCTCCTTGCGGCATTATGTCGGTTTGCTTTGACAAATGGGGACAAAATCTTATATTTGCAGAACAAATATAGAGATACATCCCGCCATGGAAAAAAGAATTATAGAATGTGTGCCCAATTTCAGCGAAGGGCGCAATCTTGATATCATCAAACAGATTACGGACTGTATTGAAAGCGTGGAAGGCGTCAAGTTGCTCGACGTCGACCCCGGAGCAGCAACCAACCGTACCGTCGTCACTTTCGCAGGAACTCCTGAAGCAGTAGTTGAGGCTGCTTTCCGCGGTGTACGGAAAGCAGCCGAACTTATAGATATGCGCGGACACCACGGCGCGCATCCCCGTATGGGTGCTACCGATGTGTTGCCGCTTATTCCTGTCAGTGGCATTACATTGGAAGAATGTGCCGCTCTCGCGCGAGATTTGGGCAAGCGCATTGCCGACGAGCTTGATATTCCCGTATACTGCTATGAATCGGCCGCATATAAGCCGGAGCGCAAGAATCTGGCAGTCTGTCGTTCCGGTGAATATGAAGGTCTTGCCAAGCGTCTTGGAACTGCCGAAGGAGCCGATTATGGAGACAGGCCAATGGATGAAAAGGCTGCACGTACAGGTGCGACAGCTGTCGGCGCACGCGATTTTCTTATTGCCGTGAATTTCAATCTCAACACTACCTCCACCCGCCGCGCCAATGCGATAGCATTCGACGTACGTGAGAAAGGACGTCCCGTCCGCGAGGGGGGTAAGCTCACCGGCAAACCTCTGAAGGATGTCGACGGCAATCCTATTATGCAACCCGGAACTCTGAAAGGCACAAAGGCCATCGGATGGTATATCGATGAATACGGTTTCGCGCAAGTGTCGATGAACATCACCGACCGCAATCTCGCTCCGCTGCATATCGCTTTCGACGAGGTCAGCCGTGCCGCGGCCGCGCGCGGCCTGCGTGTCACGGGAGCCGAGATTGTCGGACTTGTCCCCAAATCGACATTGCTCGATGCCGGCCGCTATTTCCTTGCCAAACAGCAGCGTTCGCTCGGCATTCCCGATGATGATATAATACGCATGGCCGTACTTTCGATGGGTCTCGACCAGATAAAGCCGTTCAAGCCCGAGGAAAAAATCATCGAGGATATGCTTGCGGCGACCGATATGGCACCCAAACGACTTATAGATCTTACCTGTAAAGAATTTGCCGAGACAACGGCGTCGGAATCGGCCGCACCCGGCGGAGGTTCCATATCCGCATATATGGGTGCTCTTGCCTCGGCGCTGGCTACAATGGTGGCGAATCTCTCTGCGCATAAAGCAGGATGGGACGAGCGCTGGCAGGAGTTCAGCGATATGGCCGTGGACGGTCAGAAGCATCTCAAAGGACTCCTTGCATGTGTTGACGAAGATACAGAAGCATTCAACCGCATAATGGCCGCTCTCGGCATGCCAAAAGGCTCCGAAGAAGAGAAGAAAGCACGTGCGGCAGCTCTCGAGGAAGCCACACTCTATGCTGCGGAAGTGCCGCTTGACACAGCCCGCCGTGCCATCGCATTGTTCCCCTTATTGGAAAAAGTAGCGAGTCAGGGAAATCCCGCATCTGCAAGCGATGCCGGCGTAGGTGCCCTCGCTGCATGTGCCGCAGTGCGCGGCGCCGCCCTGAACGTGCGTATAAATGCAGCCGGTCTGAAGGACAAACAGATGGCATTCAATCTTATAGACGAGGCAAACACCCTTGCCGACAAGGCGGTGAAGCTTGAAAAAGAAATTCTCGACATCGTAAACGCTAATATCGATAAATAATGACCGACAACGAATTCCGCCAAGCCATATCTCGCGGCATACCAGAGGAAATACCCGCAGCGAAACCTTATGACAATGAGGTGAACCATGCTCCCCGTCGCAAGAAGATTCTCACCCCTGAGGAAGAACGTCTTGCCTTGGCAAACGCCCTGAGGTATTTCCCTGCCGAACAGCATGCCGTACTCGCTCCTGAATTTGCCGACGAGCTTCATCGTTACGGTAGAATCTATATGTACCGTTACCGCCCCGATTATCCCATGTATGCCCGCAGCATCGACAGTTATCCGGCAAAGTCGCGTCAGGCTGCCGCTATAATGCTGATGATTCAGAACAATCTTGACCCGGCGGTCGCACAGCATCCGCATGAGTTGATTACTTATGGCGGCTGTGGAGCCGTGTTCCAGAATTGGGCGCAGTATCTGCTTGTGATGAAATACCTGAGCGAGATGACCGACGAGCAGACTCTCGTAATGTATTCCGGCCATCCACTCGGTCTTTTCCCTTCGCATCCCGGGGCTCCCCGTGTGGTTGTAACCAACGGCATGGTGATTCCCAACTATTCCTCTCAGGATCATTGGGAACGCTTCAATGCTCTTGGCGTCAGCCAGTACGGTCAGATGACGGCAGGCTCTTATATGTATATCGGTCCGCAAGGTATTGTACACGGCACCACAATCACCGTTCTTAATGCCGGACGCCGCCATTCGCATGCCAAGGATGGAAAACTCGCCGGAATGCTTTTTGTTACATCCGGTCTCGGCGGTATGAGCGGCGCACAGCCCAAGGCCGGAAACATAGCCGGTGTGGTAAGCATAACTGCCGAGGTGAATCCCAAGGCCGTGGAGAAACGCCACGCGCAGGGTTGGGTCGACGAGGTGTACACATCGCTCGACGATCTTCTTGCCCGTGCCGCCGAAGCCCGCAAGGAGAAGAAAACTCTCTCTTTGGCTTATCTGGGTAATGTAGTCGACCTTTGGGAACGTCTCGCTGAAGAAGGTGTGGATGTAGAGCTTGGTTCCGACCAGACGTCGTTGCATAACCCATGGGCCGGCGGTTATTATCCCGTAGGTCTGAGTTTCGATGATGCCAACGCCATGATGGCCGACAATCCGGAGGAATTCAAGAAATATGTCAAAGAATCACTGCGTCGTCAGGTAGCCGCTATCAATAAACTCACAGCGCGAGGCATGTATTTCTTTGATTATGGCAATGCATTCCTTCTTGAGGCAAGCCGTGCCGGCGCCGACCTTGCCGGTGAAAACGGCCGTTTCCGTTATCCCTCCTATGTCGAGGATATCATGGGGCCGCTTTATTTCGACTACGGTTTTGGTCCCTTCCGTTGGGTATGTACATCAGGAAAGCATGACGACCTTGCAAAAACCGATGCAATCGCGGCGCGTGTCCTGGAGGATATTCGGCGCGATGCTCCGGCAGACATATGCGGCCAGCTTGATGACAATATCCATTGGATAAAAGAGGCCGACCGCAATCACCTTGTAGTAGGCTCGCAGGCACGAATTCTGTATGCCGATGCCGAGGGCCGCGCCAAAATAGCCCTTGCCTTCAACGAAGCAATCGCTTCCGGTGAAATTTCCGCGCCTATCGTTCTCGGTCGAGATCATCATGATGTCAGCGGCACTGATTCGCCATATCGTGAGACCTCCAATATCTACGACGGCTCACGATATACTGCCGATATGGCCGTGCAGAACGTCATCGGCGATGCTTTCCGAGGCGCTACATGGGTCTCTATCCATAACGGAGGCGGTGTAGGCTGGGGCGAGGTTATCAACGGCGGTTTCGGCATGGTAATCGACGGATCCCCCGAGGCTGCCGCAAGAATAAAGTCCATGCTTCTCTGGGACGTAAACAATGGTATTGCACGCCGCAGTTGGGCTCGTAACAAAGGCGCCATGGATGCTATCCGCCGCGAGATGAACCGTACTCCGGGTCTTAAAGTGACTATTCCTAACCTTGCATCACCCGAAATTATTGAACAAGCACTTAGCCATGAACGACATTAATGTTTTTGAGATAAAACCTCGCTCTATCACAACTCGTGAGGTCTGCGAGGCTGTGGAACAAAATAAGAAGCTCGTCCTCAGTGACGAAGCCCGTAAAAGAATCGCGGACTGTCGCCGATACCTTGACGAAAAGATAAAAGCATGTAAGGAGCCGCTCTATGGTATTACGACCGGATTCGGTTCCCTGTGCAATATCTCAATAAATGCCGACGATCTGTCTCAGCTTCAGAATAATCTTGTGATGAGCCACGCCTGCGGTATGGGCGAGCGTGTTGACAACAAGATTGTAAAGACAATGCTGCTTTTGAAGGCGCAGTCGCTCAGCTATGGCAATTCAGGAGTACAGGTGGCAACTGTGGAGCGCCTTATCGATTTCTTTAACCACGACGTCCTCCCTATTGTCTACAGCCAAGGTTCTCTTGGTGCTTCAGGTGACCTTGCTCCTCTTGCCAACCTCTGTCTGCCTCTGCTCGGTCTCGGAGAAGTGGAATATGAAGGAAAAGTGCGCCCGGCTGCCGAAGCCCTTGCCGAAAAAGGATGGGAGCCCGTACATCTTATGTCAAAAGAAGGCCTCGCTCTGCTCAACGGAACGCAATTTATGTCGGCGCACGCCGTTTGGGGTGTGGAGCGGTCGAAACAGCTTCTTGATGCAGCCAACCGCATCGGTGCAATCTCGCTTGATGCTTTCGACGGCCGCATCGAGCCTTTCGGTGAAGAAGTGAATGTGGTGCGTAATCATGGAGGACAGATTTCTGTCGCTGCCGATTTTCGCAGTATTCTAAAAGACAGTGAGCTTATAGCACGTAAGAAGGAACATGTGCAGGATCCTTATTCTTTCCGTTGCATTCCTCAGGTACACGGCGCCGTTCTCGACGCCATCCGATTTGTTGAGAATGTGATAAACGAGGAA
The DNA here is from genome assembly GCA_910576775.1 of uncultured Muribaculaceae bacterium. Taxonomy (GTDB): domain Bacteria; phylum Bacteroidota; class Bacteroidia; order Bacteroidales; family Muribaculaceae; genus CAG-873. The sequence goes on along the minus strand of CAJTJV010000028.1, from coordinate 5,392 downwards.
ATAAGCAGTCCTACCGATAATCCTACGATATTTCCCGAATCCGATATTATCGTTTCGGCCGGCAATTTTCACGGCGAGCCTATAGCAATGCCGATGGACTATCTCGCCCTTGCACTTACCGAACTGTCAAATATCAGCGAGCGCCGTATCTACAAACTTATCGGTGGTACCCGTGGTCTTCCGTCATTCCTCGTTGCCAAGCCGGGTCTCAACAGCGGCTTCATGATTACGCAGTATGCCGCAGCTGCCATTGTAAGCCAGAGCAAAGGCCTTTGCTGGCCCGCAAGCTGCGATTCAATACCATCGTCACAGGGACAGGAGGATCATGTTTCGATGGGTGCCAATTCGGCTACCAAACTGTTGCGTGTGGTCGCAAATACCAACCGCGTACTCGGCATAGAGTTGATGGCGGCCTGCCAGGCTCTTGATTTCCGTCGTCCGCTCAAATCCTCCCCCGCCAACGAGGCACTTTTTGCTCTCTTCCGTGAACAGGTGCCATTTATCGATGTTGATACGGTGATGACACCTTTGCTCGCACGCGCCGAAAAATTTGTGGAAAAATGCTTATAACGAATATCGGACGTCTTCATGGCATTGTGCCTGAAGGCGTCCGCTGTCTGCGGGGCGGAGATATGGCGGCTTTCGGCAGCATGCCGGGAGCATGGCTTCGCGCCGATGGCGGCATAATCAGCGGTTTCGGCAAAATGGATGAATGTCCGTCGCCAATGCCCGGAGAGGAAATAATCGATGCCCGCAGAGGTATTGTTATTCCTGCTTTCTGCGATTCGCACACACATATAATATATGCAGGCAGTCGTGAAGGCGAGTTTGTCGATAAGATTCAAGGGCTCAGTTATGAAGATATCGCACGCCGTGGAGGGGGCATTCTCAATTCCGCAGATCGTCTGCATGACATTTCCGAAGACGAGCTTTTCGAAGCCGCTCTCGGTCGCGCGCGCCTTATGATGAGCCGTGGTACCGGAGCTTTCGAGGTTAAGACGGGTTATGGCCTTAATACCGACGATGAACTGAAGATGCTGCGTGTCGCCGCCAGGTTGCGCGAAAGTATAAACGCACGTGTTCGTATAACCTTCCTCGGTGCTCACGCCGTGGCGAGAGAATATACAGGCCGTCAGAGCGCATACGTGGATATGCTTATAGCTGAGATGTTGCCTGCAATCGCAGAAACCGGGTTAGCTGAATATGTCGACGTCTTCTGTGACACCGGATTCTTTACTCCCGAAGAGACTCGCCGCATACTTGAAGCTGCGGCGCCTTTTGGACTCCGTCCTAAAATTCATGCTAACGAGCTTGGTATCAGCGGCGGTGTTCAGGTCGGAGTTGCCTGTGGTGCTGTTTCTGTTGATCATCTTGAGCAGACCGGCGAGGAAGAGATTGCTCTTTTAGCGGCTTCCGAGACTGTTGCGACCATGCTCCCCGGAGCGTCGTTTTTTTCGCGCTTGCCATATGGCAATGCTCGTCAGGCCGTCGACAGCGGAGCTGTTCTTGCACTTGCCAGTGACTATAATCCGGGATCCTCTCCGTCCGGCGATATGCGTTTTGTAATGGCTCTCGGTTGTATACAGATGCGCCTTCTGCCTAACGAGGCGCTTGCCGCGGTAACTATCAACGGAGCGGCGGCAATGGAGCTTGGCGACCGGTGTGGCGCGATAGCCGTAGGTCGCGACGCCCGTCTGATAATTGTCAAACCGGGTGTATCTCTCGATTATATACCATATGCTTATACTGAACCGTATATCGAACGCATAATCTGAGTTATAACGGAAACAATGGCAAAAATCATAGTTCAAAACACAAACATCACAATTACGTAATCGCGGTTTTAAACCCCTCGAATTCGAAGGGTTTTAAAATGTAATCCGGAAATAGCTTGGTTGAAAGTTCAATTTGATGCGGATTATTAAATCTGACGAATAAATTTGGCGTCGTATTTTATTTATTGCGGCAATTTGTTGTATCTTTGTCGAAATTAATAACAAACTGCACTATGTCTCTGATTGTTCCTGCACAATATAAGCAAAAATTGCTCCCTGAAACTACCGAGATGGTTATAAAAACCATAAAGGAAGATTTTCAGACTCTTCTCGGTATCAATCTCAATCTCCGTAGAGTTACTGCTCCATTGTTTCTGCTGTCAGGAACAGGTCTTAACGACGATTTGAATGGTGTGGAACATGCCGTCAGTTTTAAAATCGATGCCATGGGTGGTGCGAAGGCCGAAGTGGTGCATTCACTGGCGAAATGGAAGCGATATAAACTCGGCGCATATGGAATAGCTCCCGGTTATGGGCTATACACGGATATGAATGCAATCCGCACTTTTGAGGATCTTGATAACAATCATTCTCTGTATGTGGATCAATGGGATTGGGAAAAGACAATAACATCGTCCGATCGTACTCTTGCCTATCTGAAATCAACGGTAACGAAGATATATGATATTGTACGAGAGGTGGAGCATCGTATTTACCGGCAGTTCCCGCATATAACACCCGTTTTGCCTGAAACCCTTAAATTTATCCATGCAGAGCAGCTTTTGCATGACTATCCCGGGCTTTCTCCGGCAGAGCGCGAACGCGAGGCGGCCAGAAAATATGGTGCAATATTCATTATCGGTATTGGGGGACCGCTTAGCGACGGAAAGCCTCACGACGGCCGTGCTCCCGATTACGACGACTGGATTACCATGAACGAGGAAGGCTACAGAGGGTTGAACGGCGATCTCATATTCTGGAATCCGGTACTTGGGATTCCGTTCGAGTTGTCGTCCATGGGAATCAGGGTTAGTCCTGAGTCATTGACAGCGCAACTCCGGCAGCGCAACTGTATGGAGAGGGCGGAGTTGCCATTCCACCGTTCGTTGCTTGCCGGCGAACTTCCGTTATCGATTGGCGGAGGAATAGGGCAGAGCCGTCTGTGTATGTTCCTTCTGCAGAAAGCCCATATCGGCGAAGTCCAGTCTTCTATATGGCCATTGGAGCAGGTTCGCTTATGTCGCGAAGCCGGTATTAGTCTGTTATGAAATCGTTTGGTGAAATTGTAAAAATATGTTAATAAATTGATTTGGCGGCCGCAATCTTTTGCAGTTAATGAAATAATGTCTAAATTTGCAGTCGCAAATCGCGTTAGGCCCATTCGTCTATCGGTTAGGACGCAAGATTTTCATTCTTGAAAGAGCGGTTCGATTCCGCTATGGGCTACCAATCAAAAAAATAACAAAAGAAACCACACAGAAATGGCAAATCACGATTCATCCAAAAAGCGCATCCGTCAGACAGCAAGCCGCCGCCTGCGCAATCGCTTCTATGCCAAAACAGCCCGTACAGCCGTCCGCAACCTTCGTAAGATGACTGACAAGGCAGCTGCTGAGGCTCGCTTCCGTGAAGTTAGCGCCATGCTCGACCGTCTCGCCGCAAAGAACACCATATCCAAAAACAAAGCAGCGAACCTCAAGAGCAAGCTCGCTAAGCACATCGCTAAGCTTGCAGCCTAAGGCTGGTTAAAAGCTTTGGAAGGCCGAATCTCGGCCGACCCTTATGGCCCATTCGTCTATCGGTTAGGACGCAAGATTTTCATTCTTGAAAGAGCGGTTCGATTCCGCTATGGGCTACAGAGCGGCTCCCGTCAGTTTTTGATTGGAGCTTTTTTTATTGCTCGGTTTAACAAAATTCAGTAATTCCCATGATACGCAATCTGCTTTTCGACCTTGGGGGTGTTATCGTTGATATAGAACGTCAGCGGTGCGTCGATGCCTTTACAAAACTCGGTCTGCCCGATGCCGACAGTTATTTCGGCGAGTACAGTCAGAGTGGTATTTTCCTCAAGATTGAAGACGGTTCTGTAGGAGTGGATGAGTTTCACCGTTTTATGCGTGAAAAGCTCCCTGTAGGAGTTACCGACTATCAGATTGATACAGCCTTTCAGCAGTTTATCGTCGGAATACCTGTCCATCGCCTTGAAAAGCTACGCAAGCTTCGTTGCAAGGGGTATGGCATCTATCTGCTGAGTAATACCAATCCTATCATGTGGCGCGGCATGCTCGCCAACGAATTCGGGAAGGAAGGCCTTCGCCGTGAGGACTATTTTGACGGTATGGTGACATCTTTCGAAGCCCGCGCATGCAAACCCGATCCGCGAATCTTCCGTGCAGTGGTGGAGAATCTGGGTATCGAGCCTTCTGAAACACTCTTTCTTGATGATTCACAGGTAAATGTGAAGGCGGCTGTAGAATTCGGCTTCCAGGCTGTAGAGGTAAAGCCCGGAACGGAGTTCATCGACTATATCCCCGAAAAGAATTGAACCATGCTTGCCGGCAAGGGACAACAGGCCGTTATGGCTGCTGTCGGAATGTTCGACGGTGTTCATCGCGGTCATGCCTTTCTGTTGCGTACTCTTGCATGTGAAGCCTCTCGTGCCGGTATGCGTCCGTTGGCACTTACTTTTGCGCATCATCCACTGAGCATTCTAAATCCGGACTTGGCGCCGAGACTGCTTGGCGGAGTAGAGCAGCGTTGCAGCTATATAAAAGATACTTTCGGTATTGATACGGATGTGCTCGGCCTTGACGCTGTCGGTCTGAAGATGACTGCCGCCGAATTTCTCGAAACAATAAGTCGCGATTACGGAGTCAAGGCTTTGTTGATGGGTTATGATAATCATATAGGAAGCGATCGATGTACAGGCGCTGATCTTCTCGGCTCCACTTTTCCCGTTATAATAGCTCCACCTTATCCTGATGTGGCTGTGAGTAGTTCTGCGATACGTGATGCCGTATGCAGAGGCGATATTGAAAAAGCGAATGCGCTACTCGGACATAATTTTACGGTTGAGGGTGCTGTTGTCGGTGGCCGGCGTCTTGGTAGAACGTTCGGTTTTCCTACCGCAAATATTGAACCTTCCGAACCTGATCAGTTATTGCCGTCTGACGGTGTATATGCAGTGGATGTCATACTCGACGGCAGCAGGTTGCGCGGAATGGCTAATATTGGCAAACGTCCTACTGTCGGAGGTGACGAACGTACATTTGAAGTACATATTCTTGATTTTGATGGCGACCTTTATGGCCGTGTTTTAGATGTGCAGATGATCTCTCGTCTACGCGACGAACGTCGTTTCGAATCCATCGGAGAACTTGCAGCGCAACTCGCACTCGATCGCGATGCCGCCGTTAAGGCGTAGTACAATACAACAATTTTTTTATCTGAGTTCGCCCCGTCCTTTTAACATTGAAGGTGGGTTTGGAGGCGTTTTGCCTGACAAAAATCCATATTGTTTGTGTATAACGTGGAAAAAGTGGCTCAAGCCGAAAACCCGGTGCATATGCTAAAAACAGATAGGTCCAAGTGTTAAAAATCAGGCATAGAGTTTGACG
>CAJTJV010000027.1 GCA_910576775.1 uncultured Muribaculaceae bacterium | reverse complement strand
GATTTTAAGCATCATCTTCGGATGGTAGGCGCAGCGGCCGCGTTCGCGGTACAGTTTTTTGAATTCACGTAGGTCAAGTCCTTCAACGATGGCGTCGACAACCCGCACAGGATCGTCCTGAGGGATATCCTTGTCGGGAGTGACCGTCAGGAACAGCCTGTTGTTATTGTAAATTTTTGCTCGTAACTTTGTAGACATTTTAATTTGTTTTATGTCACTAAGTTACTAAAACTTTCTGACATGACAAAGCCCCGGCTTGCGAAAGTCAGGGCTTTGTTTTATGTTTTTAAACATACTACAAAAAGAGGCCGCGCCTATTTTGACACAGCCTCATCTATATTGGTTTTAGTATATTTGGAGTAAAACGGTAATAATACTAATTTTGCAACAGAAAAACACAATAGCATGAAACGTATTATCACCCTTATCTTCCTTGGCGCCGCACTCAGTCTGTCGGCTCGTTATCAGACAAAAACAGATATTCCTTATTCAAATAACACCGACAAGTATTCCACAGAACGTTGCCGTCTCGACATACACTATAATGACTCGCTTACCGATCTGCCGGTTGTAATATGGTTTCATGGAGGTGGACTCACAGGCGGAAACCGCAAGATCCCAAAAGAACTCAAGAATTCGGGTTATGTAGTAGTGGCGCCCAACTACCGTCTTTTGCCAAATGTTGAAATCGGTGATTGTATCGACGATGCCGCTGCTGCCGTAGCATGGGTATTCAAGAATATTGAAAACTATGGGGGTGATACATCCAAGATATTCGTCGCCGGGCACTCCGCCGGCGGCTATCTGACAAGCATGATTGGCTTTGAACGAAAATGGCTTGCCAAATATGGCATCGAGGCGGATTCAATCGCAGCCCTTATTCCTTATAGCGGTCAAGTCATCACCCATTTCGCACACCGCAAGCTAAAAGGGGGCGGAGAGATGCAACCCATGGTCGACGAATATGCACCGCTATTTCATATCCGAAAGGATGCTCCGCCTTATATAATTATCACCGGCGACGCCGAACTTGAACTCTTCGGGCGATACGAAGAAAACCTCTATCTGTGGCGTATGCTAAAACTTATCGGACATCCCGATGTACAAATATTCAAGCTTGACGGCTACAACCACGGTGAAATGGCTCGTCCTGCACATCACATTCTCAAACAGCAGATAAAGCGACTAAGCGCAGATAAGTAAAGTAATCTTACTCCTTTAATTCTTCGTCGTAAATTCTGTTGAATAATTCTTTAAGAGAATTTTCATTTGCAATAAGAGCATGTAACAGTTTCAGTCTATCAACATTATCGCTCCAGGGCAGCCATATACGAAGATAACCACTCGGGCCGTATTTATCTGTAATGTGACGCCACATACGCTGGTAATGGCCATCCTTGTCAAGCATCGGATAATTTGATATGCCGTACTGGATAGTGCGTCGGATAATGGTTTCTGAATCGATAAATCGGTCGGCATCAGCGACAAGCTTGCCATAAAGGCTACGCGGCTCTGTTTTGCCGGAGGCACGATGATCCTCTATAGCCTCTTTCATGATTTCTATATCAGCTTTGGTGAAATATCTGTTAATGAATTCATCCGCGCATAGAATTCTACCGGACTCTATATGATGCTTTTCACGTCCATTGAATAAACCAAGATCGTGAAAAGCAGCGATACAGTACACCATGTCAATATCAAGCTCCGGCAACTTATCAGCTAAACAAAGGCTCTGCGATATTACCATCCGTACATGAGAACGGCGATGGGCCTTGTCGAAATTATCATATTGCGGAATTATCTGAGTTTCTACATAATCTTCAAGTTCCGACGTAACACCTTTTAAAATCGGTAACAATTCATAGAACGATTTCAAGGTGTATTTTGGAGATACTGCACAAAGTTCATCTACGGTACTGTTGCCATAAGTCATTGCGCATGTCGCAGTCCCGGCAGTTTTTCCCATAATTATATCGACAGGAGCATCTCCCACTACAATGGTCTCTGCGGCATTCCATTCGCATTCTTCAAGTATTTTCCGGACCGGTTCCGCCGACGGCTTCCCGCATATAACGTCATTGCCTCCGACAATCATGCTGAAATAATCCGATATTCCGAGTTGTTTCACATATTCTTTCACAGAATGTCTGCTACGACTACTTGCAATAGCCATTCTGTAACCACATGCATGAAGGAGATTCAACGTCTCAATCACCCCAGGATAGCACACTGCCTTGTGTTTTCCTTTTATCACGTCAAAAATGCGACGATAAGTAACAGCGTATTCCGAAGCATCAGAATCCCCGGGCCATAACACATTGGGAATATCTTCAAGACGAAATCCTATTGTCGCTTTGCACTCCGCATCTGTCCGTGGAGGCAGACGCAGTTCTGCAATTGCAGCTTTCATCGTAGCCATTATTAATGGTGTCGTATCAACGAGAGTTCCGTCAAAATCAAATATTATATTTGAGATTCTTTCCATTTCTTATCGATTTAGGTGTACAATCGAATTTGGCTTTAAACAGCCTGCTAAAATATGTGACATTTGCAAAACCTACAGAATAAGCTATATCCGCTATACTATCTTCCGCATATTCCAATCGTTCGATTGCAAGTTGAAGACGATATCCGTTTATATACTCCGAAAAAGTTTTTCCTGTTTGCCGACGCATAAAAGTACAAAATGAAGACTTATTCATGCCGACATATTCAGCTATTTCATCAAGGCTAATGTCGTGCGCATAATTACATGCGCAAAATGTCCGTATACTTTCCAAGCGTCGCTCAACACGACTGAGAGTGTTGTTGTGCCCAACATCCATCCATTGATTGGCATCAGCCAGCAACAGCAGTAATTTTATCATATCAGGCATTCGCGATTCTGCTGTCTTATCTTTTACCGCATTCAGGAGTACTGCAATCTCCGACCTGACATCTCCATAAAAAGAACGAGCTTCCTTATGTGATTCTATACTGGTAACTGCCGCCTTCAACTCAGGCAGACACAATGCTATACTATCAAGCAATTTCGTATTGAAAAGAACTGTAATATTCTCTATACACCCGTCTGCATACGTCGATAACGGTTCGAACTGCCATACATGCGGGAGACCCGGAGGTAGGAGAATTACCTCTCCCTCTATTATGGCCTCCTTTTTATCCCCTATAATGCGTATTCCCGAACCTCGCACAACATGCGACAGTTCCCATCTAGGATGCGAGTGCAAACCGATCTGTCGTTCCGGAACGACATGCACATAATCATATCTAAAAGATGAATTATCCACAATGCAAATATAGTTCAAATATTTTGTATAACCGATAAACTCTGTGGAATAAATTGTCGCTAACTTTGTATCCAATATATAAAACGATATTTATTTATGACAATAGAATCCATACCACTATCTTCCAAACCTCGTTTTGAGATTTTGGACGGGCTTCGCGGAGTAGCCGCAATGATTGTAGTGGCATTCCACTTATTCGAGACATATTCAAAAGGTCCAAGCTATCAGATTTTAAATCACGGATATCTTGCCGTTGATTTTTTCTTTGTTCTGTCCGGATTCGTAATTGGCTACGCTTACGATGACCGGTGGGGTAGAATGACAACGTGGGATTTCTTCAAACGCCGTCTGATACGACTCCAGCCAATGGTTATACTCGGCTGTCTTATCGGGGCATTCTGGTTTTATTTCAGCGGCGCTCCGGGATTTGAACTTGTCATGCAGACGCCTTGGTGGAAACTGTTTCTAATTATGTTACTCGGCTGTATAATGTTTCCGACACCGCCGTCAATGGATATACGAGGCTGGCAAGAAATAAATTCTCTCAACGGTGCACAATGGTCGCTGCTATGGGAATACATAGCAAACATATTCTATGCACTGTTCATACGACGCTTCACTACCAAGCTTCTCGCTGTATTCGTCCTGTTGTCGGCATTTCTGACAATCGACCTCTCGATGAATCTTGATGTAACAGGATTGCTTGCTGTCAGAGAATATGCCAAATATACAGTAATCGGAGGATTCGGACTTACTCCCGACCAGATTTATATCGGAGTCTGTCGTCTCCTATATCCATTCTTCGGAGGTCTGCTATTGTTCAGACTTAGTAAACTGCGCATTAATCTCCGTCGCGGGGGTATGTTGTGGTGTTCACTTGCCGTTGCAGCGACATTGGTAGTGCCTCATATCGGAGGGGAAACGCACCAATGGCTAAATGGGCTTTATTGCGCTATAATAATCCTATTGGTTTATCCGGCAATAGTAGCGGCCGGCGCAGGCAGTCCGCTCAATGGAAAGAAAACCACCGCAATATGCAAATTCCTTGGAATGATTTCCTATCCACTATATATAACTCATTATCCAATGATATATGTGCAGATGAACTGGGCCGCTCAACATGCCGATGCTCCGCTGAGCACTCATATCTGGGTGGCTGTAAGCATATTTATCGCGTCTATCGCCATTGCATATGCCAGCGTCAAAGTCTACGATATTCCAATCCGCAAATGGCTGTCAGAAAAATTTATTCATCAAGGGAAATAATTTCCAACTCTCATTTTTCAGAAACTGCTGATTCGATTCGGGTATATATATAGTATATCACTAAAAACAGGAGACAGACTGCAATTGCCTATCTCCTGCCAATGCTTCTATGTAAAAGAAACTTAAATCATTATTTTATATGATCGGTCTATTGTTTCTCCTGTTACAGAAACTATATAGATACCTTTTTCGAGTTGGTCTGCAATAATCCCTTTTGTAATTTTTTCTTTATAAGAAATACGACATCCGGAAATACCGGAGACAATGACATCTACAGGCTCCGGAGCGGATAACAGTTCAATACGGTTATTACAGAACGAGATTTCAACATCATCCTCTATAGAACTGACACCTGCGAATGCATTGTCGGAAGATTCGCTTCGGGATGATATATACTCTGTTGTTATGGTTTCAAGTTTCGTATTGACAGTAATTTTATAGAATCCGTCCCTTGTGATACACCATTTTGAGTCTTCACCATCAGTAGTTCTGATTTGATTCGTACCCTCCGCTTTTGTATTTGCAATGTAAGGATGATATGTCTCATCAGTCCAATTCGGAGCAGTGAGAATCTTAAATTTCTCAGGTTCGGTGTTGCCTTTCCATCCAATCCTAAGCTCTCCGCTCCAGATCAGCTCTTCGGAATTTTCAGGATTAGGATAAAAACGACAATTACCGGAATCCCACCCCCAAGCCAACTCACAACAACCTCCTACAAGGTATAGCGTACCACGGGGGACAAATCTCCGCGCCTGATAATTATGACGACTGCACGACACATACAATGTATAGTCACCTGAGACAGATACACTCCATCCTCTTGAGTTTTCATCGGTTGTAACGTTTAGAGTAGATGTATAGCCACGGCCGAATGTCACATCGACATCCTCGAACATCGGAACATAATAACGTGTATTCTCGCCTCTGACAGGCGTGTCCATCAATATTATATTACCAGGTTTACACGATATGGATTTCTTGAATTCGAAATTGAGAATCTTATCAAGTTCTACCACTTCGTTATCAATAGCTGAGCCGGTAACATAATATTTATCCGGATATTTCATCTCGGCGGGAGCCTTCTTCAGACATACACTCATGCTCATCAAATCGACAATCAACTGATACTTGCCGGTTTTGGAAACACGAAACTTTTTATCAAGATTGTCGGGAAGCTGCCTGTTTGCATAGAAATCAAGCGGATGAATTTCATCTTCGTTCAATAATTCATCGTGGGTTGTCGCAACAATATGCTTGTTCCAACCGTCCGTGGAATTCATGAACTTGAATGGCTCTCCCGCCTTCAGGTTTCCGGTCCAGGAGAACACACCATGACTGATTTTCGTCATAGGGGTTGCGTTATAATCCCAACCTCCGGCCACTGCAGAACCTACAATATTCACATGGGAATACTCAATGGAATTTGACATTCCGGCATAAACCGACAAACTACAACATATACACGCAGTAAGTATTGATCTAAACTTGTTCATACTACTAACAGTTATTTTAATATTTTGTCTGTCAACACATACTCATCAGCCTTGATGTTGCAAACATACAACTGAGGTGCAAGCATGGACAATTTCTCGGAAAAATGAGAAACATTATAATATTTCTGCTTGAAACACTCCGTTCCGGCAAGATTGAACATTGAAAGTTCAACCTTGTTTCTGTTCTGCCCCAAATTGACAGTCAGAGTATCGGAAACTCTGTCATAATGGATTCGAGGGAGTATATCTGCAATTTCGTTCAGGCCGGCTGCAGATTCTTCAATCTCAACAGTCACCATTGTATCGCACCCGAAAGAGGGCACATCAATTGTTGCACAGAATGCATCCTCATCATAACTGAACTGATCAGTGAGTTTGCCGTTAATCTTAACCGATTCAGGTTTACGCGAATTGAATATCTTTAGCGTATACGACCTCGCGGCAGGCAGATTATCAGCCACACCCTCACGGGGATTGATCACGAGCATACGTACATTTCCGTTCTTAGTCTGAGATAACCGGGTTGTGGCATATTTTACATCGTAGTCACTATTGTCGCCGGCATCTTCATATAATTTTCCATCGCCGTCTCTGCCGGCAATAACATTCAGAATTAAATGATCCGGACGGGTAGTAACATTCTTTACATCAGATGGATTCAACGGAACGATTGAACCTTCACGATAAAAATACGGAATATCCGTCGCAGAGAACTGCATGCTTATAGTACACGGCCCTTCAATGATACGGTTTGTAGCCACACTCCACCATTTTCCTTCCGGGAACCAGATTGTCTTGGTGCATACACCATTTTCGGAAGCCTCCGTGATAGGAGCTACCAATATATCATTACCGAAGAAATATTCACCCTCGAATGAGTACGCTTCTTCATTGTCAGGATATTCATAATAAAGAGGTCGACAGATAGAAATGCCGGTATCATAAGTCTCACGCGCCATTGTATAGATATAGGGGAAGAGAGAATATCGGAGTTTCACGGCATTGCGCAGGTCGGGAAGATTCGGGAATTTCCAGATACGACGTTCGATACGGGAATCGTTTGTTGCATGTGTTCTTAAAATGGGAGAGAATACCCCGAACTGAATCCAGCGAAGCACAAGTTCCGGATCGTTGACAATAGACTCATCCGTAAAAGCATGTCCCCCTAAATCATGTCCCCAATAACCGTAACCTACATTCGAAGCAGTCGCAGTAAAATATGGTTGGAATGCGAGAGTCGGGAAATTTATAAGTGCGTCTCCGGAGAAACCTATCTGGTATCTGTGACTACCCATTCCACCCCAACGATGGAATATAACAGGACGATGTTCCGGACGGTTCTTCACCATATCGTTATAGAACACATGATTGCACCAGAAAGTCTGTCCCAGACCATTGGTATAGGGACTTGTCAGATGTTGCTGCCAGTCAAGCCACCAGAAATCGACACCTTCGCTTTCATGATCCCTTATGATGGTACTGAAGAATGCATTTGTGAAATCAGAATTATCAAGATACCAAGGTATTCTTTTTCCCCAAGATTCCTGAACATCATATTTCCCATTGAGATACTGATTCATAGCATTGAAATACTCCGGCGATTCACTGTTATTGACACCATCGGCCGGGTGCAGATTGAGCGCAAGTCTGAAATTATTATCGTGGATTTCTTTCAGAAGTCCCTTGGGATCAGGAATCAGGTTGGTGTTCCACGACCAACCGGTCCAACCACCACGGCCCCCTGACATGCTTGCCTCACTTCCATTCCAATGCCAGTCCATATCAAGTATCATCACATCAGTAGGGATATCGTTATCAGAAAGTTCTTTCATGATATTACGGTAGTCTTCAGACGAATAAGAAGAATATTTGCTATACCAGTAACCGAAAACATAATCCGGCGGCAAAGGAATCTTACCGGCTATCGATGTATAATCATAGAGTGCCTTCTTATAGTTTTTCCCGTATCCAAGAAAATATATGTCCATGGCGTGAGGATCCTTACGTTCCGCCCACCAGTCATAACCAAGTTCTTCGTTGGGTTCGAGGGCAAACGAACGGCTGCCGTCAGCGCGCGCCGATGTCCAGGAATCTTCGATTACAGCCCAACCGGAACGTGAAATCAAACCATTTTCCAATTCGGAACGCTTATTATCGCCATTGCTGCCGTCAAGCGTACGGCATGTCCCTTTAAGATTGACAGGATCAGGTTTGCCCGGATACCATAGGACTTCCCTGCCGTCATGATTCATTTTGATTGAAAGATTTGCCGGCGACGCGGGAAGTGTTCTCGGATTTGTCCCTTTTCGATACTTTAGCTGTAATTTATCAGTTTCAAGATAAAAATATGTACCATCCTCCGACATCTTAAACTCAGGAACACTAAGATTGCGATTTAGTACCGTGAAGGTTGCTCTATCCTCGAACTCACCTTTGTCGCTATATTCTATGCGAATCATTTCGGGCGTAAGGACCGTAAACCTTGCGTTGCCACTTATCGCTATTGCCTCAGGGTTGGCTTGTGGATTATGGCTATTCTCACCTTTCAGTACAAATGCCACAAACAACAGGCACAACGCAAAAGAAATGCGTAAATTATAATTCATAACTTAATAAAAATAGCCCTATCATATGTCAAAACACTAACATCTGATAGGGCTGTCAAAGAATTTATAATACGACCTTTGAAACTTTGTTTCCTGCTTTCCTGATGAAGATGCCGGAAGAGGGATTTGTAACAATCACACCCTGCAAATTATAATAAACGGCATTAGCCATATTATCGTTCTCAATTTCATTGATACCCGATGCTGAGGAGGGAGTAATCGAGATTGCGTCTGTGAGAAGGTCGACAGCAACGTTATATGACTTTGTTTCATCAATCATCCATTTTCTATCACCGGTACTGTCTGTGGAAATCTTATTGTAATCGACATTACCCTCTGCATCTACTCCGGCAAAGAACCAAACGCCACCCCATCCGCTAAACGGATTGGTAGTAATTTTAAACTCTCCGGGAGCCTCTGCTGTTGCTTTCAACTCTCCGGTAAATGTGAACTTAAAAGGATCATTCATTCCAGCCCATATCATCGGAGTCGCATCTTTGCATTCCCAGCCACCGGTAGTCGCATTTCCGACGAAGAACAAACCATTAAAGCGAACAGGCTGTTCCTGGTACTTGGCTTTTTCAACCTTGATTGTAAGATCGGAAAGATTGCACACGACGTTGTAGTTGGCGCTTTCAGTAACTTTAAACTTATTGTCTGCGCCTTTATCGCCAGATATGAGTCCGCTTATATTATACGGATCTTCAGAGATGTTGCGGAATTCCAAGTCTGGTCTATCCCAGTTGTGCCATGCTGTGAATTTAAATTCGCCATCGGCACTGAGCCAGCCGGTATAAGTAAAGATTTCAGGATTCTCAGGTTCCTGAACCATCAGAAGTCCATCGGCAATCTCCCAGCCACCGGGGGTTGCACTCCCGATGATGGACAAATGATCGACTGCCATGGCTCCAAACGATGCTGCCATAATGAAAACGGCTGTTGAAGCTGCACGTGTAAAATTCTTCATTTTGATTTAAGTTTTAGTTTTACAAGGTTAGATTGTCAGTTGCGCATTAGACATCTGTTGCAAAGATACACGTAAGCAATTATATAGCAAAATATTAATAAACAAAGAGAACAAATAGGTTGCCAATTGCAATCATCGTTAAATATAGAAGAGTGAATATCAATTAATTAGACCACGCGCCGCAATAGATATTAGTAGTTGTTCGAACATTTTTGCCAGCATAGTAAAGCAATAATACTGGAGTGAGGCGTAATTATAGCTCCAAAAAGTAGTACATTATTGCACTATCGCACATCTACTACCCTGTAATACAGTAAAAAACAATTATAATTCACAAATAAAAAAGTAGCTAATTATTAATATAATTTCCAGACATATTTACTAATAATCATGCTAAATCAGCAAATATATACTTTTTCAGGTAAGTTCGCTTGATTATTCAGGAATTGTTTTTAATTTTGTGTATGCCCATGAAAAAACTATTGAATAAACTATCCATATTCCTGTTTCTGACAGTGTATGTCGGTGCCATGGCTTCGACGAATGTGACTATAGATTCTTTAATGATTGAGCTTAACAAAACCATTGATAATAGAGAAATCTATCTGTCGCAAAAAGAGAACCGTCTTAAAGCACTGAGACAGGCTCTTGTTTCAGCGCATGACGATGAAAGCCGCTTCATCGCAATGGGCGATTTACTGGATGAATTCAGGCCATATAACACAGATTCAGCATTCGCCTATTGTCAGATGAGAGAAAATCTGGCAAAAAGAACCGGGAACCAACAATTTATAATCAATGCTCAATTAAATACCGCAAATGTGCTCGGTAGTATTGGCATGTATAAGGAGGCTCTCGATATCATTGATGCTATACCTAACAGCCATGTACCTGAATATCTCTTACCATATTACTATTACATAAAACGAACGGTAGCATCCTATTTATGCGATTTTTCTGTCAGACAAGAAGATAAGGACAAGTATTATACAATCAGCGGGACTTATCAGGATTCATTACTCTCGCTATGTCCTAAAGGCACGCTATCATACATTATAAATAAAGCGGATAAATATAATAGGATAGGGGAGTGTCATAAATCAGTAGAAATTCTTGAAGAATATCTTGCCAACAATGAATACACTACCCACGATAGAGCTATATGTGCCAATACCCTTGCGTGGGCTTATGAAAGACTCGGCGATGCCGACAAACAAAAGGAAAATCTTCTTATATCGTCTATTGCAGACTTACAATCGTCTGTTCGTGAATATGTTTCGCTTCGTCAGCTTGCTGTGCTTCTGTTCAAAGACGGAGATATAGATAATGCCCACAAATTTCTTCAGATTGCAATGGACGACGCACAGAAATGTAACGCCAGATTGAGAATCCTTGAGATAAATGATATTTTCCCTATTGTAAATTCAACCTTTGTACAGACAATACAATCAAAAAAGAAACAACAGAAACTGTCGATTATAATTATCAGCATTCTTGTTTTGTTCCTTATCGCAACAAGCTGGCTGATATGGAAACAGATGAAAAAAACGTCAAGAGCCTATGAGGAAACACGGACAGCCAATGGTCAACTGAAAAATCTTAATGCAGAACTTGTTGATTTCAATAACAGATTGACAGATGCCAACCATGCGATTGCCGAAAACTCAAGAATCAAGGAGGAATATATAGCCCAGTATATGGATCAATGTTCATTATACATTGAAAAAATTGATGCATACCGCAAGTCATTGAATAAACTGCTTTCGGCCGGAAAAACCGACGAACTGAAAAAAATGCTGAGGACAACAGATCTGATGGATGAGGAACTGGAATCATTTTACCGTAATTTCGACATCACATTCCTCAAGCTCTTTCCAACTTTTGTCGACGATTTCAACAAATTGCTATCGCCCGAAGGACAAATAATACTGAAAAAAGAAGGCCGTTTAAACACTGAATTGCGCATTTTCGCATTAATCAAACTTGGGATTTCGGACAGCGTAAAAATTGCACGCTTTTTACGCTATTCGGTAACTACAATATACAATTATCGGACAAAAACCAGAAACAAAGCCGCCGGGAACCGCAATGAATTGGAGAAAAAGGTAATGGAGATTGGTCGGCAAGGCATGTAAACCATAGGTGACACGTCCTATATACATTACTTATTTACACAGATAAGCCCAACACTACCACACTGTAAATCATCTATATACCATTACAAAACAGCTCTCATTCGCTACATTTTTGATATATCCCGCTTTTTGGATAGCATTTAAGACTAACTTTGCAATAACCTTATATGCAAGGTATTTATTATATCCATGAAGAATCAGTAACAACCATAGCGAACCTTATTAGTAACTATTAAATCTATTATGAAAATTTTCAAAGGACACATGGCAAATCGTGTGCGGGCATTATTAATGGCGATACTGGTTGGTTCACCATTATTTGCCCAGCAAATCAATGTGACGGGAACCGTTACCGACAAAAACGGAGAACCGTTGATTGGAGCCAGCGTCATAGTGGTTGGTGCGAAATTGGGCACACCAACTGACATTGACGGCTTATACACAATTTCAGCACCAGGCAATGGCAAGCTTCAATTTTCGTATGTCGGCTTTCAGACAAAGATTGTTGATATCTCAGGTCGCACAACTATCAATGTCACTCTTAACGAGGACGCATCTGTCCTCAATGATGTAGTGGTTATTGGTTACGGGACAATGGACAAAAAGGAGCTGACTTCAGCCATCTCCCACATCAGTGAAAAAGATTTCCTTACCGTAAGCACTCTCGACCCCTCCATGATGATACAAGGAAAAGTCCCTGGTGTATCAATTACCAATACCGGTACCGGCGACCCCAACAATCAGGCCAGCATCCAAATTCGTGGTGTGTCATCACGTTCGGCCGGCCTGGGGCCTCTCATTGTGATTGACGGTGTGCCCGGCGGTAATCTTACCAACCTCAATCCAAACGATATCGCATCATTTGACATTCTGAAAGACGGCGCGGCATCCGCCATCTACGGTACCCGCGGCTCGAATGGCGTAGTTCTTGTCACCACAAAGAAAGGCAGTAAGGACGGCTCGATTCATACATCTTATTCAGCAACATTATCCTGGGATAAAATCAAAAAAGAACTCGATATGATGAGTGCGCAGGATTACCGCGAGGTGCGTTTAGGCTGGGGAGACACCGGCGTAGATCTCGGAGGCAATCTGGATTGGCTCGATGCAGTTTCTCGTACCGGCTTTACCATGCAGCATACCCTTACCGTCAGCGGCGGCAACGAGAAGACCAACTATCGTGTAAGTGCGGATTACAGAGACGCCAACGGTATCGATCTTCGTTCCAATCGAGAAGAGTATGGCGCACGAGCATCAGTAATGCATACAACCAAAGGCGGTTTGTTTACTATTAATCTGAACGTTGCACCGCGTATTATATATCGTGACAATGCCGATTGGGGCGTATTCAGAAATGCTCTCGAAGCAAACCCTACAACACCACTTATGGATCCGGAAAATCCCAACAGCTACTATAATTTCCAGGGACAAGTTGCAGGCAGTAACCCTGTCGAGCTGCAGAAACTGGAAAAGGATCACGCGGACACAAAACTTTTGGATTGGGACGGCACTATCAAACTCAATCTATTGCCCCTCCTGGCAAAAAACAGCGAAAGCAATCATACCCTCAATACACAGATTACTTTCGCCGACCATCAGTATGACAATAACAACTCATGGTTTCGCCCGTCGACAAGCACAATCGCAATCAATAATGGCCGGGAAGGCGAAGCAAAACGTTCATATTCAAAAGAACGCCAATATATCCTGGAATGGATTACTAACTGGACAGCAAAATTCGGTGCGCATAATGTGAAAGCTATGGCGGGCTACTCCTACCAATATTCGCAATATTCAGGTTTTGACGCATCTAACAAAGACTTTCCCAACGATGGTTTAGGCCCAGACAACCTCGGTTCCGGTGAGTATGCCAAGGAGGAAGGCGAGGTTCTTATGGGAAGCTATAAAAACGATGCCAAACTTATTTCGTTCTTTGGCCGTGTAAGCTACGACTATGCAGGCAAATATCTTTTCACCGCATCTCTGCGCCATGAAGGGTCTTCAAAATTCGGTGCGAATCACAAATGGGGTGACTTTCCAGCCTTTTCTGCCGGATGGCGCATTTCCCAGGAAGAATTCATGAAAGATATCACTTGGCTTAACGACTTGAAAATACGTGGTGATTTCGGTGTGACCGGTAATCAGGATTTCGGTAGCTATATCTCACTAAACACCATGACAGGTTTTGGCTACTATTTCTATAATGGCAAGTATTTTCAAGTCTGGGGACCATCAAAGAATGTCAATCCCGATCTAAGATGGGAAAAGGGTAAAAACTGGAACATCGGTATTGATTTTTCGATGTTTGAAAACCGATTCTATGGTTCTTTGAACTATTTCAACCGCCGTCAACAGGATCTTCTCGGCAATTACAAGGTTTCCGTTCCCCCGTTCCTCTTCGACGAAACTTATGTCAACGTAGGTACGATGAAGAATACCGGTTTTGAATTCGATTTGAATTTCAACGCTGTCACCACAAAAGATTTCGACTATAATTTCAACCTGATCGGCACAGTTATGAGTAATAAATTCGTAGACTTCAGCAACTCTCAATATATAGGTCAGGATTTCTACAACACTTGCGGCACCGAAGATCCATATCCGTATTACAATCTCCAGCGTATCGAGAAGGGCAAGTCTCTCGGTAATTTCTATATGTGGAAATACGCCGGCATCAACACAGAAGGCGAATGGCTTATATATGACAAGGACGGCGACATCATTCTTGCCGCACAGGGCACAGATGAGGACCGACAGGTTGTCGGCAACGGCATGCCTAAATTCACCATGTCGACCTCTCACAATTTCCGCTATAAGAATTTCGACCTTGCCCTCTTTTTCCGCGGAGCATTCGGGTTCAACATTTTCAATATCCATGATTTCTACTATAGCACCCGTAATTTCACAGGTAACCGTTTGAAAAAAGCATACGGTAAAAATTTCGACATCAATCCTTCGTCCAATCCCGTAGTAAGTGATTATTTCCTTGAAAGAGGGGATTATTTCAAACTCGATATGGTGACATTGGGATATACATTGAAGACTCCTAACGCCCGCTTCCTTGATCGTGTCCGAATTTACGGATCTGTTAAGAATGTATTCACTCTCACCAAGTTCAGCGGCGTGGATCCATCTACCTATCAAGTCAATGGTCTTACTCCGGGCGGCCAAGGTTCCCGCACGTACTATCCTTCCACCCGTCAGTTCATAATGGGTGTTCAAGTTGATTTCTAAACCAGAAAAATTACAGAATATGAAATTTATTCACAATATAGCAGCATCGGTTTTGTGTGCGGCTGCACTTGTCGGATGTACCAATCTTGACGAAACCCTATATGATCAGGTGGGTACACAGAACTACTACAATACCAAGAGCGATGTAATCCGTGCCGTATTCCGCCCGTTTGAACATGCTTACTGGAGCATCCAAAGCCGCCATGTTCTCAACGAACTGTCAGCCGACCAACTTATAACACCCACTCGAGACGGTTGGTGGGATGACGGCGGCAAATGGCGTCGGCTTCACTACCACCAATGGAATGTGGAGGACGGAGGCGACGCCCAGACAGAATGGAACGGTTGTTTCCAGGGCATAATGCAGTGCAATTATGTGATTGAGGATCTTGCCAAACTTGATCCTTCCCGTTTTGGGTTCTCTCAGACTGAGTTCGACAACCTTAATGCACAATGTCGGGCACTCAGAGCATGGTTTTATATCAGACTGCTCGATGCGTTCCGAAATATTCCTTTTGCCGTCAGCTATAGCGATGTATCGTTGAATACAGAAAGCCAAGTCGAACCTATTGTAATCTTCAATTTCATTGAGCAGGAACTGATTGATTGTACAAAATTACTTGGAAAGAAAGAGACTCTCGGCTCACAGGCAAATATCCAGGGACAATGGACTCAGGCAAGTGCGGCAGCTCTTCTTGTCCGACTCTATCTTAATGCAGAAGTATATATCGGATCTGAGCGATATTCAGAGTGCGAAAAAGTAGCCCAGGATATCCTTGATGGGGTCTATGGACAGTATGCCGTAGCCAACCGGTGGGATGAGGCTTTCGACTGGGACAACGACACATCCGATGAAGTCATCTTCGGTTTCCCCGGTTCCCAAGGCTATACTTATTGGCACTATGGCAGCGATATGTACTGGTGGACCGTCCCGGCTCGTGCCCGCTACTATTTAAATGATGCCAAATCTAAAGGCGGCGATCATAATACAAAATATGCGGCTTCCCCAAGTTACGACCTCAATGGCGAGCTTTACACATATGAGCTAGGTATGCCTGTTCAGAATTTCCGTAAATATCCCGGGGATTTCCGCATGGAATTATATAAAAACCTTGGCAACGGCAAACGAAAAGGAATGTTCTTATTCGGTTATCTGGAATATGTTGACGATAAGGGTGCAACGAAACGTGTACGCGCCCCGGAACAGCCCTACGACCTCTATATCCGTGATGCCGTCGGTCCTTTCCGCTCACTCCCCCCAGACAAATGGCCCGCAAACAAGACAAGCAATCTTGCGTCAGGCGACCATAACTCGGGCTGGCACTTTGCAAAGTATCCTTTCTACACCGATGACGAGACCGAACAACAGATGGAAAGCGATTACACCGAGATCCGTCTACCTGAAATCATCTATTCTTTGGCCGAATGTAAACTTCGTGAAGGCAAAAAGTCGGAAGCAGGAAAATTGCTTAACAGTGTGCGCCGCCGCAATTATCCCACAAGATACCACAAAGATGTACTCTACGCTCCCGAAGGCGCCGCGGAGCTTGACGAAGCAGAAATGTTGGCTGAATGGGGACGTGAGTTCTTTGCGGAGAGCCGCCGTCGTATCGACCTTATCCGTTTTGGTAAATTCTCGTCCGGAACTTGGTGGGACAAGACTCCCGATGCAGACAAACATGCCGAGATTTTCCCGATTATGCGTCCTATCCTGAACTCTAATCCCAAACTCGTCCAGAATCCGGGATATAACAAATAATCTCCAACACCAATTTTAAACGAAGATGAAACTTAAAAATATATTAATTCTCTGCACCAGCCTTTTAGGGATCTGCCTCTTATCATGTGAGGGTGAGAAAGATTTGATTATAATAGAAGGCAATCTGCCAATCAAGACCTCAACACTTTACATGGTCGGGAATTCCACCCCGAGCGGATGGAATATCGATAATCCTACGCCACTCTCAGCAACAGAGGAAGACCCTCTTGTATTTATTTGGGAAGGACAGCTTTATGAAGGAGAGCTGAAACTCTGTCTTACTACCGGAAGCTGGGACGCCGGATTCATTCGCCCCGAAATCAATGGAACCGAGATCTCAGCAGAACCCATTGTTGACGAAAAATTCGACATGCATGCCGGCGATCCAGACAACAAGTGGGTTATCACCGTTTCCGGTATTTATTCCCTAAAATTTGATCTCCGTAACTGGACGATGAGCTCCACATACATAAAAGGAGCCGATGAACCGGTTGTGGAACCACTCGATGCGGAGGCTGTATATATGATAGGCGATGCAACACCGACAGGGTGGGGTATCGACAGTCCTACAATACTTGAAAAGAAATCAAAGTATATATATGAATACAGCGGTCCTTTAACTGTCGGCGAACTGAAATGCTGCTTGTCGACAGGGAATTTCAATGTGCCGTTCATTCGTCCGGAAACAGATGGAACTGCTATCTCCAAATCCGGCGTAGCCAAAAACTCGTTTGTATATACATCAGCGCCTGACAATAAATGGAAAGTTGTAGATGCCGGTGAATATACATTGACATTCGACCTTGAGAAATGGACCATCGCAGCCAGCTACAAAGGTGATATCAACGAAGGTGAGAAAACTCCCATCGAGGCTGAGACTGTATTTATGATCGGAGATGCTACTCCCGGAGGCTGGAGCATGGATGACGCGAGTGTCTTTATCATTGACAAGTCTGATAAATACATCTTTACATGGGAAGGTGAACTTGTCAAAGGCACATTAAAAGCTTGCCTCGAACGCGACGGCTCATTCTCCTGTCCCTTTATCCGTCCGGCATCCGCCGACGTTGAAATCAATCATACCGGTGTGGCTCAGCCAGGATTTGTCTTTACCCGGAATCCCGACGACAAGTGGAAAGTTACCGAATCCGGTAAATACCGCATAACATTCAATCTCAAAAATTGGACAATCGAAGCCAAATCAATCGATTAATATAACTTATCATGAAATATATAACCAATCTTATTGCTGCGTTTTTGTTGGCTTCGGTGCTTGCCAGCTGTGGTAATGAAATAGAAATGCGCCGTCCTCCAAAGTTTGAACTTCCCGATCTTGCCGAAATTGAGAATATTCACACATTCAAGGCGCCTCTCTATTGGAGTGTGTATGAATACTGCTATGAACAATCATTGGCAGGAGTGGCAAATGAAGACATGGACATCACATCGGAGGAATGGGACAAGATAATTGACTGGGTTGCCACCGATCTGAGGCCTTATGGCTACGATATGATATGTACCGACGGGTTTATCCCGATGCTTGCGAAAGACGCGTCGGGTTATATGACACACTATGGTTCGATGTCTCTCAAGGAGCTTGTCGCAAAATGCAAGGCCAAGGGTCTTAAAGTGGGTGTCTATGACAATCCTCTGTGGCTGCATGGCGACGATAAACTTTTAGTGCCCGGTACCGATTATACCTTTGGCTCGCTTCGATATAATGGGGCGGACGAGGTTGTCAATCCGAAGAATAACGATATGTGGTTCGGCTGGATAGTAGCAAGCCATGCCGGAGCCAAAGAATACATTGATGGTTTCTTCAAACATTATCATGATCTCGGCATAGACTATATCCGCATGGACTTTATGTCATGGTACGAAGATGGCAATGATCGCAATATGGGTAATGTGGGCCGCGGTTATGGTCGTGAAGTCTATGCTCGCGCAATGAACTATATTGCAGAGGCCGCAAAGAAATATGGTGTATTTACCTCTGTTGTTATGCCTCACCTATATGATGACGCTCTCGTTGAAGCCAAATACGGCAACATGGTTCGCATTGTTGCTGATACCGGCGGAGGTGGCTGGTGGCACTGCTCGGCTCAGGAAAAGGGTAAATCCTATGCCAACTGGCCAAACTGCATGAACATGTTCGACGGCTTCACATACTGGTCGCACATATCCGGCCGCAACAAGGTAATACTTGACGGTGACTTTATCCGTCTCAACAAATTCCTGACTAAAGCAGAAAAAGAGTTCGTAATATCTCTGCAACTCATGGCTGGAGGTCCGGTTACTGTATCAGATCAATACCACAACATTGGTGACAATCTCCAATTCTATACTAACACCGAGATGCTCGCACTGAACGCCGACAGATTCGTCGGAAAACCTCTTGCGGATAGTCTCAACGATCAGAATAACCAGATATGGTATGGCCAGATGACTGACGGCAGCTATGTAGTCGGCATATTCAATCGTGATGACATCTACAAAACAGTGACTGTCAATTTTGCAGACCTTGGTATTCATGGAGAATATAAGGTTCGCGATTTGTGGAGCCATAAAGATGAGGGTGTTGCAACATCTGTCACCTCCAAAATACTGGCACATGGCTGTAAAATTGTAAAACTTACGAAATAAGCGTAAATGAAGAATATGAATATTCGTAATATCTCCGCAATGCTCCTGTTTGCATGGAGCATTGCAGAGTCCGAAGCCGCAGAAATAGCCTCACCGAACGGAGACATCAAAGTCAATTTCTCAATTATCGATGGCCGACCTACCTATTCGGTGACATACAAGGACAAAGCAGCAATCAACCCCTCGCATCTCGGTCTTGAACTTATCGGTTCAACCGATCTGATGGATAAGTTTGTAGAGAAAAACATCACTTACAGCGAATTTGACGAAACATGGCAACCGGTATGGGGCGAAAACAAGGAAATCCGCAACAACTACCGCGAGATGTTTGTCGAGCTTTCCCAACCGCCTCACGGACGGTTCATGAATCTCCGTTTCCGTGTCTACGACGACGGCATAGGGTTCAGATACGAATTTCCGACCCAGCAGTACCTTGACTATTTCCCTGTAAAGGAAGAACATAGTCAGTTCGCGATGACCGGTGATCACACCGCATGGTGGATAGCCGGCGATTACGATACGCAGGAATACGACTACACAGAGTCTCGACTGTCTGAAATCAGAGGACTGATGCAGTCAGCTATTTCAAGCAATGCATCACAGACTCAGTTTTCGCCTACCGGCGTCCAGACATCTATTCAGATGAAGACAGACGATGGATTATATATAAATATACACGAAGCTGCACTTGTAAACTACTCATGCATGCATCTCAACCTCGACGACGAGAACATGGTATTCGAATCGTGGCTGACTCCCGATGCCCAAGGAGTGAAGGCCTACGTACAGGCTCCGGATCACACACCGTGGCGCACGGTTATCGTAAGCGATGACGCCCGTGATATGCTTTCTTCCAATCTCATACTTAACCTCAATGAACCTTGCGTTTATGACGATACCTCATGGATTAAACCCGTAAAATATGTCGGAGTATGGTGGGAGATGATTGGCGGTGGCAAACAATGGTCTTATACATTCGATCTACCTTCAATAAAACTCGACTGCATTGACTACTCAAAAACAAAATGTCACGGAGAGCATCCTGCCAATACCGAAAATGTAAAACACTACATTGACTTTGCGGCAGAACACGGTTTCGACCAAGTGCTCGTGGAGGGCTGGAATGTAGGCTGGGAAGACTGGTTTGGAAAATCCAAAGACTACGTGTTTGATTTTGTCACCCCATATCCTGATTTCGACATTGAATATCTCAACAACTACGCACACTCGAAGGGAGTAAGACTTATGATGCACCATGAAACCTCCGGCTCGGTAAGAAACTATGAAAGACACATGGAAGCAGCTTACAGTCTAATGAACCGATACGGCTATAATGCCGTCAAGAGCGGATATGTAGGTAACATGATTCCACGTGGCGAACACCACTATGGTCAGTGGCTCAACAATCATTATCTCTATGCAGTGACAGAAGCCGCCAAACATAAAATTATGGTCAATGCACATGAAGCTGTCAGACCCACCGGTTTGTGTCGCACATATCCTAATCTCATAGGCAATGAATCTGCAAGAGGAACAGAGTATGAATCATTTGCCGGAAACAAGCCGTTTCATACCACTGTCCTCCCCTTCACCCGTCTACAAGGAGGGCCGATGGATTATACGCCGGGGATATTTGAAATGGATATGAAAAAAATCAATCCCAATAGTGCCGGCCATGTCAATTCCACGCTTGCGCGACAGTTGGCGTTGTACGTCACCATGTATAGCCCTCTGCAAATGGCAGCGGATTATCCTGAGCACTATGAACGATTTATGGATGCTTTCCGATTCATCAAAGACGTTGCGGTAGATTGGGATGAAAGCAAATATCTCGAAGCAGAACCCGGCCGATATATCGTGGCTGCACGAAAGGCAAAAGGAAGTGATGATTGGTTCATCGGCTGCACAACAAATGAAGACGGACACACCTCTGTGCTATCGTTCGATTTTCTTGACAAAGACAAGAAATACGAAGCTATTATATATGCGGATGCCAAAGACGCCCATTATCTTAACAATCCTCAGGCATATACAATTACGCGAAAGACCGTATCAAGCAAATCGAAAATCAAACTCAAAGCAGCTCCCGGCGGTGGATACGCAATATCTCTTACTCCACTCAAATAATTGTCATGATTTAAAACTCCAATACTGATTAATCAAGAATCATAAAAGATTAGTTCAAAAAGGTGTGTCAGAATTCTGATGCACCTTTTTGGACTAATCCAAATAGTTGAATAAAAGAATAATTGTCTTTTCGAGAAATGCCTTTCGCATGTATCTTTAAATTTTATTATTTCAAAATATCCTCCATTTAAGATATTATTTGTAATTTTGCACCGCTGTAATCAATCAGACACGATCTCTGTACAAGAGATTTGGATTTTGTCGGATGACAATATTCTCTTTTACGACGCAGGTATCTATTGCATCACCGCTGCCAAATGATGGGATTAAGCCATCGGCAGAGGGAAGAGAAGAATTGTCGAGAAATTCACTAACGGTAAAAAATCGATTTCCGATAAGTGACCGATATTAAAGAATATACCAACAGAGAATTTCTCGATTTTTTCCAATCCGGGCTCAATGGGATGAGTCCGGAGAGTCGAATAAGATACCGAAAAACACTTTCCGAATTTGACGTATTCCTGACAGGGCATCATCTTAATATGGCCAATCTATCTGATGCCTTATTAACAGATTGGGTTGTGGAACTTTTATATCGCGGTCTCTCAGCCAATACTGTCGCCAGGCATCTTAACCACATTAACAGCCTTGTAAAATCGGCAGTGAAAAAAGGAATGCTCGCGCCGAACAATGACGCGAGAGTTCTTTCAAGAGCCTTGGAGAATATTGGCAGCCGGCTCCCGTCTCTGATGTACCGGACTAATTATGACGAATGCCTCTCGATTCTAAAAAATGCTTTGAAGGAAGATGGTGTCTGCAAGTATAAGGTGTACGTGGATATGCTCCTGTTATCGCTGCTTAACGGAGCTATTTCTTTTAATGAAATACTCTATCTAAAAAGAAATGCGTTATCAGGATTTCGTGATTTCGGCCGTACAATAATTGAAAGAAACATTGACAGTCGACGGGATTATGTATTCGATCTAAAACAGTCGTATCTTACTCCGAAACAATTAAAAGCGACAGTTGCATCAGGGCTGTATTCTGTATTCGGTAAATATGTCAATAGCACCACTTTTGAGCCGGACGATTTCGCTCGATCCTTATGGGTTGCCTGCGCAATACGGAGCGGTCTGACGGCATCCGAGGCATTGAGATTTGTAAACGGTCCCACACCTTATGCGTTACCGGATTTCTGCAAAGCGGGAACAATGTATACCGACAGAGATTCCTGGATAGATACAATCAATTCTATCCTATTTAAAGAGATGCCAAAATGGTATGCAATGCATTTACGCAAAGGAGTTAAGTTTGATGAACTGAGACGTGAGATTACAGAGAAAATCCGTCCATGCCCTGAACTTTTCTACCCTTGCGAAACCATAATGAAGCACCGCAATGGCAAAATGATGGAAAAAGAACAACCGCTTATCTCCCGTACTGCATTTTTCAAAAACTATCCGGAGAATGTTCTGCCGATGTTCAGTATCATTGGGGATAAGGCATGGTGCTACCGCGTTTCAGGGACAAATGACTCTCCATTCGCAGTTATCCCGTGGCGGGAGATGAAGCGCTTCCAGAGCGCTATTGGTGTGTTTACGCCGGATTCCGAAATAAGTCCGCTCGGACAGCTGACTCCCAGACCGGGCGAATCGGTTATCGTAGTCATGGCAGGTTTGGGGAACCGGACCGGGGAGGTCGAACAGATTGTCAACAAGCAATGCGGCTCTGTGATATTCCGGGTGAAACTTACTACGGACCAGGGCTACGAATTCCGCGTCGATGTCGATTCCCGCCAGATAGAACGTATTCTCGAAGACTGAATTATGATAGATATTCCACTCAGAGAATATCCCATCTTGAAATCTTGAAAATTGATTAGCAACCGCCTGACTAAATACACACTGCGGTGATTGTCTATAATTCGATGCTTTTATTGGTTCTGCTGCTTATGGTTGTCTATAAGCTCCAGACTCCCGACAGGACTATCCGCCTGACACAACCCATTCCATGGCCGTATGCCTTCATCTCCATGGGTTATATCGTCTTCTGGGCCGCCCTCCGCTCAGGATTTGCAGATACCCGTGCATACATCTATATGTTTGATTCTTCATCAACAGGTTGGGATGCTGCAATAGATGCCTTGAAAGGAGATGGGAAAAGTCCGGGATTTAATTTCATACAAATTATTTTTAAATCCTATATATCAACTGATTTTCATTGGTGGTTCGCTACGATTGCAATTCTTTCCGGAATTCCAATAATGTTGACGTTTCGAAAATACTCGGTAGATTATCTGTATTCAATGTTTTTATTTGTGGCTTCCACAATGTTTATCTGGATGTTTAATGGCATCCGTCAGTTCTTGATCGCGGCAATAGTCTTTGCATTCTGTAATCTTATCGAAAACAAAAAACTTATCAGGTTTTCAATTCTTATTCTATTATGCTCAATAATCCATAGCTCCGTATGGATTATGTTTCCCATGTATTTCTTCGTGACTGGAAAACCTTTCGGGAAGAAAATGCTTTTGTTTGTTTTAGGCATTCTAGCATGTGTGATGTCAATATCTTCATTGATGAGTTCAATGGAAATAGTTCTACAAGATACAAATTATGCCGCAAATCTAGAACAATTCGCTGAAGATGACGGAGTCCATCCATTAAGAGTTCTCATGAACTCTATACCTTTGATTCTGGCATTTATCAGACGAAAACAGATTGCACAGAAAAACAATCAATTCATCAATATGTGCATAAATATGTCGGCTGTTTCTGCCGGACTATTTTTTGTCGGTATATTTACTAGTGGAGTAATGATTGGACGGCTACCTGTATACTTTACTTTATTCGATTATATCCTGATACCATATCTTATAAATCACATATATGCTGATTTACGGAAGATACTATACATCGGATTTTCCATTACATACATAATATTCTACTATCTATTCGTCAGCAGCTACTATTATATCAGTGATGTCTTTGGGCTTTTCATTGTATAACTGGTTTAAGACAGAATTCCAGCGACTTTATAATTATGATTAAATTGCTAAAAAATAAAATCAAACGTCTTGTTTTCCGTCTTAGAGCCGATTATACCACAGAGCAACTTAAAGAACTGGGAATGGTTGTCGGTTCGAATTTCAATCGTATGCACGGAACCATTATTGATGATTCCCACTGCTGGCTAATCACGATTGGCGATAATGTCACAATGGCTCCAAGAGTGCATATCTTAGCTCACGACGCAAGCACCTGCCATCACTTAGGATACGCACGTATTGGGCGAGTAGACATAGGTAACAACGTCTTTATCGGCGCAGATGCGGTGGTGCTCCCTGGCATAAGAATTGGCGACAACACTGTAATAGGAGCAAATTCAACTGTGACAAAAAATATACCAAGTAATGTTGTTGCGGCAGGAAATCCCGCTAAAGTAATCTGTACCATCGACGAGTACATTACACGTAACAAAACCCGTATGGCTGAGGGATTTGTATATGATGAAGATTACACTCTACGCGGAAATATCACACCGCAGAAGAAACTGCAACAACGAAAAGAACTTGAGGACAAAACAGGATTTGTAATTTAAACGTCTTCAAACAATTTATGAAATCAGTTTTACTTGTATTCGGCACTCGCCCCGAAGCTATTAAAATGGCTCCGTTAGTAAAGGAGTTCCAGAAATACCCAAATGATTTTAAAACTATCGTGTGCGTCACAGGACAACACCGTAAGATGTTGGATCAGGTCCTTGAGCTATTTGAAATCCGCCCTGATTATGACTTAAATATCATGAAGCAGGGACAGGATTTATACGATGTCACAACGCGAGTACTACTCGGTATGAGAGAGGTATTGAAACAAGCACAGCCAGATATTGTACTTGTTCATGGAGATACTACCACATCCACTGCCGCAGCTATAGCCGCATTCTATCAGCAGATTCCTGTCGGGCATGTTGAAGCAGGTCTTCGCACTCACAATATATACTCTCCATGGCCGGAGGAAATGAATCGTCAGATAACAGGGCGCATAGCGGAGTATAATTTTGCCCCTACGTCACTTAGCAGTTCGAATCTCATCGCAGAAAGTGTCGATAAAGATAAAATTACAGTTACAGGTAATACTGTCATAGATGCTCTATATTGGGTTGTGGATAAAATAAAGAATACTCCATCACTCAACGAAAATCTGAAATCAGAACTGGCAAAGGCCGGTTACAACACAGATAGGCTCAACAGCGGAAAGAGACTCGTACTTATCACCGGCCATCGTCGTGAGAATTTCGGCGATGGTTTTATATCAATATGCAGGGCAATTAAAACTTTGTCTGAGAGATATCCGAATGTCGATTTTGTATATCCCATGCACCTAAACCCTAATGTACGAAAACCAATCCATCAAGTATTTGGTGAGAGATTAGATAATTTTGCCAATATGTTCTTCATTGAGCCGCTTGAGTATCTTTCTTTCGTTTACCTAATGGAAAAATCACATATAGTCCTAACCGACAGCGGCGGTATTCAAGAAGAAGCTCCAGGACTGGGCAAACCTGTTCTTGTGATGCGTGACACTACAGAACGCCCCGAAGCCCTTGAAGCAGGCACTGTAAAACTCGTCGGTACAGATTACGATACAATCGTGAGCGACGTGTCAGAACTCTTGAATAACCCCAACTATTATGAACAGATGTCGAAAGCCGTAAATCCTTACGGCGATGGCTTGGCATGCGCGAGAATCGTCTCAGAATTTATGTAATAATCGATTAGCAATGATTCCTAAAATTATACATTACTGTTGGTTCGGAGGTAATCCCCTCCCATCAGAAGCACAAAAATGCATTGATTCATGGAAGAGATTTCTCCCGGATTATAAAATAAAAGAATGGAATGAATCTAATTTCGATATAAATAGCAACCAGTATGTCAAGGAAGCATACAAGTCACGTAAATTCGCATACGTAACAGACTATGTCCGCCTGTATGCATTAGCAAAAGAGGGTGGCATATATATGGATTCGGACGTAGAAGTTTTAAAGAGCTATAATCCATTTTTACATCACGTCGCATTCTCCGGTTTCGAAAACAACAATTTTGTGCCAACCGGCATGATGGCCTCAGTGGCAGGAGGGAAATGGGTTACAGACCTTCTCGAAGAATACACCAACCGAACATTCATTAAGTCCAACGGGGAGTTTGACACCACGACCAACACGGTTACCATCACAAATTATATGCGCAAAGCAGGGTTGAAACAGAACAATACCTTTCAAGATTTTCCAGGGCTCGTCACAATCTATCCATCTGATTTTTTCTGTCCAAAAGATCACGGAACCGGAATTATCAAACTTACAGACAATTCAGTCTGCATTCATCATTTCGCCTGTTCATGGCTACCGAAATCAGCGCGCATCAAGCATAAAATAAAACTGATGCTATATAAGCTTTTTGGCGAAAAAACAATGTCAAGATTCCTACATCAATAAATAATCTCATTTGGAGACTGGCATGAACGATAAATTTCGCATATCCGTCATTATAGGTATATACAATTGTGCGGATACTCTATCAGCCGCCCTCGATTCACTATTATCGCAGACTTACCAGAATTTTAAGGTTATTATGTGTGATGATGGATCAACTGATAATACAGCCATTGAAGCTCTAAAATATGTTGATAAATATCCCGGAAAGTTTATTTTTATACGTAACGATCGAAATATGAAACTGGCAGCAACCCTCAACCATTGTCTGGAGTATGTAGACACTGAATTTGTTGCCCGCATGGATGGTGATGATTTATGCGACCCTAAAAGATTCGAAACCCAGATTCGTTTCCTTGAAAAGAACAAACAATACAGTCATGTAAGCACTGCTATGAAGCTCTTTGATGAGGATGGTTTTTACGGACAAACTAAAACGCAAAACAACATACCGGATAAAAATGATTTCAAAAACGGTACGCCTTATTTCCACGCCCCCACTTTATTTAGAAAAGCTGCATTGGACTCAGTTGGAGGATATACGACAGAACCAAAGGTAGAACGAATAGAAGATTATTATCTCTGGTATAAATTTCATAAAGCGGGCCTACAAGGATACAATTTGCCCGAACCATTGTACTGGATGAGAAACGATAAAAATGCATTCTCAAGACGAAAATTCAAAGACCGTCTCAGGAGTTTCCATATAAAAGTGGAGGTATGCCGTGGGCTTGGAGTCAAGTGCGGGATTTTTTATGCCCTACGTGATCTCAGCAAAGGGCTTGTTCCGTCATCTATTATTAGAATTATTAAGAAATATAATTCTTAAATTGTTATGATTAAAATACTGCATGTAATTCATGGTTTGAATTTAGGCGGAGCTGAAAATTTCATTTTCAATCTGTTAAGTGCTATAAATCACACAAAATATAGATTTGATTTTGCCATACAGGAGCCGAATATTAAGCATAAACAATTTAAAGAACTGATTGAAAGTACCGGAGGGAAAATTTATGTGATACCGGATTTTACAAAAAATCCTATCGGGCAATATAAGCAACTGAAGCATCTGATTTCATGCGGATACTCCTACGTTCATATTCATATGAACGCATTTATAAACCCTATTCCGGCAATAGCCGCAGCTGCTTCCAATTGTAAAGTAATCATCCATTCTCACAGTACTCAGAATGGACGAGGCGGACTACTTGGAAAACTAATTCACAAACTTAATAAACAGCTGTTTCTAAAAGATAATTTTATTCGTCTATCGTGTAGTAAGGCCGCGAGCATGTGGATGTTCGGCAATAAAGACTCTCAAAATATAAGTAATGCTGTTGATACCAATAAATACATATATAATGAATCAATCCGTAACCGCCTTCGCAGTAAACATAATCTATCCAATGAGTATGTTATCGGCCAGGTCGGACGATTGATACCTCTTAAAAATCAAGCGTTTTCGATAAGATTATTGGCAAATATAATAAGACTACATCCGGATATAAACGCAAAACTGATGCTTGTAGGAGATGGCAGTGATAAAGAAAAACTAATCTCGCTTGCCAGGAGCCTTAAAATATCAGATAATATAATTTTTACAGGGAATGTCCATAATGCCAATGAATACTATTCAGTCTTTGATTCATTTATTATGACATCCCTTTTCGAAGGGCTGACATACGCTGCTATCGAAGCTCAAACAGCCGGACTTAAATCAATCATGTCAGACACGATATCAAAAGAGGTTAATATTACCGATAGTGTGGATTTCCTCTCTTTAGCAAAGCCTGAACTTTGGGTTGAGCAATTGTATCTCAACTCTTTAAAATATGATCGAAACATAATATCACAAAAAGTTATCGGTTCTGCTTTTGATTTAAATGTCATGGTGAAAAGTATGGAGAATATCTATTGTAAATCCAATAACTTAAATTAGTTATTTGACTGTATATCAAATTTCGCAGCTAATATCTATTCAGGATATGCTTCTTTCTATCATAGTACCTATTTATAACAAATCACAATACCTGGAGTCTTGTTTTGCGTCTCTTATGCAGCAAGGATTGAGAAACGATGAATTCGAGATTATATTGATTAATGATGGTTCCATAGATGATTCAGAGCGACTTTGTAATGATTTTATAATAACGCATAACAATACTAATATTCGATATTATTATCAGAAAAACTCCGGAGTTTCATGTGCACGTAATAAAGGGATAGAATTAGCGCAGGGCAAGTATATCCATTTTATGGACTGTGATGATACTTTGAAAAGAGATTCATATCGCTATATTATTGACAATATATGTCAGGACTCATACGATTATATCGGATTTGGTATGTGCCTCTTGGACTTGCGAACGACAGAAGATATTCGTATTCCCGACACACCTCTTACAGACGGCAAAATCGTACAACATACAAGAGGATTGGAAAGTATTATAGCGGTTAACTGGCCTAGCACATGTTGTTTAGGTTTATATCGTACTGAATTCTTAAAAAAACATGGCATACGTTTCCCCAAAGGCATTACAATAGGAGAGGATGTATGGTTTAATTTTGAATTTTTTTCCAAAAATCCTAATGTCTGCTATACCTCATGCTGCCCGTATATTTATTGGCAGAGAAAAGAATCGGCAATGACAACAATCTCTAAAGAACGAGCAGAGAAATGGTTCTATAGCTATCACGCATTACTGGCCCATCTTGCAAGTGCTTCGAACAGAAATACTGCGATTCAAGTGGGAATCAGACATGTTATAAATCATCATGTAAGTGTATTCTTACCTAAAGTTCTTCAATTTGGAATACCAAAACAACAGTTCGAATATTGGGCTGACAAGTTTAGCGCTGACATGATTATCCAAACAAATGGAAACTCTATTTATTGTAGATTGGCTGATTTTTTGTTCCTTAAACCATCATATTATCCTTACATATCATGGCTATATAATCACCTGATATACAAAACAATAGTATTAGTTCGCAAAACATTTACCCCCCCCCCATTGTTAATAAGAATTAATACAGATTCTATCCTTGCATACTATTTGAATATTGATGAAAAAAGTAGGAATACTAACCTTTCATGGTGCGCATAATTATGGTTCGGTGCTCCAAAGTTATGCATCCGTAATTACATTGCGTGGTCTTGGCTATGAACCTGAAATTATAAACCTGAGAAATCAGGCTCAACTTGACGCGTATAGGATTATAAACACTCCATCGAAAATTCACCGATTATTCAAATTAATCAATTATCAGAAACTCGCTTCAAGACAAAAGAAATTTGAATATTTCATAAATCATATCTTGCCATTGTCGCCCAAGGAATATCGGACAGGTTTAGAAATTGATATTGAGCAACTTGATTATGATATATACTATGCCGGTAGCGACCAGATATGGAATCCTGCTTGTCTGGATTTTGAATCGGCATACTATCTCGATTTTGTCCGTCAGCGTAAACCAACCATAGCTTATGCTCCAAGTTTGGGAAAAGGCAATTTCGGCGAAGAAGATAAAAATTTGATACGCGGGCTTCTTCTGAATGTGGATTATCTTTCATGCCGGGAAAAATCCGGAGCGGAATTAATATCGAACCTAAGCGGCAGAAATGCAATCCAGGTTTGCGACCCGGTACTTTTGCCTTCATCGGCAGACTGGAACAATTTTGCTGTCAAACCAAAGCGAAAAAAGAAATATATCCTTGCGTATTTTCTTGATAATAACCATGGAGACCGGTCGCAGTTAGAGGTATTGCATGATATTACCGGCTATGATGTAATAATACTTAATGATTATATCCGCGATTTTTTCAAACCTTATATAAAACAAAAACTCGATGCATCACCACAGGAGTTCTTAGGCCTGATAGCTGATGCTGAGCTTGTTTACACTAATTCGTTTCATGCGACAGCCTTCTCGGTAATTTTCCGGAAAGAGTTTTATACAGCTATCGCAGCAAACGATAATGTCCACAACAACAACGACAGCCGTAAAATTGATTTCCTTAAATCCTTAGGACTTGAAAGCCGTCTCCTTAGAAACGGAGAAACAATAAACAGGAATTCTGAAATTGACTACGAATCTGTCGGATTAAAACTTGATGCGATAAAAGAACATTCGTTAACCTATCTGAAGAATGCGCTTGAAGGAAAATAAACCAATAGTTTCAGTTGTAGTACCTGTCTATAACGTGGAGAGATATCTCCACAGGTGTATCGACAGCCTGATCAGGCAGGACTATTCTTCATATGAAATAATTCTGGTTGATGACGGCTCCACCGACGACTCCGGAGCTATATGTGATGAATATGCCGACGCATACGATATTATTTCCGTCATTCATAAAAAGAATGGCGGACTGAGCAGTGCGCGCCTTGCAGGTTACGAGGTAGCGACCGGAGAACTTATTGCCTTTGTCGACAGCGACGACTACGTAGCCGATTCATATCTGAGGAAACTCGCCGCTCCATTTGTCGACAGCGACGTCCAGCTAAGCCTATGCAGCTATGCGACAGAATCCGAAAAAGGAATAATAGATAGCCGGCTGCCGTACAAAACCGATTCAATTTCCAACCGCGACATCAACACGTTCTATTTAATCCCGATAGTCGGAGCTTCATGCACTCCCGGGAGCATAAATATACCCGGATTTGTACCAATTAGAATGTATCGGAAGCATCTACTTGAAATATCTGATTTTGTTTCGGAAAGAGAATATTTCACAGAAGACATATTGATGAATATTTTGTATGCCAAACGAATGACCGGAAGCATCGCGGTAATCAACGAACCGTTGTACTATTATTGCGTAAATATTGGCTCTCTCACCCAAAAATTCCGCAAAAACGCATTCTCCATGCTGATGGCATGCAACGATTATTGCCGACGTCTCACCGCCGATATTGATGTCGATAACAGTGTAATAACAGATAGGCTTAATGCTAATCTTGCTTCTGTTGTAACTTATAGCGTATACAACGCCGGCAGAATAAGGAATTACAGTCTGTACAAAGACGAGTTGAAAAGAATCTTTTCGCATCCTGATGTCAAGCGTCTTTTTGAAGGTGGCAATTGGCCGACAAAGGCTACGTGGCATAAAATCATCCTGACAGCATATCGCTTTAATCTCTATTTCATATTATATAAGCTGTTGAAATTGCGAAAAACATGAATCCGCAGGTTTCAATAATAGTCCCGGTATACAATTCCGCAAGGTATCTCGATACCTGCATTAATAGTATCGTTAACCAGACATTTACCGATTGGGAATTACTGCTTATTGATGACGGCTCCACCGACAGTTCAGCTAAAATATGCTGCAATTGGAAAGACCGTGATTCACGCGTAAAATGCATTCAAAAGCCGAATGGAGGTGTCAGTTCTGCAAGAAACATGGGACTTGCACATGCCTCCGGCAAATATTTAATGTTTGTGGACAGCGACGATTGTTGCGTTGACAACATATTGGAGCTCCTTCATCATTCTATTCAGAACGGACACGATATTGCAGCTTGCCGCGTTACAGGATTTAAAGGAGATGTTCCTACCATTCCCCTCTTGGATACTGTATATGAACAAATCAACACTATTAACAATCTATATATAAAATACGGAAGGGCAGGACTCTTGCATCCGCCATTCGCAAAACTATATAAGTTGGATATTATCAGAAAATATAATATCCGATTTGACGAAACTCTTTCGTTGGGCGAAGATTTATGTTTCAATCTCGATTACCTCGACCATGTTTCATCCGGCACTCTAATTGATTCGCCACTCTATTTATATCGCGATACTACAGGCTCTTTGAGTAAAAGAATCAAGGGTGATTATGCCGACATCCAAATGTATTTGCTCGACAGAAAATTCAGATTCATCGACGAACATTGCATTCAATTTGATTATAGACCATTGGCGCCGGGAATTGTGCGCGACATCTTCTTGTCGCTCTGTAGGTCTGATGCTTCCGATACGGTGAAACGTGACTCTATCAATCGACTTAAACAACACCGCATTATGCGGCAGTGCCGCTTCAAAGGAAAATTATTTGACGAACTCATCGCCCTCTCCATTCGCATCATTCCACCCTTAATCTTAATAAAATTTGTGAAATGAACCACCCACTCATATCCTACGTTGTAACCGCTTACAATATTGAAGAATATATTAGAGAGGCTGTAGAGTGTGCCTTTGCTCAGACATATTCCCCTCTCGAAATTATCCTGTCGGATGATTGTAGCACGGATGGAACATTCGAAATAATGAAAAAAATGGCAGTCGGCTATACCGGTCCGCATAAAATTAAGCTCAACCGCAACGAGAAGAATTTGGGAATTACCAGACACATGAACAAGGCCTATCTCGAATTGGCCGAAGGCGAAATAATCGTCGCCGCGCATGGTGATGACACGTCTATTCCCGAACGTTCCAGTGTTATGGCTGAATTCTTACTCAAGAACCCGAATATAACACAAGCCGCATGCAGTGCGATTGTGGTTGATCAGAATGATGTGCCATATGATTCTTATATTCAAAATGGTGTAAAAGTAGATAAACTACGAAGATATAAATTTGGTTCAGGAGCACATGTCGCTATTGGTTTCTCTGCTTTTAGAAGAACCGTAATGGATTACTTTGGGCCGTTAGGAGAGCATTGCCCGACGGAAGACGATTCTATTGGGTTTAGAGCAATCCTGCTAGGCGATATCGCCTTTCTGCCTGATATAATGATTAAATATCGCAAACATTCAGGAAGCAATTCCAGGCCCGAATTGTTTGAAAAATTTCCTGTAGATGAGATTTTCAACCAGAATATTACCGATATGAATATAGCGTTGAAAGACAATATAATAACCCGAGAACAATACAATGATGAAAAAACACGATTATACAAGACTAAAGAAATTAGAAAACTATATCGTGTATACTTTTCAAGAAGAACTCTGAT
The DNA here is from genome assembly GCA_910576775.1 of uncultured Muribaculaceae bacterium. Lineage (GTDB taxonomy): Bacteria > Bacteroidota > Bacteroidia > Bacteroidales > Muribaculaceae > CAG-873. Next base: position 7,828 of record CAJTJV010000027.1, on the reverse strand, counting down.
TTCATTATATCATTTATTGCGCTGTAAATATTTAAATAATAGAAGACGCCTCTCATATATTCGAGAACACGTTGAATATTTACTTGGCCATCACGAATAACATCGTGCTTTATGACGCCTATACTATGATGATGCATAAGGTATGAATAGAGCAAAAATAGCCGTTTTAAATTCATCCCTATCGGTAGTTACATTAATAGTTACTACGATATTACAGTTCTTATATAGAACTGTATTAGTTCATTCATTAGGAATTAAATATGCAGGAGTCACTGGTTTATGTATGAATTTAATTGGAATATTTGCCCTTTCTGAATTAGGAATCAGTTGGGCAATCTCCTATTATCTATATAAACCTTTAAAGAATAATGATAATCTCCAGGTCGCGCAAATCGTTTTTTTCCTCAAGAAGCTTTATAAATATGTAGGATTTTTCATAATCGTTGCAGGCATTGCAGTTACTCCTTTTTTGGATATTTTGGTAAAAGGAGGGAATGATATACCACATTTTAATATAATATTTCTAATATTTGTTTTTAATACGGCTATATCATACTTATTTTTCTCTTATTATCAGATATTAGCAAACGCTGACAGAAAAAACTATGTACTTTTTGCGCCTCAGACTTTGGGACAAATTGTCTTGACGATATTTCAAATATTAGCAATATATTTTCTCCATTCATTTATCATCGTTGTCGCACTTTCTTGCGTCTCTACATTTACAGTCAACTACATTATTCGTCATAAAATACTCCGACTGTACCCATATTTAAAGGAATATAACAGAGTTACGATAAATTCCTCTTTAAAAAAACAGATTACAAGATATATCAAATCGACAATGTTATATAAGGTCAGCCTAACGATTCAATCATCTTCAACATCTGTAATTATTTCATATTTTATTGGCCTGGTTGTATTAGGTGTATATTCAAACTATATGTTGATAGTTGATTCTATCAGGTCTCTCATATTAAGTCTAATTAATCCGATGGTTTCGGTTATCGGTGAGATTACAACAGATTCAAATATCGATGAAAAATTAATGCTGTTCAGAAGATTAAATTTCTTAATGTGCTGGATATGCTATTTCTGTTCCATATCATTGTACTGTTTACTTACCCCATTCATAACATTATGGCTCGGGGCTGACGTGACATTACCTTATAGTACGGTAATAATAATATGTGTATATTTTTACATCGAATTTATCATTTCATTTTCAACGCAATTTCGTTCAGCTTGCGGCTTAAATGATATCGGGAAACTCCGCCCACTCATCACAGCTATCATCAATGTAGTACTTGCAATCTTATTAGTGAATAAATTGGGGATTAATGGCATATTAATCGCCTTGTTATTAAGCAGATTAATCACTCTTACGTGGTTTGAACCATGGATTGTTCACAAATATGTATTCAATGCACCTGTTTGGCCATATTTTAGGACATTAATTATTAATTTTTGTTTTGCGTTAATTATTGCAATTTTAACTAACTATGGTGTGCATTTAGTTTGGGATGAAAACATTAGCAGTTTCGTTCTTGCATTGTTAATTTGTACAGTATTCCCCAATTTGATTTTTTTAGTTTTTTATGGCCGTAAACCAGAATTCAAATACTACCTTGATAAATTGAGACTTAAAGGAGATTTTAGACATAATTTGTAATATTGCTTATTATGGGATACGATTCGTTTTATAACCGCTATATCAAACGTTGGCTCGGATTTTTCATTGCACTGGTTTTATTGGTTATTCTTTGGCCTGTTTATATCATCATTGCTCTATTGATTGTCATTGAGGACGGGGTGCCGGTGTTTTACCGTCCGCCTCGAGGTGGTTACAATAATAAGCCTTTCAGGATATTCAAATTCAGGACAATGGTCAAGAATGCCGATAAGATTGGCGGTGGCACTACGGCCCTCAACGACCCCCGCATTACCAAAGTCGGAAACTTTCTGAGAAAGACAAAGCTTGACGAGACTCCTCAGCTTTTCAATATCATCGGCGGCTCGATGAGCTTTATAGGGCCTCGGCCGGAGCTGCTCCGTTACGTGGAGCAATATACCGACGATGAAAAAATTATTTTAAAAGTTAGACCCGGCATAACCGATTTCAGTTCTGTCGAGTTCATCAACCTCGATGAGGTAGTAGGCGCCGAGAATGCGGACGAGGCCTACGAAAAATATGTGCTCAAACGCAAGAACCAACTGCGAATAAAATATGCCCGTGAGGTATCGTTTACCACCGATTGCAGACTGTTCTTCAATACCGTTTACAGTGTAATCCAAAAGGCTTGCGGCTTCATTTTTCTACATAAACATAAATAAATATGGAGTATATAACTTTACGCAATTCCGATTTAAAAGTGTCGCGACTCTGCATGGGCGGTTGCCCTATGGGTGGCTACGGTTGGGGCGATGTTCAGGAAAAAGACCTTATCGACGCCATAAATGTCGCCGTTGACAACGGTATCAACTTTTTCGATACCGCCGATACTTACGGACTCGGACAATCGGAAATCACTCTCGCCAAAGGTCTTGGCGCACGTCGCAAAGATGTGATAATTCAATCGAAATTCGGGGTACGCTTCAGTTCCAAAGGCACCGTATATGACAATTCCCCGACTTATATACGTCAGGCTCTCGAAGGCACGCTTTCGCGTCTCGGCACCGATTATGTCGACATATATGTGATACATTACCGCGACCATAAAACACCGATAGAAGAGGTAGTAGCCACGCTCGATAAACTTAAAGACGAGGGAAAAATCCGATACTACGGACTTTCAAATATCGATACAGACAGCATCGATGAATTCCGCCCTTACAGAGGGAGATTCGTATGTTGTCAGGATGAATACTCTCTTGCAAACCGAAGCCATGAGGGTTCTCTTCTGAAAGTTGAGGATCTGCTGGACGTAACCCCTCTCACATGGGGTAGCCTCGGACAAGGGATTCTGACAGGTAAATACGACCGTTCATGTTCATTTTCCGCCAACGACCGACGGAGTCGCGACATATACATAAATTTCCATGGCGAAAAGCTATTGAAGAACCTCAAGATAGTGGACGCAATGCGACCTATCGCAGAGGCGCACAATGTAAGCGTTGCTGCCGTCGCAATAAGATTCATCATGGATTATCTCAAAGACTCGGTTGTCCTCGTTGGAGCCAAACGCCCGGCGCAGATATCCGGCAACCTTGAAAGCATAGGCTGGACGCTGACGGACGATGAACTTAGGTTACTGAATGAAATATCACGATAACAGCACATCTGACAAGGAATTCGTTTCCGGAATCCTGTTAGTCCAGATTGTTGCCACGTATCTTGTTATTCTCGGGCACTCGTTTCCCTTCATAACATCATTCCCTGATTGGCTGGATAGTGCAAGGACATTCCTCTATGCCTTCCACATGCCATTGTTTGTATGGATTAGCGGATATCTGTTGATTTACACCCGACAATCATTAAAATATAATACTCGACAGTTCGCCGCACGCAGGGCAATCAAATTGCTGATTCCATATATAATACTGACTATTGTTGCTTTCATCCCCAAGTATGCCGTCCAACCATATCTCAACGACAGCATTGAACTTGATGCGGAGTCTATAGTACGGGTATTTCTCGTTCCTCGGGAAAATGTATGGGGACATTTCTGGTTTCTTCCCATGATTTTTATTCTTGGTATCGCCGGATTTTTGGCAGACCGGATTTTTGTAAAATACGGCCTAAGTAAATTGGGTTGGGCTGTTATTACAGCAGTGTTGCTGATCCTTTATATTTTTACTTTCAACAGGGAAATAACACAGTGGTTTTCCTTGAAAGATATCGTGATATTCGGATGGGTATTCGCGCTCGGAGCACTCTGCGCATGCTATGACTCGCTTACACTGGTCAGGAACAAATATAGAATTCCGATATCTATAATCTGCATTTCCCTTGCCGCTATCTTATATATATATGCATCTTACGTACCTTTCGGAGCAATCAGAAACATTCTCATTGCAATGCTGATGATTATATCATTAGTCGAGCTATGCATGTGGCTTGCCATAAAGATTCACGTTTCCCGCACTGCGGTTTATACTCAGACATTCACAATCTTTCTTCTGTCATGGCCGGTACAGGCTGTGGCAAATGTTATGACGGAACGCATATTGCACCTGCCATACTATATGATAATGCCTGTACAGTTCCTAGCCGGCATCATTGGTCCGGTTTTGCTGATTCTCATAATAAATTACATCGAACATAAATTTAAAATCCGCTGGATATCATTCTGTTTAGGAAAATAAACATATAACAATGGGACAAAACACAGTTAAGTCAAGCGAGCAGCTTGCCTGGTTGATACGACGGCATGGAGTTGAAATGACCCACTTGTCTGGAGGTTCACATCTCGGCGCAATACTCTCGGTCGCCGACATCATGGGAGTGCTTTATGCCGAAATATTGAGATACAATCCCGAACATCCCCGTTGGGAAGGGCGCGACCGCTTCATACTGAGTAAAGGACATGCCGGAGCAAGTGTATATGCGGCCCTTGCCGAATCCGGATTCTTTCCTGTCGATGAACTAAAAACACATTATCAGAACGGGAGCCGTCTGTCCGGACACGTATCACACCATCTTCCCGGCGTTGACCTATCGACCGGCTCATTAGGGCATGGACTCGGCGTAGGAGCCGGCATGGCATATTCTCTCAAAAAAGATGCGCGCACCGAGCGCGTCTTCGTAGTAATGGGCGATGGAGAGTGCAACGAAGGCTCAGTGTGGGAAGCCGCCCTATTCGCCAATCATTTCCGCCTCAACAATCTTATAGCGGTTATCGACCACAACCACATGCAGAGTCTTGATTTCAATGAAAATACCCTCGAAATTGAAGATTTTGCTTCCAAATGGAAGGCTTTCGGCTGGGATGTCATCGAAATCGACGGCAATAACCACCATGAATTGCGCAAAGCATTCTCCATTGCCGGACAAAGCCCGGAGCACAAACCCACAGTAATCATTGCAAATACAATAAAGGGAAAGGGTGTAAGCTTTATGCAGAACGATATTCTGTGGCACTATCGTTTTCCACACGACGGCTGGGAATACGACACCGCGGTAACGGAGCTGTTGGCATCCAAACCAGAAGGAATAGAAGACCCTTATACTCCCGATGGCATTGAACTCCCGACTCTTCCAAAAGAAACGGATGACATTAATAACGACCATACATTTTCCTATACATGGAAACCAATTTCATATCCGGAGAAAATGCGGAGAGTAGAAGCTACCCCCGGGTCTTCTGAACGTGAACACAAACTCTAACATCAGAGAAATCATGAGAGATACCTTTGTAAAGACAATGATAGAAATCGCCAAGTCCAATCCGGATATCCAACTTATCACGGGCGACCTTGGCTTCGGCGTTCTGAAACCCTTCTGGGAGCAGTGTCCCGACCAGTTTACCAATGCGGGAATCGCCGAACAGAACATGACATCTGTAGCCGCCGGTATGGCTCTTGAAGGTAAGACGGTCTTTACCTATTCAATCGGCAACTTTCCGACATTACGTTGTCTGGAGCAAATTCGCAATGACTGCGCCTATCATAAGGGAAATGTAAAAATCGTTTGTGTCGGTGGTGGTTTTGTATATGGCTCCTTAGGCATGAGTCACCATGCAACGGAAGACATTGCCATAATGCGGGCTCTCCCAGGTGTTGCGGTCGTGTGTCCCGCCGATTTAGTCGAGGCCGAGGAAGCGACAAAAGCCATTGCCAACTATCCGGGAACCGTTTATCTCCGATTAGGGCGAGGTGGGGAAAAACGCATTCATGAAAAAATCGATAATTTCAAAATTGGTAAGGCGATAAAGGTTCAGGACGGTGAACAGGTGGCTATATTCTCTACCGGCGCTATATACGAGGAAATCAGAGACGCACTCCCTGTATTGAAAAAGAACGGTATCAATCCCGCTGTCTATACATTTCCGACAGTAAAACCGATTGACAAAGAAGTAATAACGAAGTATGCGCAAGATTTCGATTTGATTGTCACCTGTGAGGAACATAATGTTGTAGGTGGTTTCGGCTCTGCGGTTGCCGAAATTATGGCTGAAATACCGACAAAGGCCAATCTGCTGAAGATGGGAATTGAAGATACATACTGCAGCGCCGTAGGGAATCAGAAATACCTGCGTCGATTTAACCGTCTTGATTCTAAAAGTATCGCTGAACGTATACTGAATAAATTAAATGAAGAATAAACGGATTCTTATAACGTCGACCGACCTGATGATGGTACAGTTTCTTCTGCCCCATGTCATCAATCTATCTGAATCCGGTTATGATGTGGATTTGGCTTGCTCCGATGTTGGAGGAAGGCTTGAAGAAATCAAAGAAAAACTCCAAGGTTACATTGGAAATATATATACTGTAAACTTGCGTCGGTCTCCCTTATCTATAAGCAATTTCAAAGGATACCGAGAATTGTGTAGAATAATAGATAGGGGTAATTACGGCCTAATATGGACGAATGAACCTGTTATGGGAGTTGTTACACGCTTATCGGCGCGTAATGCCCGACAAAACGGAACAAAAGTGCTGTATATGGTTCATGGTTTCCATTTTTATAATGGAGCACCATTTTTAAACTGGATGATATATTATCCTATCGAACGTCTCATGGCACCATACTCTGATATTATATGTACTGTTAATACGGAGGACTATCGGCGAGCTAAAACTTTCAATGTAGATAGGGTAGAGTATATACATGGCATTGGAATAAATACCGCACGTTTATCAAACATTTCTTTGCGTCACAATATCAGAGATGAATTAGGATTGAATAAAGATACATTCATCGTGCTTTCGATTGGAGAATTGAATAAGAACAAGAATCAAAAAACAATAATCGAAGCAATAGCATTGCTAAAAAATAAAGACATACACTATATAATTTGCGGCAAAGGGTATATGGAATCAAATTTGATGGAATATGCCAATAAATTTGGGATTGCTGATAGTGTCCATTTTATGGGGTATCGTAAGGATGTTGTAGACATCTGTAGTCAGTCAGACGTATATGCAATGCCGTCTTTCCGGGAAGGTCTTCCCGTGTCTTCACTTGAGGCAATGTATTGTGGCTTGCCGTTGGTTACGTCAAATATTAGAGGTCTTACCGATGTAAACAAGGATGGAGTCAACGGTTTTCTATGTGCTCCGGACAATGCTTCAGCATTTGCTGATAAAATACGTCAACTTTACGAGAATCCCGATATTTGCAAAAAAATTGGAGCTCGAAATAAAGAAGATGTAATACCTTATACAATTGCCAATACAAAAACCGAGATTTTGTGTGTGCTTAAATCATTGTAACCATTTCAAATAACCACTGATGCGAGAAAGAATTCTGCTTTGCAAACCTAAGATGAGCGGGCGTGAGCTTGATTTTATCAAGGCGGCGCTCGCCGAGGACTGGGCCGTACCTATGGGACCCGACTGCAACGCTTTTGAGCGTGAACTTGGCCAAGCAATCGGGGCGGAGCACATTGTGGCGCTCAATTCAGGAACATCAGCTGTCCATCTCGCCCTCATTGCCGCAGGAGCAAAACCCGGGGACGAAGTGATTGTACAGTCATTCACTTTCTGCGCGTCAGCAAATCCCGTAAGATATCTCGGCGCCACACCTGTGTTCGTCGACTCGGAGCCGGACTCGTGGAACATGGATCCGGATCTGCTTGAAACAGCCATAAAAGACCGAATAGCAAAGACCGGCCGTAAGCCGAAGGCGATAATCCCTGTCGCACTATACGGCATGCCATACCAA
>CAJTJV010000026.1 GCA_910576775.1 uncultured Muribaculaceae bacterium | reverse complement strand
TCTGGCTGTACGATACCTGCCGCTTCTGTCCGAAGCCGTCGTAGACTATGGCCTGGCGGTGGCCGTTCCTGAAATAGATGTCTGTGGGCAGATTGAGGCGGTTGTAGCGGGTCTCCATGATTCCCCGCGACATGTCCCGCCCCATGTTGCCGTTGACATCGTACCAAAAATTGGTGACTGTTCCGGTAGCGCCCACACCGGTACGCCCTTCATAATCCTCGCCTTCCCGCTCTATCTCCATACGGCTGAGCTGATTCCCGGCATATGTCATGCTATAGCGCGAGTGCAGTCCGTAGACCGGCATCCGACCAACGTTGTCAATTATACCCTGCCGAGACAGCGAGGTTATGTTGGCGTTGCGGTCGTAGGTATATGCGGTGGAGTAATCGGGGACGGCAAGGGGGCGTATGGGTCCTGTTGTTATATAGGACGTCAGCGACGAAGCCAATCGTCCGTGATTGTCGTAGTCGTATGCAGTCATCATATTGTCGCGTCTGCGAGCCGAAATCTTTCCGTCGTAGCGGGGCGTGGTTCCGTCTGCCTCGTCCGCATAATGGAGCTGTTCTTCAATGACAGTCTTTTCCGTTTTACCGATACGGGCAGCAGAAGAACCTGTCGATTTAATCACAATCAATGAATCGGCGGGAACGAGCGGTGTCGCAGGATTGTATATCGCTGTTGCCACACTCGATGTCTGCCATCCGTTGACATTGTAGCCGAATGTACGGACAATATTCCCGCCGAGTTCCAATTTCGCAATCTGTCCCGTCCCGTCATAATAGCGGGTTATTGTCGCTGTTTTTCCGTCCTGCGTGACTCTTGTCTCCCGCAGATGCCCTGAGGAATAATATGTATGGGAAATATCACGTATTATCGACTCCGGGGCGAACGTCCGGTCCAACTGCCCCGTGATTTCGCCCTTATAGTTGTATCGGTAATGCGTTTCCTGTTCCGGATTCTGCGTCATGTCGCCGTAGGCCTCCCTGATGACACGCCCCGCTTCGTCGTACATTTTCACGCGCAGATGGCTGCCGGCCGCCGTCGCGGTCTCCAGTCCGACTGTCGAACTGCGGGGAGACGGGAAATATGACGGGCTGCAGAAACTCCTCCATCTCTCCGGCAGTCCGGATGTATAGGCGTAGGAATCATAATAGTGCGCCTCGGCCAGCCCGGCATATTTCGCTTTCGAGGACAGTTCCTCCGGGCATACATAGCCGCCGGTGTGCGTGGCAAGACTGCTTCCCTCCCCGGGAGCAAAGACAGTAAACGCCCTGCCGCACAGGCTCTCGACGTCCGCCTTTGAAATATCGGCGTAGGCGCTGAAAGCCGGGCGCCCAAGGTAGTCATAATGGTGAATCAGCCATTGATTGTCATTCTTCATCAGACCGTCCTGCTCGGCGAAAAGCCTGTTGTGGGAATCATAGCGGTAGCTTGTCTGCGGACCGCCCGGCACCGCTTTCAGCGTGCAGTTCCCGCGGGAATCGTATTCGTATCTGAAACAGGCTGTCTTCCTGATGTTTCCCGTGCTTTGCGGCTGGATGACAAAGAGCAGGTCGCCGTAATCGTTGTAGACGAAGCGGGTGTCGTTCCAGTCCCCGGGGACGCCCTCGCGTATCATGACAGTCTTTCCCCGACGGTCGGTGAAAGTCATGGTGACATGGTTCTCTTCGTCGGAGACCTCTTCCACCGTCAATGCCCCTGCGGGATAATAGCGCTGATTCGTAACAATGTACCTTGACGTTTCCGAGGTGGTATAGCAGTCGGGGCATGCATAATCGCCCGAAGATGTGTTGACGAGATACCTTACGGATGTACGCCTGTCGGCCCGGTGCCATTCGTCCCCCGCCTTGCGCGAGCCGCAGACACGTCCACGCGGAGAAGCCTCGTAGAAAGTAGTCCCGTAAGCATGTTCCGTGCCATAAAAATCAAGGGCGGAGGCCTTTATATCCTCAATTGCAGGGTGTAGGTTGTTGTTGATGACAGGCGCCCATTTTCTGAACGGCCTGTCCATCGCGTCGTATTCGGTGAATACAGTGGTAAATCCACATGCCGCCGGCTCCTCGTCAGTGTTTTCGGGAGCAGGAGTCTTCTGCTGCCATGATATCTCCCGCCCGAGTCCGTCGTATGTGAAGATTTCCTGTATGGCATGTCCGTTGACATTCTGATAGATGCTGTGCGTAGTATAGTTCAAGCCATATTTCCGGGTCTGCCAGTTATAAGCATCGATATGGTAGCTGTATTCCTTTACTGGTCCGTAGCCGTCGATGGACTCACGGACAAGGCGCCCCGCATAATCGTAATCATAAGTAGTTGTAAGTCCGCATGGCTGACAGAGCGACGTCATGCCGACAAGAGGCTTCCACAAGGCTTTGGTGACAAGCATCCGGTATCCGTTGTAAGCGGGGAGTTTGATTTCTTCGGTTTCAGCAGAACCATTGAGTACGCTTGATGAATTCAGCTGTCTGATTTCCTTAAAAGTGATGCCTCTGATGCTGTAGACAGGATGCCGGTATGAGTATCCCCACAGATAGGTTGTTGGCACGAAATCCATGCCTGTGTACTGACGCAGATTACCGTGGCTGTCGTAATCATAGCTGCCGACAAGCCATTCATTTGTCCCTCGTGACTGCCATTCCCCGGCCGGACGGAATACCCTGTTGCCGTATCTCGCCATATCCCGGCGGACTGCCACGGAGGCGCTGCCGAAGGTGTAGGTTGTCTGCACGGGGACGCCTATTATATTGGCATCTATCATGGCGCATTCCGCATCGGACCCCGATTCTGACGGATAAATGATGTCGATACGCTCGGTGCGCTTGTCAGCGGATGTGGTAGTCTCCACCGATGTGACAATCGACGTCCACGGTTTGTAAGTGTAGGTTTCGGTGCGGGAGAAATCGCCGTTCTCGAGATGCTGCGTCACCGTTTTCGATTTCAAACGGTCGGACTGGAGATGGATGGGATAGTTATTAACCTCATAGGGATGTTCTCCATCAAAAAAACCGTTTCGGTAGATGTTGATAAAATAATCTGCCCATCCAAAACCGTTATCGGAAAGAAGGTGTCTGGCGTAGGTGCCATTAACAAAGTCGGGAATATCCCCATCCGGACCTACAGTATTAATGATGATGCGCTGAATATGCGCATTAATAATGGATGACTTATTAAGCTTTTCGTATTCGAATGTAATGCTTTCTATTTTCTTATATACACCATCTGCTATTTCATAAATCTCTTTGGTTAAAGGTAAAATACCATGTGTAAATATATTATATAAATTACGCGGAAACAATTTTCCAAAGAGACGGGTTTCTTCGCTTTTAGGTGCTGAATAACCAAAGCGATGTACTATTTTACCTTCTCCGTATAATTCCGTCACCTTGCTGTACCATATTGCTTCCTCTCCGATATGATTCTGCATGTAATCTGAGCAATATCCTACATGAAAACGTCTGTATCGTCTCGTTTTATACTCACCTGTAAATAAATCTTTATATAAACCTATGGCAGGTGATACAGATACAAATGTAGCGGCTGACGGTACTGCTGTAACATTTACCGAATCATATTGATACGTCCTTACATGCGGACGGGGGTCGTCGCTCTCCGCATATGTACATATTTTCGTAACTCTCAATCCGCCACCTTTATCAAGCTTGGGGTCTGTATTCGAAATCAATTCATCGCTATAGAACTCTTTTGTTGCCGGAAAACGGTGAGTCTCGTACTCGAAAGTGGAAAAACCACCGGTTGGATAGGTAATCTTTTTCAATATGCCGGCTTGCATGGCTACCTCATCCACAGTTCTGTTTGCATGACCTATTTTGCTTTTCAGGGGCTTAAACCCGCATAGGTCTGTATGATAATAAGCCTGGAATTCCAGATATGGAGTTAGACAATATTCACCGGGTGTGCCATACGGACTCTTTCCGTTATAGTAGCCCCACCAATCCTGTCTGTGCAGTAAGTATTTATCCTCAAAACGTTGTGGATCATAATCAAATTTATAGGAGCCTTCTCCCGATATGTTGACCTCTTTCAAGAACAAAGATTCCACTTTTCCTGTGCCATGCCGCATCCAGATAGTTTTGACTATGTTAGTGTCCGAGACCACTTTAAAGTAAGTTATCATTCCGTCCGTGTAGTCAATGTTTACAGTTCCGCCGGGAAAAGTTACTTTAGAAAGAGTAATCCTATTAGTGTATATGCCTGGAACATTGGAATACAGGTTGTATAGGGCTTCACTTTTAACGAATAAGGATTCTTGGGGACCACAATTCGACCCAAAATTCGCATCAAACATGTCACAATAAGTATCACCTCCAACTATAATTTTGTATGGAGGACTATATTGTGTCCAGTTAAAATCAATCCTGCTACTCGAGGGTAACCCAATGTCGATTATACCCCAGCAGGTAGGGGAATAAGAGAAATCATCAGAACCTTTTACGGGCTTTTCAATATACTTATCTCCGAAATGATAAGTGAAACCTTGTGCATCCCGTACATAAAAATCATGTAAATCGGCATCCGCTGTGACTACAATTTCATCATCGGCACCTCCGCCTATGAAAGACACACTGCCGTCATCGTTCTTGTGATATATTCTGTTATACGTGCCGGATGGCAATGAAATAGTGAATATGTCCTTTTCTGCATCATATCTTTCGCGAATTTCGTCACGAAAATTTCCGAGAGCCGGAACTGTTCGTGCCATACATGCATAGGCAACTTTTGGATCCGGAATTTCAGGAGGCCCGAGCAATTTATCCCCCCAATATTCGAATTTCTCATCCGCGCGCCCCCGGATGGTTCTTGTAATCTTGAGCGCGGGCAGCAGCGACCATCCATAGCCGCAAGGATTAGGGTCGTCCAGAGGCTTGATACCGGAGGTATGATAGCTAAGGGTAAAAGGAATCGACAGCCCTTCGGCCTCTATCGTATATAAAGGAACAGACAGGTTGACGGCACCGGTGGCGAGTGACGGCTGCGGACTCTGATAGTGTATCTGCTGCGCGCTCGTCGGAGTAGGAGTGATAATCTCGCTCGTCTGAGGTGAAATCATCAGCTCCGAAGACGTCTGCGCGACAGCCCCCACGGCCGCCAACACAGCCGACAGAAAAAGCAATATCCGCCCACCCACCTTCATCCTCCCCGTATTATAACAAGTTTCTTATTGGGCACCACGGTAAAATTCTCGACGCTTACTACGGCGAGATACTGCCCGGCGCGAAGACCGGAGCAGTCAAGCGACATTTCATCCGTCGCGCCGCTCGAAATACAGCTCTCATGCAGATACAGACGCCCGGCGGCATCCACAATATCGAGCGAAAGAGTAAGCCCAGACTGAGGCATCTTCACACTTACAGATACAGTCCGGCCGTCACAGGTGATGACAGCAGCTTCCAACGCGACCTCTATCGCATCAAGCTCCGAATCATTTTTATCGGAACAATCATCGTTATTTTGCTGCCGTCCTGCCCCGGCCGTTTCGGGAAGGTATGCCACCGATGAAGACGGCACTGCACCAGACGAAAGCGACTGTGATTTGTATATAGTCCTTTGGACTGCAATCGGAATCAGAGAAGCGCAGCCGTCAATGCCGTACCATCGGTATAGCTCCACAATCAGATGAGAGGCTCGAGACAGACTGTCATCGGGGAAAGTGGCGGTGACATGCCGGCGTTCTCTGGTTAAGAGGACATTTTCAATGGTATCGCCGAGAGAGAGAATCAGGACACCCGGCCGCGTGGAACTTGCAAATTCGAGCCGACCCTGCTCACGGATATCGAACCGGCGGCCGGCGCCCTCGCCTCGCGCCTCAAACCCGACACCGGCATTGTTTATACCAAAATCCAGAGGAGTGGAGGCAACATAGGCCGGAGCGTCAAGGACAATGGATGTCAGCCGGTCTTCCTCGCCAAGAAAAGAAAGCGTATCAAGGCTCGTATTATACCAATATCGCCGACCTTCATAAATCTCGGACAACAGAGAATCGCCGTATAAGCAGACCGATGTCCTTGCATTGTCGTCAATCAATCCGTTCTGCGAGAAATCCCATGACGCATACCCCAAAATATCGCCTCTGAGCGGAGCTACGGCTACAGGAAAACTGACCTTTTCCGCCGAAACCGCCCACGCAATGAATAATATCACAGCTGACAATAGCAGTTTTTTCATGGCAGAAGATTTAATTAAATTAATATTTTCGCAAATATATATTAATTAAATACAATATACAAATAATTTCGTCGATAAAATTAAAAAACAATAACAAATAAAAGACAGAAGGTTACAAAAAAGGGCTGTATCTCACGACAGAGCCCTCCGATAATCTACAATCTATAAAAACATTATTTCTTTATCAAATAAGATTCAAATATGGTCTACTTAAAATCTTCTTGTGCAAAAATACAAAGGAATCTTCACATATGCAAATTTTTGTTTAGTTTTCGTTCAAACTGCGCTATGATTTGTCAGTTCGACCTTATAATATTATCTTTGCATTATAAAAACCATAGTAATGAAGACAAAACTTTATTTAGCACTCGCTCTCTTTGCAGCATTAATCACAAGTTCATGCAAGACTACCACTAACGACTGGGTAATAACGCAGAACTTACCCGGCTGCTTCTCCAATGTAATAGACAATACGACGGACGCAAACGAAATCAACGACGGATTAAGCGTTGGTATCGCAATTAATTACACACAAGGCAACTCCGAGGTTATAATAACCGGACTTAAACTCCCCGACGGCTCGTCATACAACCAGTTAAAGTTCACCGAGCTTCCTATAACACAGAATGACAGCTGGTACATCATCAAGTCTAACAACATCACAGTAGACACCGGTTCTTTCAGTGGCCCTTCGATCACCAACCTGGAACTCCGTCTGCTTGAACGTCAGATTGGCAACGGAATCACGGCTGAATATCAGCCCGCACTGTCAGTATCGTTTACCGTGAACTCCAAATATACCGTATATATCACCCGTTGCATCCAGTTTGTCGCCGGCACGACAATATGCAACGGACCCAACACGTCCAGCTCAACCAAAGAGACATTCTACATATTCAACATTGATGCTTCCAAGAAAATACTTGAAATCGCCATGCGTGACGTTCGCTTCGTAGAAGGTATGCCCAAGATGAATTTTAACCTCAGGAACATTCCTTTCACCATGCGCGGCAACTCTGTTATATTTAGCGCCGATGAGCTTAAACCTTATGTTGGCGATGCTCCTAACGATAAATACCCCATCTCCAATCTCTCAGGCACTCTCGATCCTCTACGAGGCTTCTCCCTTGTATTCGATTGCACACCCGGATCCGTACCCGGGTCTGAATTCACGGTAAGCGCCAACGGCTCTTTCACAGACGTGCCTAAAACTGAAGAAGACTGACAGAAAAGTAATAAAATAATAAACGGACCGACGCAAAGACATAATGTCTGGTCGGTCCTTTTTTTAAAAAAAGCCATGAAAAAAATCTTAACCGTCATTCTGATTCTTATGACATTACCCCTGACAGGCAACGCCATGCCGACCGACACCCTGCGCATAGCCCATGTATGCGATCCTCAGTTAGGGTTCTACGGTCCAGAGAAATTCGAATACGACCTTGATGCCTTCCGCCGCGAAATAGCAATAATCAACGACATGCGTCCCGACATAGTGCTTATAGCCGGCGACATGGTAAACAAAATGGACTCTGCTGACATAGCGACGTTCAAAGAAGCGGCCTCCGCCTTCAAGGTTCCGGTGGTCTATACTCCCGGCAATCATGATCTCACCGAACCGGTATCGGTAAAGGGACTCAAACGTTACCGCGACGCTTTCGGCGCTGATTTCTCAACAACAGACTGCAAAGGACGCTCAATAATATCGATTAATTCCATGCTCCTGCGTGGCGGTCCGGCCGATGAAGTTGCCGCCCACGAGGCAAAATTCGATAAAGCGCTGCGGGAAGCCAGCGAGGCAGACAAACCGGTTATTATACTGTCGCATGTACCGCCTTTCAAAACAGAGATAGACGAAGAAGACGAATATTTCAATCTCCACAAGGATTCACGCCGCAGTCTGCTGATAAAGGTAGCTGAAGCAGGATGCCGGCTATGGCTTGCCGGACACACCCATATGACGGCTCATAACGAATACGGCGGCGTCCATATCCTTAACGCCGAAAACACAAGCGCCAATTTCGATTATCGTCCGCGCGGATTCCGCCTCCTTACAGTAGCCCCCGACGGAGAGTTTACCTGGGATTTTGTCGGTATCGACTGACAAAACTGCAAAAACGCCCAAGAGCGTCAACAAGCCGGCTATGCGGGCATGCGATATTCCAGCGCATAAAACCTTCTCCTGATTCGCCGTACATGCTTCCTGCATTGAGCCATAACCCGGTCTCATCCAACAGCCGCTTTTCAAGTTCTACCGAGTTCATACCAAGTGTACGACAATCCATCCACACCAGGTATGTACCTTCGAGACGGCATATAGGTAGCTCAGGGAAATGCTCGGCGCAGAAAGAACGCATCATTTTATAATTGTCGTACAGATAGGCGACGAGTGCCTCAAGCCATTCGCCGCCTTCATTATATGCAGCTATCGCGGCAGCAACGCCAAATGGATTGACATCACATACCTCGTTGACGTTTATTGCCTTATCGATTTGATAGCGCATTAAGGCATCCGGGACGACAATATTGGCAATCTGCAGACCGGCAGTATTGAAAGCTTTGCTCGGGGATATGCAGCTCACCGACCGAGCAGTAAATTCTTCGGGCAATATGGCGTATGGAGTATATGGCCTATCATATACAAGCTCACAATGAATCTCATCGGAAACAACGGTTACATTGTTGTCCCGGCATATCTCAGCCAACGTAATAAGTTCGTCGCGTGTCCACACACGTCCGACAGGATTTGCGGGATTACACAGCAACAACAGTTTCGCACGCGGATCTGCACAGCACTGGCGCAGACCGTCAAAATCCATGCGGTAGCTGTCGTCTGTAAAAATAAGACGGTTTTCAAGCGTCTCACATCCGTTATTGCGGATAGAGGAAAAGAAACAGTTATAGACAGGCGACTGCACAATCACCTTGTCGCCAGGCTCGGTCAGGGCTTTTATGACAGCCGAAAGAGCCGGAACTACGCCACTGGTATAAATTATATGGTTTCGGTCGATACACCAGCCATGGCGTCGGCTGAACCATGTTGTCACCGCTTCATAGTATGCATCAGGAACACGCACATAACCGAAAGCCCCGTTGGCCACCCGCCTCTTCAGCGCGTCAATTATAACGGGAGCTGTGGCGAAATCCATATCCGCGACCCACAGAGGGAGAACATTATCGGACATCGAGGCGTCCCATTTATATGAATCGCTTTTTGTGCGGTCCACGCCACAGTCGAAAAGAGTCTTGTAGTCCATCATTTGCCGGTAATAATAATCTCACAATCGGCAGGCTCCCGCACATGGCCGTCAAGAATAATCTCGCCGACGACAGGCACCTCTATGCGGCCTGTACGCGGATTCTTGATGCTCCTTACAGGTGTGGTTATTGTTGCTGTCACATCACTATCCTCGAAAGCGAGGTCGCAGTCCGTGTCGAAAGTACAATTTTCAAGAACAAGACCGCAACAGTAGCATAAAGGCTGAGTACCTGATATATGGCAGTTAACAAGATGCAGCCCGCGGGAATGCCAGCCGAGGTACTCGCCATGAATCTCGGAATTGCGGATTGTCACATTCTCGGTATTCCAGAAAGCATCCTTAGAATGGATTACAGCATCCTCAATATCGACATTGCGACAATATTGAAAGGAATAATTTCCTTTCTGACGGTAATGGCTTATGCGTATGTCGGCACCGTGCAAAAACAGATAGTCGGCGTTGCTTACATCAACATGTTCAAGTTCTACGCCCGAGCAGTGCCAAAGTGTTTCCTGTGCATCGGGAATATCGACAAAGCTGAGTTTCAGATTCTGCATCTCGCGGAACATTTTGGGAGCGTCTATCCGAGTATGGCTCATAACGAGATTGCGCGAATACCACAGGGCGGCACGGGCGCCTTCCGTAAAAATACAATTATCTATACGAAAACCGTCCACATGCCAGAAGGGATACTTACCTTCGAACCGGCAGTGCTCCGCCTTTATATTGCGGCATACTTTCAGCGCAGACTCACCGGCATGGATAATAACATTGCGAAGCAACAGATCATGCTCACCGAAAAGTGGCCGTTCGCCACCAAATTCCGAATACTCTATAGTTTTCATAGATTCTATCAACTAATCTATGCAAAATTAGCAAAAAACCATGAAATCCACTAACCAATTTTTCGCCATTCCATACCTTAAAAACAGCATATGTAAAAACAAAAAACGGAACCGGAGATACCGATTCCGTTATAAGTTACATACCTATATCTTAGAGCAGCGTATCCGGGTCGAGATTCTTGCTTTCGATATCCTTGAAATAGCGGTATGTGTCGACTTTCAATTCTCCACAGGCGGCTTCATCAGCAATAATAATTGCCTTGGGATGCATCTGAAGGGCCGATATTGTCCACATCTGGCTTATACCACCTTCCACGCCATGCTTTAGAGCACGGGCTTTATTGTGGCCGTTGACGATAAGCATAACCGACCGAGCCGCCATGACGGTGCCGACACCTACGGTAAGAGCTGTCTTTGGAACAAGATTCACGTCACCTTCGAAGAAACGCGAATTTGCAATTATAGTATCCTGTGTAAGAGTCTTCATGCGTGTACGACTTGTCAACGCGGAGCCTGGCTCGTTGAAAGCTATATGGCCGTCGGGACCAACACCTCCCATGAAGAGATCTATACCTCCGTATGATGCTATTTTTTCCTCAAAACGGCGGCATTCTTCTTCAGGATCCTCGGCATTGCCATTAAGGATATTGACATTCTCGCGGGGAATGTCTATATGACTGAAGAAATTGCTCCACATGAAAGTATAATAACTCTGCTCGTGGTCGCGGGGCAGACCTACATATTCGTCCATGTTGAATGTGACAACATTTTTGAACGACACTTTACCTTCATTGTAAAGTTCGATAAGACGGCGGTACATTCCCAGCGGAGAGCTACCGGTGGGACAACCGAGAATGAAGGGATGTTCAGCAGTTGGTTTGGCGGCGTTTATGCGGGCAGCCACATAATTGGCGGCCCAACGGGATACGTCGGCGTAATCCTTTTCGATAATTAGGCGCATATAGATAGTATTAGAATAGATAATTCAGAATAGCCACGCGGCAGTAACGGTCCAATAGTTGTTCTTTCCATCGATAGGAGCAGCGTTCACTCCAACAACCTCAACTGTTTTGTTGAGTCCGAAACCATATGATGCTCCTACCTGAAGATGGGAAAACAGTTCAAGACCCACACCTACATTCCAAGCGACGTCAAGAGCCTTATTTCTATAAGCTTCGTTAATTGCTTTTTTTGATGCGAGAATGGAGAAACTCGGGCCGGTGACTACATATGGTATCACAACCTTCTGTATAAGAGGCAACGCGAGTTTATATTTGAAATTCAGCGGAATTTCGACATAATCGCGGCTACGGAATTTCTTGTCGCCAAGCATATCCTTTATTTCATCGGATACATTATTGTTCGTGTTGGCTATAGAATTGCTGACGCGATGAACATACATCACCGATAGGTCGAAGCCCACATTGATGATTGGGACTGTAAATTCCATCATCAGACCACCGGTAAAACCGGCACGGTTCTCATTATCAAAAAGTGATTTATCGAAACGCATCGAGTTTACTTCAGTACCCAAACGCGGGCCGATGCGGAAACGTGCTTGTGCAGGAACTGCGGCTACCAGTATAACAGCCATAGCTACAAGGAGATTTTTCATTCTTTTCATTCTCGGGAAACGTGTAAAAGTGAGTTATGAAACAATATAAAGCGTACTCAAAAAGTGACGCATACAAAGATACATTTTTTAACGGAAACAGCCAAACATCAGGTATGCTTTTCCATATTTTTCCGATTTCAATCAGCCTACGCTCAGGGGTTATAAAGGTCTTTATTAAAGAAATCCATGATATTCAAGGCCTGCTCGAGGGCAATGGCGGCCTCGCTGTCAGCATCAAGAGCCACAGCTTCGTTATAGCGACTTATCGCAGCTGCTTTATCGCCTCGCTTCCATGCCAGCCGACCCAAAAGAAAAAGTGCGTCCGCTTTTTCTCTGTCAGACGTGGCGGTATCCAACATCAGTAGCCCCTCCTTTTCCGCAAGTTCGGTTTCCCCGGCAATAATCAGCTTTTCAATATCGGATTTCTGCATATATTCATATAATGCGGGCTTTAAGGCCTTTGGATGTAAGAAATTTAAGGACGTCGGTACGTCTGTCGCCCTGTATAAGAATCTCCCCTCCTCGCGCCGAACCTCCTGCTCCGAGTTTTTTCTTCATTTCCGACGCTATATATTCAATTTCTTCATCCGGGATTGAGAATCCGCTTACAATTGTTGCCGTTTTGCCTCCACGGCCTTTCCTCTCAAATAAAATATCGAGTCTACCTGTCTGCTGCGACTCTTCAGCGGCCATTGGCAGCTGTTCGGTGGAAATATCCTCCGGCCCGAGATTCTGTCTAAGGGCACCGAGTGCGTCACGCCAGTCATGAGATATCATAATCAATGAAATAATGAATCTGATTCTGAAAAAAGAGAGTCGGAATCCAGTATATGCCTTGAGCCTTCCGAAACGGCCTCAACCAGCACAAACCGAGCCTGATCCTCGACCGGAAGCGCTCTAATAAAAACTATGGTACTGTCATTGTCACGCGCCGCCGCCGCATCGAGCGTCTTTGCGGCATTTGCAATATTTGCCTCTTCGTCAAATCGCTCACCAAGATGCATATAGAGCAACGACAGGCGACACAACATATCTACATTCATACGTTCCAAAACACCGGCAGCAGTTATGCTGTCGGCTATAAGCTGTGCATTGTCGTAATGGCCTTGGCTGTAAGCCATTTCGGCATCAGCAAGGAGAGTGGCATGCGATACGTTGTTCTTTGAGCACGAGAACGTAAACCAGTAGAGAGAGAGAAGAAAAACTATAAACAGAAGGATTTTTTTCATCAAATCAATATATTAGCGACCCGCAGGAGTTTCGCTCCCGGGAGGTGTCTGCGTCGGGATTTCCGGGTCGACAACAGCCTCTCTGAAACTCTCACTATCGGCATTCTGCCAACCGGCTTCCTCGGGTGTCAGAGCTTGCGAACCTTCAATATCATACTGCCGCTCGACATTGTCGCCGGCTGGAGTATCGACATGCGTTCTATTGTCAAACCAACCAATATAGTAAAGAGTGCCGACTGCAAGCGCCGCAATAATAACGGCTATTACGACCCAACCCCATAGACCGGATTTCTTTCGTGAAATTTTTGCCATAGTACTGTAATTTTAAATTAACTTATATTACAACACATGACTTCACTCGAGGGTTTAAATGTTGTTTGCTTTCTCCACGAAATCATACATCAGCAGAGCTGCCTGGGCGGCTTCGGCACCTTTGTTTCCAAGTTTGCCTCCGGCTCGGTCGAGGGCATCCTGCTCGGTATCAACGGTTAGAACTCCAAAAATAATGGGAATATCGCATTCGGCATTAAGGTAAGAATTACCTTGAGTGACACTCTGGCAAACATAATCGAAATGCGGTGTGCCGCCACGGATCACGCAACCGAGTATTATGATAGCGTTATAAAGTCCGGTATCGACAAGTTTTGCAGAAGCAAAAGTAAGCTCTACAGCTCCGGGAACTTCAAAGACATCGATCATATCGTCCCCGATTCCGGCTGCAGAGAGTGTGTCGTGCGCTCCTGCGAGAAGCGCTTCGGTGATATGTGCGTTCCAAAGAGTACGGACAATCGCTACGCGCATGTCGCGGGCAATTGGAAATGGAGTGAGAGGAGCGTTAGTGGGAGATGACATATATATTTTTTATTCTATTGATTGCCAGAATTCCTTAATTTCTTCAACGGTTTTTATCGCTGTCTTTGCGGTAGTCTTCAGGAGATTTTCACGGATATCGGCTCCGGGAGTGTCGAGCTGAACGGCAGTGAGTCCGGCTGCCGCGATGCCACTCACAAGGCCTGCTAAAGCACCGGCATTTCCCAGCATTGTGGAACACACGCCGACTGGAAGCTCAACGCAGCTTACCTCTTTACCGCTGTAATAGCTTATACGATGACAAGTACAGTCGATATTGACAAGAGAACGGCAATAAAAATCGATATGGTCGTGGTAACATGCGTCAGGAGTCTTTACGCCAAAAAAAGTCTCGAGAT
This sequence comes from uncultured Muribaculaceae bacterium, assembly GCA_910576775.1. Lineage (GTDB taxonomy): Bacteria > Bacteroidota > Bacteroidia > Bacteroidales > Muribaculaceae > CAG-873. Next base: position 28,521 of record CAJTJV010000026.1, on the reverse strand, counting down.
CCTTATTGCGTGTCACCATCACATCGGCAAGCTCGAAATTATCGAGTAACGCCGGCATCACGCGTGTGATATTCGTATTCTGCTGATTGACAAAACCAGGAAGATAGACAAGTATGGCCTTGCGCTCCTTTGCATAGGAAAGAAATTTGCCCATCCTGGCTTTCATTCTCATATCAAGAGCATAAGCACCGCCAAACACAACTATATCGTCCTCGTCGATACGCGGCCATATTATATCGAAAGCATCTTCGGGATAAGATTCATAGCGTACCATTGACGATACGGAAACTGTCTCCTCCTTGCCGCATACATATATATTAACGGCAGAACGGCCTTCGGTAAACCGGTCGACGGATGTCACGTCGACACCGGCATCAACAAGATAGCCTACCAGAATATCACCGATTGCATCGGCACATACATCTGATGCCATCAATACATTAAAACCTTCGCGGCCCATCATTGCCGCAGCATTGGCGATGCGTCCTCCGGGAATTGTCCCCAAGGTTTTCCCTCCGGAATCGAGAACAATATCAAGGGAGCACTCGCCTATGCATATAATCTTTTTCATCTGATTATTCTTTAGAACGTGCAGCCTGACCGAGATATCCGCCGTGATGACGTTTTGCATACTCGGAAGGAGAAAAGCCTATACGCTCCATAACATTTACAACGAGGACATCGCCAATGACAGTCATCATCGTCGTGGATGTTGTGGGAGTAAGACCAAGTGGACAGACCTCCGGCGCTGCGGCTGTGAAAAGTGCGATATCGGCAGCCTTGGCAAGCGGACTGTCGGGGGCACCGGTAATTACAATGGTCGGAATATCGGCATAAAGTCCGTGAAGCAGAGGAATCAGTTCCATGATTTCGCGTGTCTTGCCGCTGTTTGAAATCAGAAGCACGACATCGTTTGGCTGAAGCACTCCCAGATCTCCATGCTGAGCTTCGCTGGGATGCAGATTCACAGCCGGAGTTCCTGTCGATGAGAACGTTGTCGCAATATTCATTGCAATCTGCCCGGCCTTACCCATTCCGGATGTCACAACTTTGCCTCCGCGACGATGAACGCGCTCGACGATAATATCGACAGCCTTTTCATAGTTATCGGTTACAGGTATATTGAGAATGGCTTTGCTTTCAGCGCTCAAGATAGCGCGCATTGACTCTTTTACGTCCATTAATGCCGTATATAAATATTATATTACACCACAAAATTAATGAAAATTTATTATTCGGCGGTAATAATCGATGTAATTGTCGACGGTACGGGTAATATCGTATCGCCTCACATACTCACGTGCCTCAGAGGCTCTGACGAGAGCCTCCGGATAGTTCTTCATCAACGACTCTATTGCATCCGCAAGGCTATTCGCGTCGCCGTTTTCAGCCGACAGACATAGACGTCCCTTGTCGGCAACCTCCCAGGGGCCGTCGCCGCGTGTCAGTATCAGCGGTAAACCTGCCGCCATGCCCTCTGCGACAGTAAGACCGAAGCCTTCGTAACGCGACGGATGACACATTGCATCGTAACGACATAGATTGGTATAGATATAGTCGCGGTCGCGCGCTCCAAGAAAATGCACTCGTCCGGCAACACCTCGACTATCGGCGAGCTTTTGAAGGTCGGCACTATCGCCGGCACCTATAAAATCAACCTCAATGTTTTCAACTCCGCGTGCTCTAAAAATTCCAAGCGCTTCAATAAGCAAATCCTGGCCTTTTTTATATGGCAGAAGATTGGCTACCTGAATAATTTTCAATGTGCCATTGAAAGAATCGGAAGAACGACCGACAATATCAGATGTGCGTATTCCATTAAGAATTGTTGTAATATCCGCATCCTGCACACGTCTTGCCACGTCTTCACGTACCGTATCGGTAATCGCTACCATACGCGAACTATGGGCATATTTCATTTCCGTATTCACATCATGGACTGTAAACACCAGTCGATTCTTGCGTATCTGCACGAGACGGCAGAATTTATGATGATGTGCATGGATTATATCAGGGCGCAGCTTGAGGATAAGCATATTCAGCCGGGCCATCATGACGAGTGGTTTGTCGCCCTGACGACGGTTCATGCGGACCACATTAATGCCCGGGCTAAGTTTTGTGACAAGACGCTCGTCAACAATATCGTTCACAATAAGTATCGTCACTTTATGGCCGAGACGCAGTTGTACATTGGCAATATCGACAAGCATAGTCTCCGCACCGCCTACCGTCATGGAATATATGCAATGGAGTATATTCAATCTGTCGTTCATTTCAATCCCTCGTTTTTCAGCGGCAATTCAATTCTGAAAGTTGTACCGACACCCGGAGCCGACTGTTTCACGAATATTTTACCACTGTGATATTGTTCTATAATACGCTTGGCAAGCGTCAGCCCGAGGCCCCAGCCACGGCTTTTTGTGGAATAGCCCGGATTGAACACCGTTTTGAAATTCTTCCGGCTGATACCTTTACCGGTATCGGCAACCTCGATGAAGGCGTTTACAGGCCCTGATCCTGTTGTTACGTCGATTTGTCCGGATCCTTCCATCGCATCGACGGCGTTCTTGATAAGATTCTCAATCACCCATTCAAGCAGAGGTATACACGCGCTTACGGGAATATCACCGGAGAACGGATGCCAATGCAATTTTATTCTCGGGGATATACGCGTTGACATATATCCTACTGCGTCACCCACAACTGCATTGAGATCGGCACCCTGCATAGCCGGAGCGGAACCGATTTTGGAGAACCTGGAGGCAATAGTGCTCAGACGGTTCACGTCCTTGTTCATCTCGGCCACGGTATCGCCGTCGACACCCATATCGGGCAGCAGTTCCATCCACGCCATGAGCGACGATATGGGCGTGCCGAGCTGATGTGCAGTCTCTTTCGACAAACCGACCCACACCTTGTTCTGCTCGGCCTTTTTCGTCGACAACACGGCGAAATATACCACGCAGATAAATGCGATCATCACAAGAAGCTGAATATAAGGATAAATGCTGATCCTCTTCAGCAGTGTGGAATCCTCGTAATAGAGATACTGCTCTACCCCGGGGGCTATCTCTATTATGATTCTGTTTGGCGTGGCGGCGAGTTTTTTCAGTTTCTTAGCCAGATATTCCGCATCTTCATCCGGCAGAGCTTCTCCCGGCTGCACAGGTTTGGGCAAATCGAAATTTCGATGGTCGAGGATATTTCCATCGGCATCCGTGAGCAGTACGGGAATAGTGGTATTGCTCTGAATAATACCGAGAAGGAATTCAACGTCGGTCGACGGCATATCCTCGTCGTAGAGAGTCGCGCTGACAAGTTCTTTTGTAGCGTCTGCCCATATCTGCATCCGTTCGCGCTCCACCGCTGAAAGGTCGCGGATGAGACCGGAAGAGAAATATAGAAACATTGCCACCACGGCAGCGGCGGCAATCAGGAAAGCGATTTTTCCATAACGGCGCAATTCGTAAATATTAGCCATTTTTCTTCTTGCTCACGCAAAGGTAGTCAAAGCAGCCCTAATATGCAAATACGCCTTGACAGACAAACGCGCCCGAACCTTCAACGGATCCGGACGCGCTTGTAACAGGAATAACAGTGCGTCATTTATCCTGTACGAGAGAGATGATGAGTTCTTTTTCGTCTTCGGTGTCGGGGAGAATATTGATTTTATTCTCACGTGCAAGCCAACCGAGAGCGGCATACACTTCTTTATCTTTCAGCTTTGTAGCCTTTTTGAGTTGCTTTACACCCATTGCTTCGGCGGTATTGAGAGCCACCCATACAGAGCCGGCATACATGCCGATTGTTTCCGTGTTCATACTGAGTTGAATGTTTAAATGTTAGACTTTATGACATATTTGCCAAATTGATATTTCGAGGATGGCAAACATTGTCGGTTTGCCCTGATGATTCATGTGGAATAACGTCTGAACGGTTGTAAATGTTTATAACAGTTTGTAAACAGCAGAGAGTCGACATAAGCGCCGTGCATCCGGAAAAGACATATTCACACCACAAAATTAATAAAATTTTCTTAAATACCAAAACCGCGGCATCTGCGGCAAGCCAAATAAGCGACAGAGCCGCATGGCGGCGACGGCTCTATAGGCCCGGGCAAGGGACGCAGCCCGGGTATATCTGTCATCTCATATACAAAGCAACGTAGATGCGGCACTGTGCCGCATCTACGCTGCTCATTATTTGTTTGCATCCATTACCCGGGCTGCGTTCCTTGCCCGGGCCTACAGAACTGTCGCCGCTACGCGGCTTCCACAGAAGGGCTATCAGCAGACGCCGAGACCCATCATGGCGTTGGCAACCTTCATGAAGCCGGCGATGTTGGCGCCCTTCATATAGTTGATATAGCCGTCAGGTTCTACGCCGTAGCGGAGGCACTGCTCGTGGATGTCTGTCATGATTGTATGGAGCTTCTGGTCGACTTCCTCAGCGCCCCACTGGAGATGCATGGCGTTCTGACTCATCTCGAGGCCGGAGGTGGCTACGCCGCCTGCATTGACAGCCTTGCCGGGAGCGTATGTGGTACGCGAGGCAATGAATGCGTCAATAGCCTCGGGGGTACAGCCCATGTTCGATACCTCGGCCACCATTTCCACGCCGTTGGCGATAAGCGCCTTGGCGTCGTCGCCGTTAAGCTCGTTCTGAGTGGCGCAGGGAAGGGCGATGTCAACCTTGCGTTCCCAGGGTTTCTTGCCGGCGAAGAATTCGGAACCGGGGAAACGTTCTGCATAGGGAGCCACGATGTCGTTGCCGGAAGCACGAAGTTCGAGCATATAGTCGATCTTCTCGCTGTCGAGGCCTGCCGGGTCGTAGATATAGCCGTCGGGACCAGAGATGGTAACGACTTTGGCGCCAAGCTCGGTTGCCTTGAGGGCCGCACCCCATGCTACGTTGCCGAAGCCGGAAATAGCGATAGTCTTGCCCTTGATGCTGTCGTTGCGCTGCTTGAGCATGTTCTGAACAAAGTAGAGTGCGCCGAAACCGGTAGCCTCGGGACGGATGCGGCTGCCGCCGAATTCGAGAGCCTTGCCGGTGAATGTGCCGTCATGCTGGTTTACAAGACGCTTGTACATGCCGTACATATATCCTACCTCGCGGCCGCCTACGCCGATATCACCGGCAGGAACATCGCGATCGGGACCGAGATTTTTCCAAAGACCGAGCATGAAAGCCTGGCAGAAACGCATTATTTCGCGGTCGCTCTTGCCTCGGGGCGAGAAATCGCTGCCGCCCTTGGCACCGCCCATGGGGAGGGTTGTGAGAGCGTTTTTGAAAGTCTGCTCGAAGCCGAGGAATTTCAGAATCGAAAGGTTCACTGATGCATGGAATCGGATACCCCCCTTATACGGGCCGATGGCATTATTGAACTGTACGCGATAGCCGAGGTTGTTCTGGACCTCGCCTTTGTCGTCAATCCATGTAACACGGAAAGTTACAATGCGGTCCGGCTCAACCATTCGTTCGATAATCTTGTTGCGTTCGAACTCGGGATGCTGGTTGTAGACCTCTTCAACCGACATGAGGACTTCGTGTACTGCCTGAAGGTATTCCTTCTCGCCCGGGTGCTTGGCCTCGAGGGCGGCCATGATTGTGTTTATGTCCATAATGACTTTAATTTTTCGGTATAGTGTGTTGACTTTTGGTTAACACCGGCAAAGATAATCCTTTTTCCTTAATCCAAAAGGATTTTATGAAATTTTATCTTTTAATTATCCGCCGTCTTCCCAAAAAGCGAGATAACTCTCCTATTATCAACACTAAAGACGTGAAACAAATAATTATCATCCAGTCATATAATCCAAGAGGAGTAACACTGAAGAACGGGCCGCCGAACTCTACAATAGCTATCTGGCCGACAAAAATCGCAATGGCGATGCTTATGAAACCGCCGCAGTCGCGAAGATGGAAAGCGGAGCGCCCTGTCCGGAAAGCGCGTGCATTGAACATATTCCAGAACTGGAGGAACACAAAAATGCTGAAGAATACCGAAAGCTCGTAGGCCGACAACCCTTTGAACCCCATCCAGTCTATATGGCTTATCCGGCTCAAGGCAGTAATCGATGAATGCTCAAGACATACAAGCAGACATATCAGGAATACAAAGAAAATTCCACCGGTAAAGAGAATATTATGCATCATTTCCTTTGAGATGATGAAATCACTGTTCCGGCGCGGCTTGTCGCGCATCACACTTCTGTCGGGCGGCAACGAAGCAAGAGCCATGGCGGCAAAGGTATCCATTATCAGGTTCACCCACAGCATCTGTGTCACCGTCAGCGGTGACTGGGTGTTCATAAACGCACCGCAAAGCACGATAAGACAGGCCACGACATTGACTGTGAGCTGAAAGAGGATGAAACGCTGGATATTCTTATACAGCGAGCGTCCCCACATCACAGCGCGGCCTATCGACGCGAAGGAATTGTCGACAATAGTAATGTCTGAGGCTTCCTTGGCAACGGATGTGCCGTCGCCCATCGAAAGCCCCACATGGGCGGCCTTGAGAGCCGGAGCATCGTTGGTTCCGTCACCGGTGACTGCCACAACCTCATTACGACGTTGCAGCGCCTCCACAAGACGTTTCTTGTCAAGCGGACGCGCACGGGCAATAATTTTAAAGTCATCCACACGCTTTGTCAGTTCGTCGTCGGTAAGTTCGCCGAATTCCGCACCGGTAATTATATTTCTGTCGGAATCGGAATTATCGTTCCACAGACCAATCTGACGTGCGATTTCCTTGGCTGTACCTACGGTATCGCCTGTGACAATCTTTACCTTTATACCGGCATCCATCACCTCACGGACAGCATCGGGAACATCAGGGCGCACAGGGTCGGATATCGCGGCTATGCCTATAAAATGCAAACGTTCCGCCACTATACGTCCATCGGCGATAGTCTTATCCCCCGGTATCAGTTCCTGACATGCAAAGCCAAGTGTGCGCATAGCCATATTCTGATAGGCGAGAAGCGTCCTATCAAGCTTCTCTCTATCGATGCCGGCCTCCGCGCATAGACCGAAGACAATCTCCGGCGCACCTTTCACATACAGCATACGCTTGCCGTCGGAGCGTTTTACCACTGTCGCCATATATTTACGTTCAGTCGAGAACGGCAATTCCTCTATAAGCTCTACACCGGCCCGCAATGTATCATAATCCTGCCCCTTGTCGCGAAGCCACAGCAACAAAGCACCTTCCGTCGGATTACCGAGAACCTGCGGACGCCCGCCACCGATATCGAGCCTGGCGGTGGAGTTGACTGCAATACCTTCATAAACAGTTTCGGAGGAAACATCACCATAAAATTCTGTCTCGTAAACCTGCATCTGGTTCTGCGTGAGCGTACCAGTCTTGTCGGTACATATGACGGTTGTCGAACCCATTGTCTCGCAGGCGTGCATCTTGCGGACAAGATTGCTGGTACGCAGCATCCTGCGCATGGAATATGCCAGCGCGAGAGTTACTGCCATCGGAAGCCCTTCCGGAACGGAAACGACAATAAGTGTAACGGCGATCATGGCCGTCTGTAAGAGATATGTCAGAAATCCGAGCCATTGGAATGGCATATCTATAAAATATACTATTATACGGCCAACGACAATAAGTGCCGCCACAATATACGATGCACGGGTGATAAGCCGGCCGAGGCGGTCGAGCTGTTCATTGAGTGGTGTCTTGACACTGTTGTCAATCTGCGATGCCACAAAAACCTTGCCGTTCTCGGTATGGTCGCCGACAGCCGTAACCTCCATTATGCCGTGTCCTTCCATAACCTTCGTGCCCCTTAGCACAAAATCCGACGGATAAGTGTCCTCACTGTTGAACTGGGCCGGGTCGACGGTCTTATGACATATCGGTTCACCTGTAAGGGTTGATTCGTCGACACTGAGGTTCACTGCATCAAGAAGCCTGCCGTCGGCCGGAATCTCGCCTCCGGTATTCAGAATCACTATATCGCCGACAACGATATCTTTTTTCGGAATCTGCATGGCATTTCCGCCACGGAACACCTGAACAGGCTCGTCATCGTTGACTCGGTTGAGAAGGGCGAACTCTTTGTCAGCCTTTTTTTCGAAATAAAAGGCCAGACCTGTGGCAAGGATAATTGCGATAAAGATTCCTACCGGTTCGAAAAACACCGTTGCCGGTTCATCGAGACCGTAATATTCATATACCGAGATCATGGTGGAGAGGAAACCTGCCACCAAAAGGATGATTATCAGGGGGTCGGTGAATTTTACAAGCAATTCCTTCCACCATGGAGTACGCGCCGGAGGTGTCAGAATATTCGAGCCGCTAATTCTGCGGTTCTCCTCCACCTCTGCCGCAGAAAGTCCTTGATACTTAACGTATTTTTGCATTAGTAATGTCTGAGTTCCTAAAACTCCGGCAAATTTCGCCATAATTTGCCGATTGGCAAACTATCCGCCATTAAAATATTATTAAGCCTTCGCGGAAGAAATTTCCGGAATATAGCGGCGCACCCGCAGGATCAGCTGCGGGTGCGCCCCGAATTGTTAACCTAAAACAATATGAAAAATACTATTTACACTATTTATCGAACTGTAAGATTGTCTGGAACGGGTTACGGTTGTCAACCCTTATCCCGCGGTTGCAGAAGCCAAGGTATATCTTGCCGTTCTTCACTTTGACACCTTCGCTTTCAAGTGTTCCGTTTATTGAAATACCGTTACTGGAAAGAAAATCTGAGTCCGAAACGGGTTTTATCTGTGTCCGCGGTTCAAGAACACTGCCCGTCAGACTATATACCGTCAGATATGCATATGATTTGGCATCTGCCGAAAAGCCATTGTCATTGCCCTCTACAAAATACAGCCTGTCGCCGTTTATATCATAACCCTGCCAGGAATAATATGTTACAGTCGGGTTTGTTTTCCAGAGACAACGCGGCGATGCCACCGGTTTTATCGCAGTAAGATCGCGAACTTCCACCGTCACCTGCGTCTGCGTTGTTGAATTGCGTATGCCGGTCTTGAAACCGTCTGTACAAGTGACTGTTATTTTTTTCAGAGGCGCATTCTTTGCCTCGGTAAGATTATAGATCACGAAATTGACGGTATTGCCGCCATTATTATCATTATATTGTATGGCAAGCCGGTCGTGTTCGGTATCTACAGTCGGCTGCACATGGTACGTGCCTTCACCGATATAGTAATATTCATCGCACTCATCGGTCTTTATAGTCGCGCCGGGAATAAATTTTGTACGGCAAACAAGTTTTTCAAACCAATAATTTTCCTTTTCGGTACATGAGCCGAAGCATCCTGCCCAGATGTATGTTTCACCATCGGATTCCTCTATTGCGGAATTAGTGCCATGTCCGAAAAATGACAGTGTCATATAGTCTTTGCCGACAGACACAGTCTCCTTGTCGGTATTGGGCTTGCATCTCGATATGAAAAGGTCGGCATCCACACAGGATGTGTACCATACCGTTCCGTCGTTTGCGATTGAAAAACCTTGCATGAACGCGGTCTTGGGCAGACCGACATTCCGGCTGTAGATGTTTTCTGATGTATAATCATCGAATCGACCTTTCTCTACCGGTTGGGGCGGGGTCGGCTCGTCTTCACCGCCACATGCCGGATTAACAAACCCGAGAGCTATACACGATACAAAAATTACAGACCGGCGAAGATATTTGTTCGTCATGATTATGAATGATAATTAGAATGGATAAAACTGCGGACGGCGGTACCGCCCGCAGTTTATTAAGAGTTGATATTAACGGATGAAGATTTTTTTGCCGTTCTGAATATAGATACCCGTTGAAGGATTGGTAACTTTACGGCCCATCAGGTCATAGATAGTATTGTCGGCAGGATGTTCCACTACAACATTTTCAATACCGGAAGGCATCTCGCCTATACCGCGGATGCGACCGTTCATGTATTCGTTCCAGCTGGTAGCCTTCCAGTCGTCGACTTTATCGTCGTCCACATAGAGATAGCAGTCTTCGGGCAGACGGGTGGAAAGACCTTCTACAATATAGTTCTGACGACCGGTGATGAAGGAAACGAGACCTGTCCAGTTGTTCTTGGTGTCGGTGTAGTTGACAAGGTCGTATGCCGGACCTGTGATGATAAGCTTTTTAAGATTTTCCTCGCTTCTGAAGAAAGGAGCGAAATGACATTGGCCGGAACCATATGAACCGGTGAAAATCTTGCCGTTGTTGTGCAGTTTGAGTTCTTCAAGACCTTTCAGCATTGCAAAACTGTTGAGACCAATCTCTATGATGCGTTCGGGAACCTCAAGTTTTTTCACCTCACATGTAAGGTTGGCAAACAGCGGGCCGGAAACTTTTTCCATTTTGGGGAAGCGTTCAAAAACTATCTCAGGATGAATTGCGCAACCTTCGAAATTATGGTTGGCGATAGTTACCACATTCGGAAACTCGGCGATGTCGGTGAGTTTGTCGCAGTTACAGATGAATCCCTGTCGGAACTCGGTCTGTTTCAGGCGCCAAGCATCAGGGAACTTGATTTCTGTAAGCGATGCACATCCATAGAAAGTGCCCCAATAACCGAAATCGAAAGTCACAGATTCGGGAATCTCCACCTTTTCGAGCGATGCCCATCCCAGGAAAGCAGCACCCATCACAGATGTGATGCCGTTCGGTAATTCAATATTCTTGATCTTGTTCTTGGGTTCACACTGTGGATAGAAATAATCCTTGCTGGTGTAAGGAGGATTGACTTTGTCCGAAGCAGGTACGGTCTGATCGAAGAGGGGATCGAGAATCTTGATATTCGAGGGAAGTACAAGACTTTCGATATTTACATTCTTCGCAAGTGTGTTCTTGGGGATCCGTTCGCAGTTTACCTTACCGAGGTCGAGTTTTGTAAGGAGCGCGCACTGACCGATAGTCTCCCAGTCGGTAGCGTCGAGAGAACCACCTATGACAAGGCTGGTTACTGTAGCATTGCCGTCGTTATCGAAAGCAAGACCCTTTGCAAGGAGATTGTCAAGGAGATTGCCGGGGGTGTTGTCAAGAACCTCAAGCTTTACCTCGGTCTGGGCCATTACACTTGCCGGTAACCATAACATCATACCGGCGGCGAAAGCGAGTTTGAAAAGTTTTTTCATGATTGATAATTATAAGTTATTATTAAGGGTTGTCTTGTCATTGTCTTTACCATCCGGGATTCTGTTCCAGATTCGGATTCTTCTGGCGGACTGTCTCGGGAATCGGATATAGATACTGACGGGCGGGCCATGAACGTCCTTGCATATTATATCTGATTATATAGCCGCCGTCTACCTTTATCGCATTCTGCAGGTTGTGGTTGTTTGTGCCGAGATAAACGGCGATACCTTTAAAGATTGGCTTTGACAGGGTATCGGAGTCATAGAAATAGACATCTACTTTCCCGTCGCCGTTCAAATCCAGTGTTTTATCCATCTCAGGGAAAAATATTCCTTCCCACGGGTCTTTTTCCCAAAGGTCTATGCACGCCCAACGTTTGAGGTCGTTAAGACGGAATCCCTCAAGAATCAGCTCGCAGGCACGGTCGCGACGAATTTCAAGGATAACAGGGTCTGTCACACCTGGATAGATGGATGCGATATGTGGTTCTGCCTCTGTAGGTTTCGTTGTCAGAGTACCTGTTGAAGGCGTACCGCCTTTGATACCGGCGCGGTCGCGGAGCGCTCCAATTGTCCTGGCCCAATCATCGTCGGTAAGTTCGCCTAATTCGGCCTTTGCTTCCGCGTAGTTGAGAAGCACCTCTGCGAAACGCATCAGCGGAAGGTCGTTTTCATTTGCAGCCTGAACGTTATACCAGTCATCATCGAGAACATATTTTGTGAACTGATAACCTGTAAGATTTACACTTACCATATTCGGTACAGCCGGACGATAGTCGCCATGCTGATGTTTTTCAGTATAATCGGCGCATCGTATAGTCTGGTTCATTCGCAAGTCGCGGCCGGTCGTTTCTTCCGCCAAAGTCTTATAAGTGCCATCGGCATTCTTCTCATTGTAAGGAGACCCGTCGATATTGAGATAGGTTTTGGCCATCTGGCGTGTCATACTCAAACCGTTGCTAAGGCCATAAAAATACCAGTTGGCAAAATTTCCCCCGAGAGTCTGATCGCATTCCACAGCAAGCATCACCTCTTCAGTGACAGCATTGTCTGCAATGAAAAGCTCGCGATATGAACCGCGCCCATTGGCGTATGAAGCGGATTTGAATAATTTATAAGGACCCTTGTCCATTATTTCTTTCGCAGCTTCGGCGGCTATTTTATAAAGGTCTTCGGGTTTATATTTCTCACATCCGGTACGTGCAAAGTCATACTCGTCGTTTGCATGATACTTACGCCATGACGCTTCGAACAGGCACGCCCGCGATTTGAGGGCAAGGGCACACCATTTGCTCACAAGGCTTGAATTTGGCGTGGTGTTGGCCGTAATGTTCTTGTATGCATAATCAAGATCATCCATTATATGCTCTATGATTACGTCTCGGCTGTCGCGCGGGTTCATCTGAGCCGGATCGTCAGGGTCGTTGAAAGTCTTCTCAATCCAAGGCACTCCACCGTATTTCACCAATTTGGCAAAGTAGAAATATGCGCGGAAGAACCGGGCGACACCGTTATAGTTGTTGCGCACATTCTCCGGCACCGCCGGATTGATGTTATTTTCAAGGAAGAAATTTACATTGCGCAGACGGGTCCAGCTCCAGCTTGTAGACGCATTTACAGTATAGGACGCATTCATCATTCCACTGATATTGGTGCGTGCACAATAATCGGCTATTTCCTCCTGTTTGAGTGCTCCGTCACGATCCGGGAGGCCATAGTAGAATGAATAGGCGTATGTCTGCAGCCCTTTTTCGGAACTGAACACCATCTTTACCGAGGCTTCCGACTTGGGATCTTCGTTCATTTCGCAGCCGGTAAGTACAGCCAACGGAAACAGAATATATAAATATTTATACAGTTTCATAGATTTACGGTTTTAGAAAGTGACATTAATGCCTACACTCCACGAACGCATGGTGGGGTATGTGCCACCGTCGCCCGGACGGGTATTCCACCAGTCAGTATCGGCGCCATAGATATTCGACACGTTTATGTCCTTGGTACGCTTATATAAAGGCGACCATGTGAAGGGATTCTCGACAGCAAGGTATATTCCGAGAGCCTGCATGGCAGCTTTCGAAATAAGCTTACGCGGGAAATTGTAACCCACCTGGATATTCTTGCATCGGAAATATGCCACATTCTGAAGATAACGGGTATTGGCAGCGGAAGACCCTTGAAAGAATGGAGTCTGATAGCCTGCATAACGCGGCATGTAGGCATCGCGGTTGTCCTCAGTCCAGAAATTTCCTATAATCCAGGTAGGAAGCTGGGCGTAAGGACGCACATATTGTCCCCACATCACAGAACTCTCATTGCTGGGATACCAGTCCTGCTTACCGACTCCGGAGAAGAACGCGGAGGCCCATATTCCGTTCCATTCGGCATAAAGATTGAAGCTATAGATATAGCGGGGCTCAGAATTACCTATTATGCGGCGGTCGCCGGGATCGTCTACAGTGTTGCTGCCACGGTCGATATAGCCGTTGCCGTTAAGGTCGCTGACCTTGATGTCGCCGGGAAAAAGTTTCTTGCTGATATTATTCTGCCACAAAGGATTATAGAACTGCTGGCCGGCGGCATTTGCTCCGGCTTCGGCAGCTGCGATTTCCTCTTCGGTCTGCCATAGACCGGGAACCTCGAAGCCCCATATCTCGCCGATACGCATACCTTCATAATATCCGGCGGAGTTGCCGGTTCCGAGCTGCTTCAAAGGATTGTTATACTTGTCGATTACCGACCAATAGTCCGAAAGATTTGCACGGATGCTATAGTTGAACGGCTTGTCGGCAAGCATGAAACTATCGTGCCATTCGAGCGAAATCTCATAGCCGCGTGTAGTCATATCGGCGTGATTGCCGCGGGGCGAGCTTGTACCGAACACGTCCTGTACCATCGGACCGGCAGTAACCATATCGGTAGTCTTACGCACGTAGTAGTCCGCGGAAAGACTCAAACGGTTATTCAGGAAAGATGCGTCGATACCGCCGTCCCAAGTCGTCGCAGTCTCCCATGTCAGCGACGAGGGAATGGCACCCGGAGCCTGTAGATATCTTTCCTGGAGTCCGTTGAAAATAAGATTCTTGTTACCCTGCACAACAGTGAGCGTCTGCTTGTAGAGATAATTGCTCAATCCGTTTGCATTGCCGAGCTGTCCCCACGAACCGCGGATCTTGAGGTTGCTCACTATTTCCGGCGCCACTTGCCAGAAATGTTCCTGATTTATACGCCAGCCGAGCGAAGCCGAGGGGAACATTTTCCACCGACGGTCGGAAGGAAAGCGCGACGAGCTGTCATAGCGGCCGTTTACTTCAAGGAGGTAACGGTTATCGTAAGCATAGTTGGCTCGGAAGAAGATACCGCCGAACTGGTTTCCCCATTCGGGAGTCTTGATATTGCGTGTAGTGGTACCCATGGCAAGCGACATGTTATCCACATCCGGAGTAAGGAGATCCTGATTACTTATATCTACAGTTTTCTGATGGGTCTTTTCATAGTTCCAGCCGATAAGAAAATTGACATCATGTTTCTTATTGAACAGCTGGTGATATTTTGCATAGATGTTGATTGCAAAATAATCTCGGTTGACATATGTCTCGCCCAACTGGCTCTGTATGCCCGACCATGTCTCAACCTTAGGGGTTCCGTCATCATTCACTCCACGGGAGAACTTTTCGCGCGACATGTGGAGCATGTTATAATTCTCCGACCTGTTATAGGTGAAATCCCCCTGTAGAGTCACATTGTCTTTCCATATATTGCTAAGAAAAGAAATAGTATTCTTGAACTGACGGTTGCTCATATCCTTCCATGTATCACCGGCAAGGAACGCGCCTACACCGAACAGACCGCAAGTAGTGAGCGTACCGTCAGGATTGCGTGTAGGCATCGAAGGGTGTGCCTCTTCCTGAATCGCCATCATATAGTTGCCCCAGAAATAGTTGGAAGCTGACGGCATTACATATTTATTATATGCGAACTCGAAATTATTGCTGATTTTGAGCCACGATGTAGCCTGAAATCCGGCTTTGAAACGCATATTGTACATATCGGCCGCATCGGATTTCGTCTCGGAATTGAACAGACCGTCATAGTGGAAGAATCGACCTGAGAGATAATAATCGAAACGGTTGTCGCTTCCGCTTATCGCAATATTCTGTGTTGTGGCGAACACACGTTTTTTGTACAATTCATCGAATACATCCGTTCCTTCGGGATAATAAATATATTGTCCTTTCTCACCAATGGAACCGTCGGAAATCTCCATGCCGAACTCTCCTGTCTCATGGCGGCGCTTGTATTCGTCAAGCCATGAAAGGGAGAATGGCTGAGTGGTATTGATTTTCTGAGGATTCGACAAGGAAGCATTGAAAAAAGAATTATAGAAATGCTCGGCCCATACATAACCGTCGGTAACCACATCCGGAACATTGAGCGGCGTCTGCATCGAATAGAGCGACGAATATGTAACTTTAGCACGTCCTTGCTGCGGATTCTTGGTGGTAATGAGCACTACACCGAATGGTGCGCGCGCACCGTATATGGCAGAAGACGCGGCATCCTTGAGCACCGATACATTTTCGATATCGTCAGGATTAAGTAATGCCGGATCACCTTCTACTCCGTCGATAAGCACCAACGCCGAGCCTCCATTGATTGATGTTTTGCCACGGACATTGAATTCGGACGAACGCAGAGGTTTGGGGTCGTCGATACGAATATTAAGTCCGGGAACAGCTCCTTCAAGCATTCGGGCGATGTTGGCGGCCGGACGACGCTGAAAAACTTCATTGTCGACCGACACCACAGCACCGGTAAGATTTGCTTTCTTTTGTGTACCGTAACCGACTACCACAACTTCATCAAGCACGTTTTCCGATTCCTCCATATCGACATCCATGCTTTTTTCACTGCCGACAGTACGTGTCACAGGCTTATAGCCCACATACGAAAACGACAGCTTATTTCCTTTACTTGCCACAATGGTAAAGTTGCCTTCGACATCGGTTGTCACAGCCTGCTTGTTGGATGTATTGAGCACCGACACGCCGATAAGAGGCTCACCGTCGTTAGCCGAGATAACCCGACCGCTTATGCGCTGCCCCGTGGATTGCGCTGCCGCACCGGATGTAGCCCGTTTTGTAGCCTGAGCCTTCCGCACGGAAATTGTATTGCCTGCGACTTTGCATGCCACAGACTGTCCGTCGAATATACGGCGCATCACCTTTTCAGGCGACGCATTACTCACGGATATACTTATCCGTGAAGTTAGATTTAGCCCTTGCGCATCCATGGCGACAACATAACCGGTCTGTTTCTGAAACTGTTCCACAGCTTCCTTAACCGTCACATTATCCACCTTGAAATCAAGAGCCGACGCACCCGACGCCATTGCCAATGCAACTACAATGGCTGCCAGTCTGGCTTGCAGCCTTCCATGGCGCATCCAATGCTTTCTGCAATTAAATATTCGCATAATAATGATTGGTTTATTTAAGGTTTATTTACGTGTCAATATGATTTGGTTAGAACCGACAGACTTTTTCGTCAACCCCGACAGGGTGCATATGGCGTCCAGTACATTGTCGAGAGAATCGCGTGCACCGAACATCAGATGAAGGCGCGGATCCAGCCGGGCGTATTCTTTATCGTCGATTATTAACGTTTTACCGTAACGACGTTCCAATCGAGCGGCAATATCCGAAATTTTAGTATCGGAATATACGATATTAAATGTGTCAAGATCCATTCCCGGCCTATTCTGCTTGCTTATGCCTCCCAGCTGCTTGTCAATCCGCACATAATCACCTTTACAAAGACTGATTGTATCATTGCGCTCATTGAATGCGGAAGAGAGCCTGACTTTACCTTCGTAGAGCGACACCTCAAAATCATCATCATCGTCGTGCGACAGAACGCTGAATCGTGTACCCAGTACCTTTATCGAAGATTTTGAACAACGCACCTCGAAAGACGCTCCGTTTCTATGCGTCACATCAAAATACGCGTCACCGAACAGCCATACCTCACGGAATGAATTGAAATTGTTCCTGTCATAAATCATGCGGCTGTCAGCATAAAGAGTCACTTCAGTAGAATCCGGCAGCATTATTTTTTCAGAACTGCCACACGAAGCATAGCACTCTACAAAATCCGTCGGTAACACCTGAACCGCATTACGCGGACTGAATACAGTCCACATGGCAACAGAGGCTACAAGAGCAACAGATGCCGCAGCTATCCATACGGATAACCGGCGGCGCTTCGGCCTGAAACAACCCGGCTCATTATCATTTATGCGCCTGTGTACCAATCCGAGCATACGCTCACATTCCTGCGGGTCGCTGTATTCCATCTTTTCCAAAAGAGACTGGCTGAGGATGTCGAACTCGTCAGTGAACATATTGTCTTCTATCCACCGCTCTGTTTTGCGGTGGGTCTCAGGAACGCAATCTCCCGAAAAATATTGCTCAAAAAGTTTTTTATCGATCATGGCATTCTGTGATATGCACCCAAAGAACACCGGTTTCAGATATAGTACGTAATTTTATACAAATTTTTCTCACTTTTCTTTAAAATTCCCCAACATTACGTATTTTGATATACCGGTGTGTTCTTCCGGGTATATAGAATTATGCGAAACAAATCGTTCAAGTCTGACAAGGTCCTGATCATAGGGATGAAATATGGCGACGAGGAGTGCTTTGACGAACTTTTCCGAAAGTACTATCCCCGTTTCCATACCTATACCAATCGCCTTACCCATGACCACTTTCTGGCCGAGGACATCATGCAGAATGTCTTTCTGAAACTTTGGCTAAACAGGCTAAAGCTTGATGAAAGATTTTCTGTTGTCAGCTATCTCTATGTACTTACCAAAAACGAGATTCTGAATCAGATGCGTTACGACCGCAACCATCCCAACGTAAACAACAGGCTGCTTACGGTATGCCGTCATCTATATGACGAAAACGACACGGACTATAAGGAACTCTACGCCAAGGTACTCGAAGCGGTGGAACGCCTACCTAAACGGCGGCGGGAAGTCTTTAAAATGAACCGTTTTGAATTTCTGTCCGCTGCCGAAATTGCCGAACGGCTGGGACTGTCGGTACGCACGGTAGAGAAACATCTTGAACTTGCCATGCGCAATATCCGACAGACCCTCGGTCCGGTACTTTCAATCCTTCTGTTTTTCTTCTGACACTTTCCGGGCAGCCCACTCCCATTCCCATTTCTTTATATTATCGACGAAAGCCTCGCTGTCGAATTCTTCACCACGCTCTACAGCGGCGATTACTGCGTCGGTAAACTGTTTCCAACGCTCACGGTAATACGTTCCCGTAAGCCCCGCAAGGTCGCGGTTGGCATAATCGTTCAGACCGATACCCTGCTCTCCCCAGGTCGTAAGGAGCCGCAATGCGTTTTCCTCATAATAATCAGCCTCTTCCTCGTCGCCACCCATAGCCCTGGCATCTTCTGTCCATTTGTCAAGACTGAATACATGGTGCGTAGCCAGAAGACTGTCGAGCGACACTATCATATTATCCATTCTTGCGGCAGTCGATTTCATCTTATTTATATCACCGGCTTTATAAGCCACAGTGAATGTATCTCTCAATGCGGCAAAACGGTTTCCAAGAACCTGCCGCCCGATATTCACCACATCAAAACGATACGCCGGACTATCGGACCCGGATTCTTTCATCATTTCCCAGATTTCCGACAGACGTTCGTTATCATATTTATATTTGTTTTTTGTCGTCCAGTTGCTATAGCCCTCAAGGCATGGCCGGGCATTGACAAGTATACCCTGACTCTCGGACACACTGTTATATATTTCATCATTCAAGGCTGTCCAAGCCTTTACAATCCGCTCATCCCGGTCGCCCCCACGAGCCATTGCCCACCGTATAATCCACTCTTCGGGCTTCTGCGACAATCCTTCGTGTTCCCATGCGCGATCGAGCACATAGCTGTGCATATTCGGATTCACGTCAAGCCCTTCAAGGGTGCCGCCAATACCCTGAAGAGCGTCGCCGGCTTCTTCAAATGCGGATTCAGTGCGCTTGAAAACGGCATTCATATCACCGGTAAGGAAAGTATTGCCTCCAAAATTACCCAGATAGCACCAAATGAATGGACGGCTATGGAATTTGTCGGTCGTACGCCACAACTCTTTGAAATCACAGTAATAATCAAGCATTAGCAGCCTGTCCGGATCTACACCTGTCAGAAATGCCCTGATGCGTTCAGGCGTCCACTGTTTACGCATATAATAGAACATCCATCCCATCTGTAACCATTTCGCATCGGGGTCGGCATTACAGAGTGATTCGCAGATTCTCGCCGAAGCCAGGTGAAGATAGTCCTCCTCCCAAGAAGGCACCTCGATTTCATTGAAAGGATCAAGACCATATATATGATTGGTTCCGAACGTACGTTCCTGCTCGGCAAGAAATCGGGTCTGTATCGTATCAAAAAGAGCTTCGGAAGGTTCTATAAAATAGCTGCGGTACTTGTCGGCATTCATTCCGCCCCACTCGCTCATGGGATGAATCCTGACTTGAGGGTATACTTTTGCAAGCTCCGGAGGTACATGACCGGCGAACGCCGGAAGTACAGGACGCATTCCAAGGTTTCGTTCACGTGCAAGAATTTTGCGCTGCAAAGCCTCCTGATTGTCTATGTAGCTCTGAGGCAGCGGGCCGTCCCATCGGTCTATGTTCAGCATCCGGTGCCACGGCAGATGCGCCGGCCCGGTGAAATAGGAACGGATACTGTCGCTGTCGAGACCAAACGACTGCCATACCCTCTGCCATACGGCTTCCTGGCCTGTCAACGCAAGAGGCGTATTGACTCCATTGAGAGCCATCCAGTCAATCAGTCTTTGCCAGTCCTCCCATTTCCAAAAAGGCATAGTATAGCCGAATGTGCAATAGTTCAGAAAAAAACGTACAGGAACCCGCGCCTTACCTCGCAAAACAACAGAAGGTACAGGCAAGGTTGCCGGTACAACAACACCGTCGGCCGCATACCACGACACATCTGCATGGCACACATCGCGTAGGTAACGGTTAAGGCCGACGGCCATAGCCGATTGCGTGGTACCGGAAATATATATTTTTCCAGAAACGGTATCGCCTTTTACAATATAAAATTCGGAACCGTCAAAATCGAGCAACTCAAACTCAATATTCTCGGCTCTTGCGCCAAGCATACGCCTTGCAAGTTCGTCCATCGCTCCGGCATGGAGACCCAGCACCGACAACACAAGCACGGATAATAGTGATAACGTGGTTTTCATAGCAAATGCAATTATTTTGCCATAAGAACACACAATTCTGAAAGTTTACGTAATTATCACATTCCGTCCCCAAGGCTTACCGCTAATCAAAAGAACAATATCACTGATAAGGATACATTCTTTTGAGGTGCACATCAATCACGATTTTCCAAAAGTATAAAAGAGGGATGTCGTATACCGGCACCCCTACTCCGAGGAAATAATTGCGGAGCGACCGAGATTCGAACTCGGGATACGCTTTTGACGTATACACGCTTTCCAGAAGTAGCGTAGCCTCTCCAAGTAACTGTTAATAAGGGACTTATTTCAGTGTTCTATCTTGCGCAAGTGATGCGCAAGTTGTTTTACAACGCAAAGATACGAAATTTTTCTCAATACTCAATAAGAAATCTTCTTGTTTCTTACTTTTTTTCCTCATACTCAATACCATTGCGGAGAAGCAACTCTTTGAGTCGGAAAATTTCAAACTGCAATTCGTACTTTTCTTTCATATACTTGTCGCGTTCACTTCGGACTGCATCAAGTTCGGCGCATACTTTGTCATATCGTTTGCGCCACTCCGAGGACTCGCTTGTTTCTGCGTTTCTCGCACCGTCGGACTCCGAAGTACATTTTTCTACTATATCCAATAGCTTTTTCAATACCTCGGGGTTGTTGATGTCTATTTGCGAGAACTTGTTGTGGCTTCCAATACTTCGGTCGGGCAAAGTATCTTCATCAACCTCATATTGCGAGAGGTCGGTATTCGGAAATACCGCCTGTAAATCTTGCACCCTATCGTCAGGGAAAGGATTGCGCCATTTTTCAACGCTTGAAAGAAAACCTTGCGACAATTTCAACTTGTCTGCGAGCTCTTTCTGCGTGATGTTGTGGTCACTCCGCAATTTTTGAAAGTCATATCTTGCCATAACTTTAAGATGTTTTAGTAATTTTCACGCAATATAATTACTAATATTGCGTAATATTTAGTACATTTGCAACTAAACTACCTTTACATCGTTTAGCCAATAACTAAATCCGATATGCAAAGGTAACAATTATTGCCTATTATTACAAATATATTGGTGCAATAATTTTCTTCTTGAATGTTAAAATTACTAAACTTTCAAAATAATACAATATGACTCTTAAAGAACTCTACCAACAAGCCAAAGAGCAACCAAGCCCGGCGCAGGTGTTCATAGCAGAGATTGCAGAAGCAACCTGCCGTGAACTATCAACCGTGCGTCAATGGCTTTCGGGTGTTCAGGTACCGAATGCCAAAGCAAAAGAACGTATTTCTGCAATCCTTAATGTACCTGTCGATGAACTATTTCCGGCAGACGAGGTCGGAAACGTACCCTCTAACGAAGAACCGACATGACAGCAAAGGAGCCTCTGGTAGTCCTTACTGCCAAATATTCAATCAAGGAAACGTGCGAGCTGCTGCAAATTCACCGCGACTCGCTATATAAGTACACCCATAACACCTGCGAGATTAAATGCGGTTGGCATCGACGCGGTGGCAGAGCCGTTAAGTATTATCTCGGCAGCGAAATACTCAAATTCTGGAACAAGCAAATCTGAATATGAATACCAACAACGATATAAAGCATCGGGAGGCAGGGCAGCTCAATGCCTTTCTCGACACCCTCACCTACTGGGAGAGGGTCGAGTTCGTAACCGCCGTTATACGCCGCTTCAAGGTGAAACGGCAAACTTTCTTCAACTGGAAATGTATGGCCTGCCGCATACCTGCGGAGGCCAAAGAGATAATAGAGAGCGAGGCCGGACACACTATTTTTGTGCCGGACGAGCCGGAAATGTGTGCCGCAAGATGATTGAAACAAGACCTACCTGTGACCCCGAAGGTGTATTTTCGGTTAAGAGAACTTGTGCCGAACTTGGCGTGTGTCACAAGACTTTACGAAAAATGCGCTCCCTCGGCCTGATTGAACCTGTCAATCCCGGCAACCGGGCGCGCCTCAAATACACCGGCAGGGCGATAATCGACTGCTGGGATAAAGCGAGCAGATTATGATTAGCGAAACTACCGTACAACGTGTCAGGGAGCTTGACATCGCAGATGTTGTCAAGCCTTACACGGAACTCCGGCGCCACGGCTCGGAGTTTTTCGGGCTGTGCCCGTTCCATTCCGAAAGAACAGCCTCTTTCTCCGTATCTCCGGCAAAGAACCTTTGCTACTGCCACAGCTGCCGCAAGGGCGGCGACGGCATACAGTTCACAATGGAGAAAGAGGGGCTGGACTTCTACGGGGCGGTCGAGTTTTTGGCCCGTAGCCACAACATCACCATAGAATACACCCGGACGGAGCAGAACGAGGAACAGCTGCAAGCCGCCAAAAAGCGCGAGGCTCTTTTTGCCGTGTTGTCGGCGGCGCATCAATTCTTCACCTCACAGCTCCGTCTGCAAATGGACGACGAGGCGAGAGCGGCCAGGGATTATACTTACAGCAGGTGGAACGAGGAATTTTGCGACACCTCCGGCATAGGCTATGCCCCGAAGGACAGCCGCGCATTTATCGACTACTGCAAAAGCAGAGCCTTGCCCGAGGATCTGCTTTTCCAGTCGGGGCTGCTGCGGCGCTCGGAGGACGGCAGAGCCTATGCGATGTTCCGCGAGCGAGTGATGATACCCATACGCGACCGCATCGGGCGAGTCGTGGCGTTCACCGGGCGGTACTTTGGCAATAGCAAGAAGACCGCCAAGTATATGAACTCCATAAACTCGGACATTTTCACAAAGAGCGATACCGTGTTCGGACTCGACAGGGCGAGCCGTTGCCGCGAGGCCGGGCTGTTCAACATCGTGGAGGGTGCGCCCGACGTGCTGCGCTTGCAGTCGGTCGGGATTTTGAACACCGTGGCAACCCTCGGAACGGCGTGGAGCGACAGGCAATTCGAGCAACTGAAAAAGCATACCCGGTCGCTATGCTTTATCCCGGACTCCGACCCTCCGAAAGAGGGTGAGGCTTACGGCCCCGGCTTCGTAGCCGTAATGGATAACGGCAAACGTGCCGTGCAGCTCGGCTTCGATGTCACGGTAAGGCAGCTACCTGCCGACTTCCGCGACGTGTATGTGCCGCTGTTCGATTTTGAAATCGAAGCCCTCGAAGCCGACGGCATAAGCGACTTTGAGCGGCGTAGGAAGATAGCCTCCGTCGGCAAACAGGACGCCGACAGCTATATTCTCTCCAAAGAGATCTATTCTTCTATTGAGGAAAAGCCTTTTGTCGTGTGGCTCGCGGAGAAACGCTTCGCCACCGCCGACTCCCTCGTGGAGCAGCGCAAGTGCGTGGCCGAGATAGCGGAGCTTCTGCGCCACGTCAAGGACGCGCTCGTGCTCGATACCTGCATCGAGCAGCTTGCCAAGATACACGGCAAGGTGAAGCTGTGGCGCGACGCACTGACCCGTTCCAAAGGGGAGGCGCGGCAGAAAGCCGCTGCATCGCCGAAGAATGAACGGGAGCGCGACATCGAGCTTCTGCGCCAATTCAACCTTACTATACGCGATAATTGCTATTTCACTTTCGACGGCGACGACGAGCCGACCCGACTCTCCAATTTCATACTCGAACCGCTTTACCATATTCAGGACGAAAGGAACGGCACCCGTATCTTCCAGATGAAGAACAAATTCGGGCAGTCGCGCATTATCGAGCTGACCGAGGCCGAGCTGTGCTCGCTCTCGACGTTTCAGCAACGTGTAGGCTCGCTCGGCAACTTCGTGTGGCGAGCCAAGATCGACAAGCTCAACAACGTAAAGGAATACACCTATGCCAAGACCGACTCCGCCGAGCGTATCCGCAAGTTGGGCTGGGATAATGCCGGGGAGTTTTTCGCCTTTGGCAACGGCATACTGCTCGACGGCCACTTCCGCCGTGTCGACGACCTCGGCATCATACGCGACTGCAACGGCCATACATACTATATTCCGGCCACATCAAAGATGTACCGCAACAATCCCGAGATATACCAGTTCGAGCGGCTTATGGTACACGAGAACACATCGGGAGTGAGGCTCGCCGACTTCGCATCAAAACTTACGGACGTGTTCGGTGACAACGCACGGGTAGCCTTATGCTACCTTTTCTCGTGCCTGTTCCGTGACATCATCTTCCGGCGCACACGCCATTTCCCAATTCTAAACCTTTTCGGCGAGAAAGGCACGGGCAAGACAACGCTCGCCACCTGCCTCCAATCTTTTTTCGTCCACGGCATCGACCCTCCGAACCTCGGCGTAACCTCAATTCCGGCGATGAACGACCGCGTTTCGCAAGCGGTGAACACGCTCGTTGTATTCGATGAATACAAGAACGACCTCGACGTGCGCAAGATAGCTTACCTCAAAGGTGTATGGGGTGGCGGCGGTCAGACCAAGAAGAACACCAACACCGACGGAATGGCGGCGCAGACCATTGTATCGACCGGCCTTGCGCTGTGCGGCCAGGACAAGCCCACACAGGACATGGCGCTCTTTACGCGACTGATATTCCTCGCTTTCACCAAAACATCGTTCACACAGGAGGAACGCAAGAAGTACGAGGAACTTGTCGCGCTCTGCAATATGGGGCTGACGCACCTTGCCGTCGAAATCCTCTCGCAGCGTCCGCTGTTCGAGAAGAATTTCCCACAGGCATACTCGCTAACAAAAAGCGAGCTTGCAGCCCGTGTCAAGGACGAGCAGCTGCACGACCGCATCTTCGGCAACTGGGTGATACCGCTCGCCACTTTCCGGGCCCTCGAAACAGCTATCGAGCTGCCTTTCAGCTATGCAGACCTGTTCGACTGCGCTATCGACGGTATGCGCAACCAAAACGAATATGCCAGGGAGTCGTCGGAGGTCGCCAATTTCTGGAACGACCTGCAAGGCTTGCAGACTTCGGGGCGGTGCGTCGAGAAAGCGCATTACCGCATCAAGTATCAACAGCGCTTCCGCGCTATCTCTATGGACGAGGATATGATCTTCGCCGAGGCGAAGCCAATCCTTTATCTCAACGCCCCGGCGGTGTCGGCTCTTTTCAGCGGCGGACGTGGAGCGAACCTTACGGCCAACCGCTCCAACTGGTCCACCACTTTATCCTATCTCAAATCGCACCCGGCGTTCCTGGGCCTCAAACAAGACCGCTTCGTGCTGCTCACTCCGCAGGGAACGCCCGACTACACTTTCGAGTCGGTCAACGGCCAGCAGGTGCGCAAGCAGAAAGTCAACCGCCCGAAAGCGCTGTGCTTCGATTATTCGATACTTAAACAGGAGTTCGGCCTGACTCTCGAAACCGAGGTGATGACCGAAACGGAGGAAATCGACGAGGACGCAGCCGCTGTGGCTGTTGTTGCTCCGGCTCCGCCGAAGCCTCAATCGCTTTTCAGCTCCACCGGCGATGAAGATGCTCCATTTTGATGCGGCGGCAACATTATCCCGGCTTATAAAGGTCAACAACGATGTTGGCCTTTAATTTTTTCTCCTTTTTTGCAGTTGACTGCAAAAGGCGGCGTTCACGGATTGACAGCGTTGACGGCATAGCACTCCTTGTTAATCAACGTCTTAATCCATAACCGCACGGTTGACAATCGTTGACAACGGTAGCCATTTCCGAAAATTCGCAGATTTTCATAGCCAACGGTTGACACTTCCTTGCCACTTATATTCATTACTCTTTTTTATTTCAAAAAGAGATAAGTATTTGTATATAAGCGGCCTTTACAGCCTGTTTCCTTGCGGCTCGCCGCTGTGTCAACAGTGTCAACGCTGTCACCCCCGGGGGGATATGCCCTCTCCATTTCCATTTGTTGCCCTTACAGGCCGAATGGCTCGCCATGGCTCGCCTCCTAAGTACCGCTTTATCACTCCAAATCCCTGATTGTCACTCTTTAAGCAAGCGTCAAATCGTTGTCTACTTGCTTGAATTTGAGTAACTTTGCATATATAAATACGCCATTTCTCTATGCTCCTTTACATCGAACTCGAAGACTATCTCGCGCAATGGTTCCGTCACGAACAGGGCGGCACCGACCCGGTACGGCTTACCCGTGGGTCGATTGAGTCGGGGCTGCTCGAACAATTCTTGCAGACACCGCCGCCGGACTATGTGCCGGACTTCGGGGGCGACGGCAAGCTCGCTATCGAGCTGCCGAATTTCCGCAACAAGGACACACGGAGCTATTACTACCTGCCCCCGAAAGCGCGTGATGCCCTCGTCGCTTGCATACGCAACCGCTTCGACATTTCGATGTGGCAGTCGCTCCACCGTTTCGCATCGGTGTTCCAAAGGCAGGATCACCTCATTTATGCCTTTATGGAGAAGCACGGCATTGAGCTGACCGAGAAGAACTGGAACGCCATTGCCAAACGCTACCAACGCAAGCGCGACATATACCGGCGCATCGACCGACGCAAGAAAAGTTCACAAAAATAATCCCGATTTCAGGGGCATAAAAACGGAAGTGTCCGTTTTGTCCGCCCCACAGCATAATTCAGTATGAAAACCTCCCGACAAATACTTCCCGGCGTCAAGGCCATACATTGGCTTGACTGCCGCCACCTGCCGCGCAGGGTCGACCTGCACGGCATCTGCCGTATGCCGGTGCCGGTGTTGACAGCACTTTCGGCTGTCGGGGTTTTCGATGATGCGCAGTGCAGTTGCGTGACCGAGAGAGAGGGCGGCTCTTTCCAAGACACCGCCACCTTGAAATTCCTTACACACGAACTGCTCCCTATCCACCTCAAACTCGGTTTTGCCGTTACCGATGTCAACGGCAGGTGCTGGCTCATCGGCTCGAAAGAGCCGCCTTTCCCAAAGGTAAAGGTGGAGCACCGATGCGGTCTGCCCGACGGCGACGGCGCGGGATTTTTCTATGAAATCTCCCACGTCGCCCTCAAATCACTTGTCGAGTGTCATATCTCGGCTGAATGACAAAGATATTCCCAATCCCAACCACAGGCTAATTGCGACCGCGAGGCCGCAGGTCATATTCAGATTTTGAAGTTAGAGAAATCCGCTTGCGCGTGAGGCGTAGGCGGATTTTGTTTTTTCAGCGGTACAAAGAGCCGCCCCTTGCGGAGCAACCCGAGGGAGAGAGGGAGGGGTCAGCCCCGACGGAAAACGGGTGCGCCTTGCATAGGTTGTCGTGGTGAACAGCACGGCTTCATTGGCGAAGCGGCGAAATTGCCTGTTGTTCGGAGTAGCAATCCACGATGATGCGCCGGGTGCCTGGCCCATACTCCGCAGTTGGCCGCTGCGCGGTCGCCGGAACATCGTGCAACTCATTTTCAGCGGTGACTGCCCGGGCGGTGTGTTTCTCTATTCTGCGGTTGGCCGGTCTGCCTCGGGTACGAACCCCGGAGTAC
Source organism: uncultured Muribaculaceae bacterium (assembly GCA_910576775.1). Lineage (GTDB taxonomy): Bacteria > Bacteroidota > Bacteroidia > Bacteroidales > Muribaculaceae > CAG-873. Next base: position 739 of record CAJTJV010000026.1, on the reverse strand, counting down.
ATAGCTATGCGGCGGAGCAATCGCAGTGCCGTGCAGCTTGCGGTAGGGCTGCCTCGCCGGTGGCATCGCCTTGCAATTCGGTGTCGCAGTTGCCGACGTTACGGGGCTATCCACGACGGCACCGCCGCCGGTGTACTTGCTTTTCCGTCAGTGCCGACTATCCGGGATCACCGTGCGCTTTCCGTCGGCGGCATCTTCGGTCGGGCACGAAGTCCGGCAGGTTCGTTGCGGCATACCGCTCTGCGTGAGTCAAGCTCTCCTGTAACCGCATCTTGGCATTTTGAGGACACGATGATTGGTTGAGTTTTACGCCGCAAAGTTATTAACTCCCTGCGGAACGTCAAGGGTAAATACATCGGCTGAATTTTCTCCACGCCTACGGGTAGTAAAATTCCTCCGACCCTTGCCTCATTATCCGCCAGGAGGCACTTTGGGGGCAGTGTAAAACTTCAAAAACAATCATCATGTCAAACCCTCAAAATTCAATCAAGATGCGTTTACAATTCGGAGAACTCAACATCACTCCAAGAGTCGTTAACCGACTCCACGAACTGGACTTCACAGTGCCCGAACTCGAAGATGCTATCGCCGAACACAAAAGCGACTGCGACGGTGAACCCTCCGTGTATGTCGGCACTTACGGCAAGTACAACGACGGCTCGCTCTGCGGCCTGTGGATAGACCTCTCCACTTTCGACGACTACGACGAGTTTATAAACTTCTGCCAGGCGATACACGC
>CAJTJV010000025.1 GCA_910576775.1 uncultured Muribaculaceae bacterium | reverse complement strand
GACTCGAACCCGCGACCCCGACCTTGGCAAGGTCGTGCTCTACCAACTGAGCTATTTTCGCGTTGGTCGCTTTTTCTTTTGCGATGCAAAGTTACGCACTTTTTATATTCCGGCAAAATTTTTAGGAAAAAAGTTTTGTCATAGATATAATTTAGCATCTAAAAAAGCGGGCGCTCTAATGCACCCGCTTATTATCGAAGAGTTTAATTGTATTATCGGATTAACACCTTTCCAGACCTGCCACCTTGGCGTAATATATAAATGCCGCCAGAGAGGTTGTCAGGATTGACTTTCATGCCTTGAAGATTATAATACTCAATCGGTTCATCCGGATTAATTTCAGTGAGAATATCTTTGATACCGCTGTTGTTGAAATCATCATAAACTGTTTTGAGAGATTTGATTCTTACTGTACCTCCGGAGTTTGCTGTGCCGTTTATATTAAAGCGGATTGAGACGAGGCTCAAGGGATAGATCGTTTCAATGTCAGGATTTGCGTTTGCGATTCTTGCCGGAACTTTTGCCTGGTTCTTTATTGATGAAAGAATATCTATTTCAGCGGTTTCGTTGCTCTTGGATGCTTCATAAGCGATTTCTTCGCTGTAAGTGTTGCCATTATTATCCTTGAAAGAAACCACAATGGATTTTACAGCCTTTTCTCCTGCCGAGAATTCCATGCATATGCGATCGGGACGGGAATAGAGTTTCTGCTCGTTTTTTAGAGTGAAATTGGCAGAGCGTGCGGTCTTTATATTATAATTTATTTTGAGATTGCCGTTATCGTTCGAATGAGAGGCGCTGTTCATGCCGCTTTTTGACAGAGTCCAGTTTGTAGCTGTCAGATCCAGCTCTTCAGATGCTTTTGTTACAGACTCTACAGTTATTGTGATGCTTCCGCTATAGTCGCCGTTCTTGCCGGTAATTACTGCCTCGCCGTTGGAAATGCCATGTACGATACCGTTTTCATCGACAGAGGCAACTGATGGTGCGCTACTGCTCCATGACAGAAGGGCACCGTCGACCGGTATTATCTCTCCGTTTATTTCAGCTCCGCATGGTACTATGAAAGGATGGATGTTATCAATTACTGTTTTGCTTACAAGTATTTTACCTTCGATTGCACCGCTCACCTCAACGGGTATGCTGACGGTACTTGAACCGAAAGTTGCGGTAAGAGCATGACAACCTTCTCCTGTAAGTGTGACGCTTTTTCCGTCGGCGCTTATTTCTCCAAATGAATTATCACAGCTCAGTGTATAGTCCTGAAAATTTGTGTCAATAAGGTCGCCGTATTGGTTATAGGCATAGATTCTTGGTGTCAGACAGCCATAACGGGGTGCTGAGACTGTGGAATGTGCTTCGAATGCGATTTTTACAGGTGTGTCGTCGGCAGGGGCGATACTTACTGCCCACACTGCATCAGGAACGGCGCGCTCACTACCGTCAGACGGGCGGTTGATGATGCCAAAATCATATGAATACATCTCTGTCGAGCCGCCGCCGTCATAGTTGAGAGCGTCGGAGCAACCGAGCTGTTTCATAACGTGGGCAAGCATTGATACAGTCATGCCGGAAGAAATGGAACTGCGTCCGTCGCATACAAGTATTATGGCCTTGGTACGGTCGGAGTTATAGCCGATGCAGGTACGTGGATGATTTTCGACAACGTGTTCGTAACCTCCGGACGGAGTAATTGTCTGCAATTTGTTGTTACGTATCATCACTGGATAGCCGCCGGCGAGGTCGCGGATATTACCTGCAACGGGAAGCGCCGTATCGAATGAAAGATCTACTATATCGCCGGGTTTCAGATTTTTAAGAAAACTCTCCGGAGTCCCTTGGTTGCCGGAAAGAGCCCATTGGTCGGATTTCAACGCTATTGTGTTGACAGAGGGTTGAGCTAAAACTTCTACTTTGAGATGACCTACAAATGCAGGTGCGCCTTCAATGGGCTTTACAGCCACTTCAAGTCCGAGGCCGTTGGTTTTATAACTTGAACCATAAGCATCGGTGAACAGAACGAGGGCATTGCTGCCGCGACCGCCATTGATGGCCGCCATTGCGTGACTATTACCATTACATGTGGCGGTACCTTTGAACTGCACATAACCGATACCCATTTTGCGTTGATCGGTGATATACCAGGACGGACGGGAGCTTGAGGATGAAAGTACCGGACGACCGTCTACTACAGCTGAGCCAAGGGCCTGACTGCCGGAGAAAAAATCGGCGTTGACACCGGTAATGTATTTTTTTCCGGGTACTGTTTTACGCTTGCATACCGACGACAGGGTGGCATAGCCTGATGCGTTGTCGTTTGCAGTGGTAACCTTCATGTCGGCATATTGGTTACTGAGGTCGATTGTGGTATAAAAGATTCTTTCCTTGGCTGCTCCGCTTAGCATCAAGGATGTCTGTGTGATGCCCGGGCCGGTAGCCGCATGATAAAGAGTGTCAACTTGGAATGTCGATTTGTCCAATGTCCATGTCGTGCCGCCAATCGCGGGCATGCTCACTGATGCTATCAGTAGAGTGGAGGCAAATAAATTAATGGTTTTGGTTTTCATTAAATATTAAGGTTGGAATTAATTCTTGTCAAAATTAATCAATTTCTATCATTTTGCAACTATGTGGTTTACTATTTATTTATTATTTTTGTATCGACAAAACTTATGGAAACATCAAATCGATAGCTGGATTGGCTTTGTAAAAGATTGATTATAGCTGGCTTAAGGATGAAAACTGGATTTTTATCGATTGTAATACTTATATGCGTATTAGTTTCGTCATGTTCGCAAGGCTCGGACATTGATGAAGATGAAAACTGCAATGATACCATTACGAACCATGCCGCTTATCTAAATATGACTCGGACTCCGGATGGGGTTATATATACGGAAATTACAAATCCGTGGGATAAAGACAAGATTCTTGTGCGTTATGCATTTGTTTCCCGCGATTCCGTGGTACCTGATAATCTGCCGGTTGGTGTTTCCGTTGTTAGGGTGCCGGTAGAGCACGCCGCGGTATTTTCTTCTGTACATACGGGATTGATGGAGGAACTTGGTGTTATAGAAGCTCTGGCGGCAGTTGCAGATGCAGGGTATTTTCCTAAAAATGATACTGTTCAGGCGTTGTTGAATACAAAGCGTATTTTAAATCTCGGGAACAGCAACAATCCGTCGAATGAATTGATTGCAGCATCAGAATCTGAGGTGATTCTACGTTCGCCGATGGCCGGTGTTTCGGCGCCTAAGCTCCCTTCCGGTGTTGTTCCTATAGAGTGTGTCGACTATATGGAAAATACCCCGATCGGTCGTGCGGAATGGGTATTGTTCTATGGAGAGCTGTTTGGAAAAGGTGCCGAGGCGCGGAAGATTCTTGACAATGTTATTGAGGACTATTCCGCCCTTGTTTATAAAGTCGGTTCGTCTTTATCGCCGAAGCCAAAGATACTTGTCGAGACTGAGACATCCGGCGTGTGGTATGTTCCTTCCGGACAGAGTTATGCTGCCCGTCTTTATGCCGATGCAGGAGCAGATTATCCATGGTCTGAGACAGCCGGACAAGGTTCTATAGCTCTATCTCTGGAAGAGGTTGCTTCAAAAGCTCTGGATGCCGATCTTTGGCTTGTCCGCTCATACGGATATGAAACAACGCCGGAGTCTCTCATGAAACTCAATCCTCGCTATTCTGCCTTCAAAGCAGTGAAAGGACGCAATATATATAGTTGTGATACTGAATCCAGAAATATATTCAGCGAGACATCCTTCCACCCGGAATATGTTCTTGCCGATTATATCTCAATTTTTCATCCCGATGTTCTGCCGGACTATAAGACTCGGTATTTCCGGAAATGAATAAGAGTCTCAAGGTCTGTCTGATAGTTTCAGCAGTAATAATATTATTGCTGCCGCTTGGTCTGCTGCTTGGTAGCGTCTCTTTACTAATAGGGGATGTGTGGCAGTCATTTTTTATGCCCAAGGACTCTCTTGAGCATTTTATTGTTTGTGAGACTCGCCTTCCGGCTTTGATAACCTCTATTCTTGCCGGGGCTGCGCTTTCGAGTGCGGGTCTAATGATGCAGACGAGTTTCAGCAATCCTCTCGCCGGCCCGTCGATAATGGGTATTTCAACCGGCTCGAGTCTTGGGGTTGCGCTCGTGATGATGCTGTTCGGGGGAATTGCCGGAGCATTGGGCCGATTTGCAATTATAGGCGGTGCTTTCATAGGAGCGTCTGCTGTGTTATTTATTCTGCTTTTCTTTTCGTCGGTTGTCCGTAGTTCCGACGCTTTGCTGATAATAGGAATTCTGATAGGTTATCTTTCTTCGTCGGCAATATCCATTCTGAACTATTTTTCCGTCTCTGAATCAGTGCACAGTTTCGTACTTTGGGGGCTCGGCACATTCAATAATGTCGATTCTGATTCATTGCCACTATTTGCCTTATTCTGTCTCATTTTATTGTTTGTCTCCTTATTATATGCCAAAAGTCTGAATGTTCTTCTGTTTGGAACCGCATACGCCGAAAGTGCGGGAATGTCGGTAAAGAAAGCTCGTAGTGGTATACTTCTCGTTGCAGGGGCCCTTACCGCTCTTGTCACAGCATATTGTGGTCCTATAGGATTTATAGGGCTGATAGTACCTCATGTATCAAGAATGCTCACCGGGACATCCAATCATCTCAGGCTTATGCCGGCGAATATGCTTGTAGGTGCGCTTACCGGGCTTGTTTGTCAGATGATTTCGGTGGCACCGACATTTTCCTATGGAGGTATGCTTCCGGTGAATGCTATAACCCCTGTTTTAGGGGTGCCGGTGATTCTGTATGTTATTCTTAACCGTCGTAAAATTCTTTATTTCAATTAGGTTATGAAAGAGTCATCTGTTATTTTGAGTTGTCGCGGATTGTCGGTGGGTTATTTTAAAAAGACGGTACTTGCGGAGATGGATTTTGATTTTCCGTTAGGGTCTATGACAGTTCTTATCGGAGCAAATGGCAGTGGAAAGTCAACGCTGTTGCGTACTCTTGCAGGACAACAAAGGCCACTTTCCGGAACGATTGTACTTGATGGCAAACCTTTGGCGGGATATACCAAATCACAGCTGGCAAAGGCACGCGCAATAGTTTCTACAGTTCGGGAAGGTGGTGGAGGGCTGACAGTTGAGGAAACTGTTGCAATAGGCAGGTATGCTTTTACCGGATGGTCGGGTACGATGTCGGCCGATGACAAGAGGATTGTGGATGAGTCGATAGAGGCTGTCGGTGTCGGAGGTTTTAAAGGCAGATATCTTGCCAATCTCAGTGATGGTGAACGTCAAAAAGTAATGGTTGCCCGCGCTCTGGCTCAGCAGACGCCGCTTATAATCTTAGATGAACCCACAGCTTTTCTTGATGTGGCTGCCCGCATTGAAATTATGCGTCTGCTCCGCAATCTTGCAGACAGAGGCAATACTATTATTCTGTCGACACACGATATTGCCCCGGCAGTGTCTCAGGCCGACATGCTGCTGGTGGTAGATGCTGATATGCATACTGCTGTCCTTGAGCAGAAAGAAAAGATTATTGAAGAAGGACTCTTGAATAATGTTTTTGCAAAGTCCGGTCTTCATTTCGATGTCTTTGCATCGGATTTCAGATGATAAATTCGCCGAAAACACGGCCATTGGAATCCGGTAGTGATAGATAGACGCATAATTCGGCTGAACGTCGTGCGAATGATTCTATGTCGTTTTCATCAGACTTTGTAATGGTACTTGTACCTCTGCCGAGTGTCATTGTGACAGTGTTGCCGGTGATGAATATTATCAGCTCAATCTCGCCCCATCTGTCGGATATTGAGGAAAGTGCATTTTCTCCGGGTGACACGTACGCACAAGAAAGATTCTGGGCCAATGCAGCGCCGTTGTCGGGGCACGAGATAGCCACACGGCAGCCGGTCTCTCTTATAGCACGTGCTATAGATTTCGTTAGAATACCTGCACTATCTGCATTTATGAATGCAGTTTTTACATTATATGGCAAAGTGGCGAAGCCGGGCCTATGTCCGGCTGGCGTGAGACGTTGCGTGCGCCGCTGTGTTCCGTTGCGGTGTTCCTCCATCTTCTTTTCAAGGTAATTGTCCGCCATATCAGTTCAGTCTTTAACATAAATACAATGAACTTTGCCAACCGGCAGTTTTCCTTCCAGTTTCAGAGGTATACGGCTACTGCCGGCAGCAATCCATGCTTCCATGTCATCGGATGTTTTGGCACCTCCTTTTGAGGTGAATTTGAATGTTATATGGTAAGTTGAATGTGATTGTCCATCCAATTCGATATCTTGTTTTCCCTGATATACAATAGATAGCATTTCTTTTTGTTTGCCGGAAAAAATATCTGCAATTTCGACATGCCCTTTAGTCCAGTTTTCAAAGGGTAGAGTACGCATGAAATAGAACGATGTGAGCATATCCAGTGCCAGGCGGTCGCTTTCCATTTTTCGTATTTCATCTACCTTTTTTACTCCTTTTTTCCACACTTTTCTTGTGCAATTTGCAATCGTTTTGCCAGGATGGCTGTAATCGTAGTTCACAACATCGTGCTTGCGGTCGCTGGATTCGTTTGCAATCTTTTCATAGAACAGAGGGGCGAAATCAGCGTATGTCATTCGTCCGTTAAGGGTATCGCGCACCCGATAGATACGGTCAGCCCAAGGTTCTGAACGTGCAGTTAACTGTGCTTCGTAAGTGTCCGCCCCATGGTTTAGCGACAAAGTGGCTTCTCCTGCCTTTTTGTTTATCAGACCCCATCGAAACATTACCTTGTAATGCAGCTTTTCAGCTTTAAGCCGCGTATGTTTTTCGGCCACGACATTTGGCCGCGTATCCGATAATGGAACCGCAATAAATACAGTGAATATTGAGATTGCTAATATGGCGAGCAGAAACCGGCGCATAATGTTATAAATAATGTTGTTAGGTATGCCGGTGTCAGTATCTATCCAACCGGCACTTTGATACAGAGTTTTCGATGGTTGCCCAAGCCTATGTTTGGGGCATGCGCATCTTCAGGGAAGAAAATCGCAATCTGTCCGACCTTTACATGCAGCAGGCTGTGGGCGCTGTCACCGAAGAATGTAATGTCGTTGTCATTATCGTATTCTCCATTCCTGTGCTTTGTTGCGGAAACCGGAGTCCATCCCATGATTTCAGTGCCTTTCAATGGAACATGGATATCTATATATCGTCTATGGGCTTCAAGCCGAGCTTTCTCACGCGGGAGTAGAGCAGGCTCTTCGCTCTTTACAATAATACCATTGTCGCCGCATTGTCCTATGACAGATACACCTTTAACAAATTCAGCGGCATTATAGTTTTGGAGCCATTCCAATGCGATTGCCATCGCATGTGAAAGTCCGCTATAACGATGGGCGTCCGGGATAGTGCATAGTATCATATTTCGGGTTCTGTTTCCGTTGGGTAATCATCGTCATCTTTGAACTCAAGGGGAAGGGCGGCTCGACGGCTTTGTTCGATTCGTTTGTCTCGCCAACATTTGCGACATACTGCTACGTAGCGGTCGTTGCCACCTATTTCTACCTGGGCACCTTCCTCGACGAAATTGCCGTTGGCGTCAATACGGGCGTTGACAATTGTCTTGTGGCCGCAGTTGCAGGTAGATTTTATTTCGTCAATGGTGTCTGCAATTTCGAAAAGGCGGCGCGAGCCTTCAAAAAGATGTGTTTGGAAATCGGTACGCAGGCCATAGCATATTACATTGCTTCCCATTTCGTCAACAACGCGAGCGAGTTGGTCTACCTGGCTCTCTGTAAGGAACTGGGCTTCATCAATAAGATACCATTCGACGAATCGTCCGTGACGATATAAATCACGGGCAAGATTATAGAGATTGGTGTTATTGTAGATCCAACGGCACTCCCGTTCGATGCCTATACGGGAACGGATTACGTTTTTTGATTCACGAGTATCAATAACCGGTTTCAGGCACAGGTAGTCCATATGCCTTTCCTCAAAATTATAGGCTGTTGTCAGCAGCAGGGCAGTTTTTGCCGACCCCATTGTGCCATATCTGAAATAAAGTTTCCCTTTTCTATACATATCTTTTTATCGTGAGCCGGAGGATCTGAATGTCCTTCGGCATGTCGGCAAAATTACGAAATAATCGCTAAAGGCAGAAACGTAACACCGGCAATGATGTCTGAAAATTCTTTAAAACTATTCCACAAGACTTCCTCCTTGTCCGGCCAAAGATAGTGAGTCATACAATAGTATTCCAAATTTGGCGTTATGATTATATCTGATTAATTTTGCATTATAATTTAGGGCTTAAAAGCCACGATGAATATTAGAAATAAACTTACTCTTACATTCCTTCTGTTTGTCCTGACAGGTGCTGTTCAGCTTGTCGGGCAAAAATCTGATGCCGCATATAATTTCCTGAATGTCACATCTTCTGCCAAAATATATGGCCTTGGCGGGGTTAATGTCAGTCTTGTCGATGACGATATAACGGTAACAGAACAGAATCCGGCTCTTCTCGGAAGTGAGATGGGGGGAATGCTCGCGCTGAACTACATGCACTATCTCGGAGGCTCGAATTTTGCCGGTGCACGTTTCGGGCAGGCCGCGGGGGAGCATGGGGCCTGGGCGGCACATCTCCGTTATTTCGGATATGGTTCAATGAAAGAAACAGATGCCAACGGCTCAATTTTAGGTACGTTTTCACCGAAAGACATATCTTTTGGCGCTACTTATTCTCATGATATAACCGATCGTCTGCGCGGAGGTATCTCCCTGAGCGGACTCTACAGCTCGTATGCCGAATATAGTGCATTCGCGATTTCCACAGATCTCGGCATCAACTATTATGATCCGGAACGCGATCTTTCACTTTCTGTGGTACTTGCAAATCTTGGCGGCCAGGTCAAACGGTTTAATGACGCTTATAATAGGTTGCCGTTTGACGTTCGTCTTGGTTGGTCGCAGAGTTTCGGAAATTTTCCCATACGTTTTTCCATTACAGCATGGAATCTTACGCGTTGGCATCTTCCTTTTACAGAAACAGGTGACGGAACATCAGGCTCTGAACCGGAAATAAAAGATGCCTTTATGAGTAATCTCTTCAGACATCTTATATTTGGTGTAGATTTGATTTCAAGTCCGAATTATTATATCTCTCTCGGTTATAATTACAAAATACGGACTGATATGAGCACTTATTCCCGAAATATGTTGTCAGGATTCTCGCTTGGCGCGGGTTTGAAAGTGAAGAATTTTGGAATCGGCATAGCATTTGCGCAACCACATACAGGCGGGACTACCTTCATGTTAAACCTATCGTGCAATTTTAAGGATTTAATTCATTGAAATGAATAAAAATACAAGATTAATTACTATAGCGGTTGACGGATATTCATCATCCGGCAAGAGTACCATGGCCCGACGGCTCGCAGCAGCTGTCGGTTATCGTTATATAGATTCCGGAGCGATGTATAGGGCTGTTACACTTTATGCGCTCGATAATGGTCTGATTTCGACTGACGGAGAGCCGGATAAAGCTGCTATAGTATCTGCGCTTCCTGAAATCAGCATAGATTTTGCCGTGCAGCCGGACGGGACGCAGCATACCTTGTTAAATGGAGTTGATGTGGAGACTGAGATACGCCGTCTACGGGTGTCGAATGCTGTATCTCCTGTTGCTGCCATTGCAGAGGTGCGTAGAGCTCTTGTGGCAATGCAGAAAAAGATGGGAGAACGTAAAGGCATTGTAATGGACGGACGAGACATCGGCACAGTTGTCTTCCCTGATGCCGAGCTTAAAATTTTTGTAGACGCTTCTCCGGAGACGCGAGCTATGCGCCGTTTCAAAGAACTCGTGGAAAAAGGCTCTCAGGTAAGTTATGAAGATGTCCTTTCTAATGTTGTTCACCGCGACCATATCGATACTACCAGAGACGAAAGTCCTCTTCGCCGCGCAGAGGATGCCATATCGCTTGATAATAGTCTGATGAGTCTGGAAGAGCAGGATGCGTGGTTGTTGAAACAGTTTAACAAAGTACTGCAGTTTGGTTGATATTGAGATAGATAAGGAGTCGGGATTTTGCTTCGGGGTTGTTACGGCAATTCGTAAGGCGGAAGAAGAGCTTGTCGGGAGCGACTGTCTTTATTGCCTTGGCGACATTGTGCATAATTCCGCCGAGGTAGAACGTCTGCGTGACAAAGGTCTTGTTACAATAACGCATGGAGACCTATCAGGACTACGTAATGCCAAAGTGCTGTTGCGCGCCCATGGCGAGCCCCCGGAGACATATCGAATAGCCCGTGACAACGGTATCGAAATCATTGATGCGACCTGCCCGGTGGTGCTTAGACTTCAACAGCGCATAAAAGCACAATATGACAGTCATGGCGATTCATGTCAGATTGTGATATATGGGAAAATAGGGCATGCGGAAGTCAATGGTCTCGTCGGACAGACCGCCGGAAAGGCAATTGTCGTTGAAGATCCGGGCGATCTTGACAAGATAGATTATAATCGTGATATCGCCTTGTACTCGCAGACAACAAAATCGCTCGAAGGATTCCGTGCCATAATTGAAATCCTACAGAAGCGTATTTCTCCAGATGCGAGATTCGAGTATTTTGATACAATATGTCGGCAGGTGGCAAACAGGGTTGGGCATCTGCGCACTTTTGTTAGAGGCAAGGATGTGATACTTTTTGTGGCGGGTGCCAAGAGCAGTAATGGAAAAGTGCTTTTCAACCATTGCCGTGCCGAAAATCCTCGCACGTATCTCCTTGGAACCCCTGAAGAATTGCAGGCGGATTGGATTAGTGATGCATGTTCTATCGGAATCTGTGGAGCCACATCAACCCCTCGCTGGCTTATGGAGCAGATTGCAGACAAGGCTGCCCAAATTGTGTCGTGAAATGGAGGATTTTGTAGCTATCGACGTTGAAACCGCCAATTACGAGCGCACAAGTATATGTGCAATAGGTGCAGTGAAAGTCCGAGGGAGGATTATCGTTGACAGACGATATACTTTGGTGAACCCGGAGCCGAATTATTATAACCGGTATTGCACTATGGTGCATGGAATTACTGATGAAGACACTTGGAATGCCCCTACTTTTGGCGAAGTATGGTCAGATTGGGAGCCATGGTTTGAAGGTCTGGTTCTTGTAGCGCATAATGCTCCGTTCGATTCCTCTTGTATCTCTGCTGCCTGTCGCATATACGGACTTGAATCGCCCGGCGCATTCCGGTGTACCCTTGCGGCGGCGCGCAGGCAGATTCCTAAAGGAATGTGCGCATCAAAGTCACTTGATTCTCTATGCGAGTTTTTCGGAATACCATTATTGCAGCATCACTGTGCGATGGACGATGCCGAAGCTTGCGCAAAACTTGCTCTTGTATTATTATGAGATATTTGGAGCATATAACAATTGTGATGTTATCCGTAGTAGCTGTAGCATGCTCCGGTGATGGGGAAAAACGGGCGTCGGAGGCTGATATTAATGCAGCCAAGAAGGCTGCCAGGACTGAAGCTGCGAAAGTTCTTGAATTACCGGAAGGTACGATGGCTCAAGAAAAAGCAATACTTGCTGTCCGTGCACATGAAAGCGAGATACGTATGGCCGGTTTTGAAGAATGTGCCGACAGTTTTGCTGCTGAAGCTCAACGTGTCATGATGCCAGTGCTGAATGCTCAGCCTGCAGTTATCGAATGATTTATGGTATCTTATGAATAATAATGATATGAAGGAGCCTCAGCTTCCAAAGAATCTTCTTGAGGAAGCCAATGGTAATTATCTGCTTGCTTTTTCCATGTATGTCGACCGTTTGGGCGTGCCGCGTTTTGTAAAAACAATTGTAAAGTCGGTATTTCTCGGACTGGTTCTTGCCGCTGCTCTTACAGCCTTATTTTGGCCTTGGCTTACAAGATAAAAGAAGCAATTCATCGTTTTGATAGTTGTTTCGGGTGTTTTAATAAAATAAAACCTGTAATATCGCGTTAGAATTATCGAAGAATTCTTCTTGGGAAAAGTATGATAAGACGCGCTATGCATAAATTTATAGTAGCTGTCGCTATCGCGGCGGCATTTTTTGCATATGCATGGCCCGTATCGGTGGTTGCGCAAACTCCGCTTTCGGCATCAGTACCCGATATGCCGCCTCCGGCCGCATACCCTCCGGCCGTTTCCGATAGTACAAGTCTGCAATTTCCCGTACCTCCGACTGTCCCGCGCAACTATGAAGATCTGATGGCGGGAGAGCTTGCCTATGATCTGGCTACGCCTTCAAATTTCAAGACCGTAGCCGAATTCGATCCTGCTACAGGCTGCTATGTTGTACGTACATATGTTGGCAATATGGAGGTTTCTACCCCATTTGTGCTTACGGCGGCGCAATATGAAGCAGGGCAATTGAGGAAGTCGCTTCAACGCTATTATCGCGAACGCAATATGTCGCTTGTGACAGATAAGGAGAAGCAGCCTTTCAACATCTTCGACATGAATTTCGCTCTTGGACCTTTGGAGAAGATTTTCGGTCCCGGCGGAGTATCTTTGCGAACCCAGGGTTCCGTTCAGGTAAGCATGGGCATTAAAAGCAACAAGACCGATAATCCGTCGCTTTCCCTTTCTGCGCGTCGCAAGACATATTTCGATTTTGAACAGAAAATACAGGCAACTATTGCAGCAAGTGTCGGCGATCGCATGAAATTCAATATGACTTACAATACCGATGCCACTTTCGATTTCGACAACAAAAATCTGAAACTTGCGTATGAAGGCAAAGAGGACGATATTGTGAAAAGTATAGAAGCAGGTAATGTATCGATGACTACCGGATCTTCGCTTATCAGGGGTAGTACGGCACTTTTCGGTATCAAGGCTAAACTACAGTTTGGCAAACTTACGGCAACAGCTCTTGTATCGCAGCAGAACTCGGAGAGCCGAACGGTAAATACCAAGGGTGGCGCACAGACAACGGAGTTTTCGGTAAACGCGGACGAGTACGATGCCAACAGACATTATTTTCTGGCACATTTCTTCAGAGACAATTATGATCGTTTTGCCTCGAAATTGCCATATATATCCTCCGGAGTCCAGATTACGCGTATTGAGGTATGGATTACCAATAAAAGCGGAAAATTCGAACAGGCTCGTAATTTTGTGGCATTCATGGATCTTGGCGAGAATTCACATCTGGGTTCAAACTATTGGAGTCCGGACCCGGCGCGGGTAAATCCGTCAAATACGTCGAACGACCTGTTGAGCATTATTAAGAATGATTTTCCAGATGCCCGTGATATAAGCCGTGTAACTCAGGTGCTTGAACCTCTTTCTGCGTACGGTATTACAGGAGGTAAGGATTTCGAGAAAGTGGAAAGCGCGCGTCTTCTTTCCTCTTCGGAATATAATCTTAACTCGACTCTCGGATATATATCCGTCAAGACTGCACTTGCTGCTGATGAAGTCCTTGCCGTAGCTTTCGAATATACGTATAACGGACAGGTGTACCAGGTGGGCGAATTTTCCGGTGATATCACCAATACGAGCAACGCTTTATACCTGAAAATGTTAAAGAGCACAACCACATCGCCCAAGCTACCGATGTGGCATCTTATGATGAAAAACGTTTACTCACTCGGAGCATATCAGGTACAGAAAAACAAGTTCAAGCTAAATATCAAGTATCTCTCAGATACCACAGGTACTAAAATAAATTATCTGCCAGTCCCCGGCCTTAATAACAAGAGCCTTCTTCAGGTTATGAATCTCGATCGTATCGACAGCAATGAGGAAAGTAATCCTGACGGGTTCTTCGATTTTATCGATGGATACACCATAATTCCGTCGACAGGCAAAATCATATTTCCTGTAGTGGAGCCGTTCGGCAGTCATCTCGCCGAACAGATAAACAATCCGGCGCTGGCCGAAAAATATGTATATCAGGAACTTTATGATTCTACGCTTGTCGTCGCGCGCCAGTATGCCGACAAGAACAAATTTATAATAGATGGCGAATACATGGCGTCTGCCGGTTCGCAGATTCGTCTCGGTGCCATGAATGTGCCGCGTGGTTCTGTTGTGGTAATGGCCGGAGGCGTCCGTCTCACAGAGAACTCCGATTATACTGTTGATTACGCCATGGGTATCGTCACAATTACCAATCAGAGTATAATCGATTCAGGGCAGAATATAAGTGTGACTCTTGAGAACCAGTCAATGTTTTCCACACAAAGGAAAACGTTGCTCGGACTCGACTTACAATATCAGCTTAACAAAAACCTTAATATCGGCGCGACAATCCTTCATTTCGGAGAGAAAGCCCTGGTTGAAAAAGTGAATATAGGGGACGAGACTGTGAATAATTCCATGATGGGTTTCAATTTGTCATATAATGGTGAATTTATGTGGCTCACCAATCTCCTGAACAAAATTCCCACAGTCAATGCCACACAGCCGTCACGTCTGAATCTTACAGCGGAATATGCCTATCTGATGCCTCATAAACAGAAATCAGGCTCAACCAAGGGTTCAAGCTATATTGATGATTTCGAGAATACGCAGACCGGTATCGATCTCCGTTCGCCCTATTCGTGGTTCCTTGCCTCGACGCCTTATGATCCGTCGCCCGGAGCTCTTTTCCCGGAGGCGGCGTTGAGTAATAATGTCGATTACGGTAAGAACAGAGCTCTTATAAACTGGTATTATATCGATCGGTTGTTCACTCAACGTAATTCTTCGATGTGTCCCGGATATATAAAGAGCGACTTGAAGCAACTTACCAATCCATATGTCCGCGAAGTCACAACTCAGGAGATTTTCCCCGGTCGTGATACCAATTACGGAGAGTCGCCGATTGTGCAGACTCTCAATGTATCGTTCTACCCCGAAGAACGTGGACCTTACAATCTCGACTCAGATAATATTGATGTGGATGGCAATCTTTTGAATCCGGAGAAGCGTTGGGGAGGCATCATGCGCCGTATGGACAATACTAATTTCGAGCAGAGCAATATAGAATATATACAGTTCTGGCTGCTTAACCCTTTCCTGGATCCGGAAAACGATAACCTTGAGGGAGGCGACCTTTATTTCAATCTCGGCGAGATTTCAGAGGATATCCTTAAAGATGGCCTCAAGAGTTACGAGAACGGTGTGCCGTATGACGGAAATGACCAGTACATGCAGGAAACAGTATGGGGACGAGTGTCTACTCAGAACTCTCTTACATATTCATTCGATAACAATACCGGCTCGCGACTTGCGCAGGATGTCGGTCTCGATGGGATTCATACTGATCAGGAATTTGTATTTCCAACTTATCAGAATTATGTGGAAGCCTTGCAGCGACGGCTTTCCCCGGAAGCAGTAGATCGCATGCAGGCTGATGCCTTTTCTCCTCTCAACGACCCGGCCGGTGATAATTACCATTTCTATCGCGGATATGACTACGACGAGCAGCGTTTAAGCATTCTTGAGCGTTATAAGCGTTATAATGGCGTGGAAGGCAACTCATTGTCTCCGGAAGATGCTCCCGATCCGCTATATCAATCGTCACGTTCTGTCCCGGATGTAGAAGATATCAATCAGGACAACACTCTTAACGAATATGAACGTTATTTCCAGTATAAGATATCTATACGTCCCGAGGATCTTGTTGTAGGACAGAATTTTATTACAGACAAGCAAGTGAGTGTCGTCTCGGGTCGTGACGGCACGCGCCCTATCGTTGAATGGTATCAGTTCAAAATTCCATTGAAGGAATACGAGAAAATCGTAGGATCCATTACGGATTTCTCCACCATCCGATTTGCCCGTATGTTCATGACAGGTTTTAAGAAACCTACACATCTGCGCTTTGCTACGCTCGAACTTGTCCGTGGTGAATGGCGCTCTTATGATTTCAATCTCAATACCCGCGGTGATACACCTGCTCAGGGCAAGCTCGATCTTTCTGTTGTGAATATCGAAGAGAATGCTGATCGAGAGCCCGTGAATTATGTGCTTCCTCCGGGAGTCACACGTATAAACGATCCCGGACAGAGCCAGATTACGCAGCTAAATGAACAGTCGATGTCGATGAAGGTGTCGGATCTCGACCCAGGCGATGCCCGTGGTGTATATCGTAACACTCAGCTTGATTTGCGCAATTATCAGCGCATACAGATGTGGACTCACGCTGAGGCAATGATTGATAATACAACAGATTTGAAATCCGGAGATCTTTCAGTATTTATTCGTCTCGGCTCTGATGTGAAGAATAATTTCTACGAGTACGAGGTGCCACTTGAACTTACTCCTTTTGGCCATTACGACCGTTACCTTGATTCGGAGAGGTGGATAGTCTGGCCGCGCAATAACTATGTGAATTTCGATTTGCAGAGCCTTGTGGAGTTGAAGAAGGAGCGCAATCGTGCCAAGCGTGCGCAGGAAGATGGAGTAGGGTATGGAACACTCTTCACCGGTCGCGACCCCGACAACAACCGTAACCGCATAGCTGTGATTGGAAATCCTTCGTTGAGCGATATCCGGGTAATTCTTATAGGTGTGCGTAACAATTCTGCCACGACCAAAGCCGGTACGGTGTGGGTAAATGAGCTGAAAGTGACGGATTTCAATGAATCGGGCGGCTGGGCAGCAAAGGCGAATGCCACACTTAACATGAGTGATGTTGCGACTCTAAATCTTGGTGCGCACATTGAGACCTCCGGTTTCGGTGGGGTTGATCAAAGCCTGAACGAACGCAATCTTGACGATTACGAGCAATATAATTTCGCGGTGCAAGCTGACATGGGACGTTTTCTGCCTGAAAAAGCAAAGTTGCGTGCACCTATTTATTATTCAATATCGAAAGAGAAAACTTCACCGAAATATAATCCCCTAGACCAGGATGTGCTTCTCAAAGATGCTCTTGATGACTGCGAGACCAAGACGGAGCGCGATTCTATCAGCGCTTATGCCATAGAGCGTACAACGATTCAGAATTTCTCTCTTTCCGGACTCAAGTTCGATATACAGAGCAAGACTCCCATGCCTTGGGATCCGGCAAATTTCACAATCAATTTCTCGTTCTCCAAACAATCAAAAAATGATCCGACAACAGAGTATGAGAATACCAATAACTATAAGGGTTCTTTTGCCTACAACTATTCTCCATTCATAAAACCATTCCGGCCGTTTGCCAAATTGCTTGCCAACAGCAAGAACAAAAATGCGCGCTTTCTTAAAGAGTGGGAACTGCAATGGGCTCCGAACAATATTTCGTTTCTTACGTCAATGAACCGCGACTACTACGAGCAGCAGACACGCTCTGAGACGGATGTGATGTTCCAGCTTCCGGTGTCGGTTAGCAAGAGCTGGTTGTGGGACCGTCAGTTCCAGCTTACATGGAATCTTACCAAGAGTTTGTCGCTTTCATTCAATTCCAATACGTCGGCACGTATTGAAGAGACCGTAGGAGCCGTAAACCGTAAACTTTTCCCTGATCGATATAGAGACTGGAAAGATACAATCTGGCAGAGCTTGCGTTCGATGGGTACTCCATGGGCATATAATCAAACTTTTACAGGGCAATATAAAGCGCCATTCAACCGTATCGGCTTCCTTGATTTCTTGACGGGTAATGTAAGCTATAATTCGACTTATCGTTGGGACCGCGGCGCCACCATTGAGGGCGAGAAACTTGGCAATACCATTGCCAATCAATCATCGTGGACTGCTGACGGGCGCATTAATTTCGAAACTTTTTATAATAAGATACCTGTTCTTCGCGATGTCACCAAGCGTTTTGCCAATACACGCAAGACGAATACGGCTCCGAAAAAAGCCAAGCGCTTCGAACGCACATATAAGCTACTGGAGGACACCAATCTGGTGGTGAAACACAATCTACGCGCAAAGAATATCAAGATTACCGCCACAACAACTGACGGCAAGCCATTCACTGTCAAAACAAAGATGGTGGACAATAATAGCTTCGAGGTGCTGACGCGGGGTAATACAAATCTTAAATTTACCGTTATAGAAGTGCTAAAGGACGAGAAGAGTCTTATGCAGAATATAGGAGAATATGCTCTGCGTCTTCTTATCTCGCCGCGAAATATATCGGTAAAATATCGGAATACGCGGACAATGAGTCTGCCTCTGTTCAATCCAAATATCGGTAATGTTTTTGGGCAAACAAATGATTACGGACCAATGGCGCCGGGGCTTGATTTTGCCTTTGGTTTTGTGGACGAATCGTATGTCGATAAAGCTCTTGATCGCGGGTGGCTGATCACTGATGACGGTCAGACTTCGCCGGCAGTATGGTCGAGGGCGAACGAACTCAGCGTTGAAGCTAATCTCGAGCTTCTGAAGGGACTGAAAGTGCAGTTGACGATGAACCGTACCGACAGTAGAAACTCGCAGGTTCAGTTTATGTATGCCGATATGCCTACCTCTCTCTCCGGCTCCTACACCAAGACACACTGTGCTATCGCAACTGCTCTGCGTTCTACTTCTGCCAAGAGTGGTTATCAGTCGTCGGCATTTGATGATTTCATCTCCAACATACCGGTTATACGCGATCGTGTAGAAGCGCAGTATGAGGGCCTTCGTTATCCTGCAACCGGTTTCCTGCGAGAGAGTCCGCATGCAGGAAAGATATTTAATCCGGCGAATGGAGGTGTGAGCCGTACGTCGTCCGATGTGCTGATACCGGCTTTTCTTGCCGCTTATACCGGTCGTTCAGCCTCTACACAGTACCTTGATGCATTTCCCTCTTTTGCTGCCGTACTTCCAAACTGGCGTATTACTTACGACGGTCTTGTCAATCTCGGTAATCTCCGGAATATATTCAAAACATTCACACTCACACACGCCTATCAGTGTACTTATTCCGTAGGTAATTATTCGTCATATCTCAATTGGGTTAGTGCGCATGGGAATCTTGGTTTCACCCTTGACGAACTCACGGGGCAGCCACAGCCAACGTCGCCATTTAATATTACATCAGTGGCAATAACAGAGCGCTTCGCTCCTCTCCTGGGTGTCAACGTCACTCTCAAGAACGAGCTTCAACTCTCTGTCGAATATAAGGATCAGCGAACTCTTACGCTGAATTCTGATGCGGGGCAACTTGTCGAGGCCTCATCGCGTGGCATTACTGTTGGTGCCGGCTATAAGATTGTGAATTTCAATACATTTCTTAAAATTAAAAAATCGCAGGCGGGGGTGAGCAATGACTTGACCCTCAATGCCGATTTTACGCTCCAGAACAATCAGGCTCTTATACGCCGAATTGAGGACAGCTATACACAACCCACAAGTGGCACTAATACGCTTAACATCAATTTTACTGCAAGCTATGTCCTTTCCAAGCGTCTCACTCTTTCGGCCTATTTCGATCATCAGGTGAATACGCCGCTTGTAACCACAAGTGCTTATCCGACATCGAATTCGTCGTACGGAATTTCAGTAAACCTTTCTCTGGCGCGTTAGTCATATATAATAATTAACAACAACCAATATAAACCAACTGCTTATGAAAAAACTTTTTACACTTGCGTTTGTGGCTTTTTCGGTTATCGCCGCATCCGCCCAGTACTGCTGCACCGATAAAGGTACAGTTCTTGAATATGCTACAGTGGCTACCAGTGAAGACGGAAAGGCAATAGAGAGCACCGTCACCGCCACAGTTATTGATGTAGCTACTGCTGCTGACGGAATTGTCAGTGTAAAGACTGAAGAAGTGTCACCTATTCCCGGCAGTGATTTCGGAAAGATTACCGAATATGCCTATGCTACATATAATCCGGCCGATACAACAACCGTTGTGATAATTGCCGGAGAAGAAGATTCCAAAGCATCGGTGGTAAATCTTCTGAAAACATCATTTGAGGCTGCCGGACAGACTCTGTCAGACAGTCAAATCAAAGAACTCGAAGAGTCGATCAAGGTAAAAGGAGAGCTCAAGCTCAGTCTGAAGCCGGATATTGCAGCAGGAACCAAAATCGCCAACCAGACGCTCCGACTGTCTTTTGGCCCCGAAACGATGGTAATGAATCTTTGGGAGGCTAAGTATGACGGATATGAGACAGTCAAGGTGCCTGCCGGTGATTTCGAGTGCATTAAGATTGTTTATGTCCAGAATGTCAAGATGGGTACCAACAAGCAGAAAAGCTATATCACGGCGTGGTATGCTCCCGGAGTGGGGCTTGTTCGCAGTGTCAGCGCCGACAAGAAGGGGACGGAGAATTCGCGTACCGAGTTAAGTCATATAAAGAAACCGTAATATACTTTTTTTGGAAATATGCAGCAGGGTCCACTTTTGCGGACCCTGTGCTTTTTTATTGTGCGCAGGAAGGGATAATGAAAAGTTTTTGTTAAATTTGCGTGATAAAAGAACCGAACCGCGATGAATGAGGAAGCACTCAGCAGAATGTACCTGAAAGAAACGTCGTTTCAGGCGCTGATGCAGCACAGAATTATTAATGTGTTGCTGATCGCATCGCCCTACGACGCCTTCATGATGGAAGAGGACGGTCGCGTCGAAGAACAGCTCTACAACGAATACGTTGCCTTGAATCTGTCTTCTCCCCCGCGAGTGAGCCGTGTTTCGACAATGGCAGAAGCTCTTGAAGCGTTGCGGAACAAGCCTTTCGATCTTATCATCGCGATGCCCGGAGGCGACATAAGCGAGACGTTCGATGGTGCAGGTGCGATAAAGGCGGCTTATCCAGGTGTCCCGGTAGTAGTGCTTACGCCGTTCAGTAAAGAAGTGTCGCGCAGGCTGGCAATGGAAAATACTGATAATGCGGACTATGTGTTCAGCTGGCTTGGCAATATGGATCTTCTTCTTGCGATTATAAAGTTGCTTGAAGATCGTATGAATGCTGACGATATAACGGACGTCGGCGTGCAGATGATATTGCTTGTCGAAGATTCGGTCCGGTTCTATTCGTCGGTGTTGCCGCATATCTACAAGTTTCTGTTGAAGCAATCGATGCTCTTTTCGACCGAAGCGCTTAACCAACATGAGCAAATGTTGCGTATGCGCGGGAGACCAAAGGTTATGCTTGCCCGCAACTACGAGGAAGCGGAAGATCTTTATCGTCGTTATGGGAAATATATGCTTGGTGTAATCAGCGACGTATCGTTTCAGCGGGAAGGAGTCAAGGATCCGCAAGCCGGAATAAAGTTAGCGCGTCATCTACGCGCTGAAGATCCGTATCTGCCAATTATAATAGAAAGCAGTGAGATTGCCAACCGTAGTGTTGTCGGTTCATTCGGTGGCATTTTCATAGACAAAAACTCTAAGAAATTGCCTGTTGATCTCGGAGAAGCGATAATGGCTAATTTCGGTTTTGGCGATTTTGTTATCCGTAATCCGGAGGACAATAGTCCAATAATGACGATTCGTAATCTCAAGGATCTGCAAATGCGGATTTTCGATATCCCGGCAGAATCATTACTGCATCATGCTTCGCATAATGATATATCACGCTGGCTTTATTCCCGTGCACTTTTTCCGATAGCGGATGTCGTGCGTCAGCATCATTTCACAAGTATTGATGAGGCTCCGGCAGTTAAACGTCTTTTTTTCGATCTTATCGTGAAATACCGTAAGATGAAAAACCGCGGCGTCGTGGCCGTGTTCCAGAAAGATCGTTTCGACCATTATTCAAATTTCGCCCGTATAGGGCAGGGTAGTCTCGGAGGCAAAGGCCGAGGCCTCGCCTTTATAGATTCAATAATAAAAAAGAAACCTGAGTGCGATAATTTTCGCGGAATGGCGATTTCGATACCGCGCACAGTGGTGCTCTGTACGGATCTCTTCGATGAATTCATGAGTAACAATGGTCTCTATCCGCTTGCACTGAGCGATGTTTCCGACGAGACCATACTTGAGGCATTTCTTGCCGCACAACTGCCAGGTAGTCTGCGTGAAGATTTTCTCGCTCTTTTCGATGTCGTCGACCGGCCTTTTGCTGTCCGTAGTTCCAGCCTACTTGAGGATTCACATTATCAGCCGTTTGCCGGTATATATGCCACATATATGGTGCCGTTCTGCAATGACAGAATGCTCCGTCTGCGTTGGCTCGAGGATGCCGTAAAAGGTGTTTATGCTTCAGTATTCTATGCTGCAAGCAAGTCATATATGACTGCCACAAGCAATGTGATTGATCAAGAGAAAATGGCTGTTATAATACAGGAGGTAATCGGCGAGGATCATTCAGGATATTATTTTCCGTCATTTTCCGGAGTCGGTCGTTCTCTTAATTATTACCCGGTCGGTGACGAACAGTCTGAAGACGGTGTTGTCGAGATAGCTGTCGGATTGGGAAAATATATAGTTGACGGAGGCCGTGGACTGCGTTTTTCACCATTGCATGCGGACCGAGCCTTGCAGACATCTACTGTAGAGCTTGCCCTGCGCGATACCCAGACCAAGCTGTTTGCCCTCCGCACAAAACCGGAAGAGGATTTCAGTGTCAAGCTCGATGAAGGTGCGAACCTCGTGCGTAAGAATATTCAGGATTTTGCCAATACCGGAGCTTTGAGGCTTATGGTGTCGACTTACGATTTTCAGAACGGCATGATGAAGGACTATGAAGATGGTCGCTGGCGTCGGGTGGTGACATTCGCAAATATTCTTCGTGATAAGGCTCTCCCTCTTGCCGAAGCTCTTGATTTCATGCTCCGACAAGGTCAAACGGCCATGCAGAGGCCTGTAGAGATAGAGTTTGCCGGAATAATACCGAGAAAAGGTTCGGATGCGTTGCCGCATATATATTGGCTACAGATACGTCCGATAATTGATAAGAAGAATCTGATTGCAGATACTGTTCTGGAGCGTCCGGATGAAGAATTGATTTTACGTAGCAACACCGCCATGGGAAACGGTATGATAGAAGGTGTTGACACCATTGTCTATGTTCGCCCCGATACGTTTGATTCTTTACGCAATCCCGCGACAGCTCTAAGTCTTGCGGAAATTAATATGCGTCTTACATCAGAGGGGCGGGGCTATGTTTTAATCGGTCCTGGGCGTTGGGGATCTTCCGACCCTGCATTAGGTATTCCTGTGCGGTGGACCGATATTTCCGGAGCCCGCATTATTGCTGAAGCTTCGACGGGAACTTATCGAGTAGAACCCAGTCAAGGAACACATTTCTTTCAGAACCTGACAAGTTTTGGTGTTGGCTATTTTACAGTCGATGCCAAGGGGGGGCAGGGATATTATGACAATGAATATCTGGACAAGATGGACGCAGAGTATGACGACGGTGCAATAAGGATAGTGCGTTTTCCAATGCCGCTGGCGATTGCTGTCAACGGTCGTTCCGGACTCGGCATCGTTATCAAGCCTGAGTTCAACATTTCTGCGACATCTGCCAATGATAATGATATTAACTGATATGAGTTTTATTTCTAAATTAGGACGAGTATTCGGTCTCGGAAATGATACTTTCGATGACGATAACGATACGATAGTGGTTGACGAGAAACAGTCTGAAATCAAACAGGAATCTGTCGCGGAGATTCCAGCGAGCCCGGAGGAATCATTTCCGCAGCCGTCGATTGATGCTGAAATGAAAGAACGTATTTTTGAGGGGGTTGTAAAGGTTTTCAATGAAGCTTTGCCGGACTTTCTCAGTCGCAGTGTCAATCCGGCCCGACAGCGCCAGCTTCTTGTCGAGGCTCTTGACAAATCTGTCGATGATTATCTTAACGGATTATTGTTGCAGGCTGAGAAATACGCCGAGGCGAAATTGAAAGTGGCGGTCGATTCTTCGCATAGAGAGGCTGAGAAACTTAAAACAGAAATGGCGCATCTCGAACAGCAAAGGGTTAACCTCCAGGAAAGCCAGCTTAGTGCCGACCGCCGACGCCGTGCCCTTGACGACCGTGTCCGCGATCTGGAAGGAAAACTTGCCACTCTTGAGGCTGAACGTGAGCAGTATCAGCTCGAAAACAAGAGCCTTCTCAATAAATTGAAGGTTGCAGATATCCAGCCGGGAGTCATAGATGAAATGACACGCGAGATTGATAGACTCAAACAAGCTTTGTCAGAGAAAGAAACAACTCCGGTTGAGTCTCAGACAATTGTTGATACTGCGAAAGTAGACGGACTTACAGCAACTATCGCCGATATGCAGGAACAGCAGAGAATGTCGCAGGCGATGTATAATGACATGCAAGAAAAGTATGCCGAGGAACGTCGTCTGCGTCAAGAGACGGAGGATAAGCTTGCTAAGGCTCAGGGAGTTGTTGACGAATTCAATGCTTTCCGAGAGCAACTTGACAAGGTCGAGGCTGTAATCCGCAAGCGTGATGAAAGAATTGAGAAGCTAAGCGCCACTAACAGACGTCTACGAGATGACAATGAGGCTCTTCGCAAAAGCCTGGAAGAACGTCATACCGTAGAGAAACAGAGTGCGGTTGAAGTACCGGCGGAAATTGTCAATGAGATGAATGCGATTGAGGACGATTTTGAATGTCCGGACTGGTTTGTGGCGGATCCAGGTCCCGGTAATACACCGCTACATACGGAGGATCCGAATTTTGGTTATCAGGAGCCTGTCCGTAAACCACATAAGCCTGAAAGCGATGCGCAGCTCTCTCTCTTTTGAATCGCAGCTTATCTATCATAACCGATTAATCAGATGCGATTCTCAAGTACGAACACGATTACTCCTGCGGTAAGTCTTGGTGAGGCGGTTAACCATTGCATAGCTGCCGACGGCGGTATGTTCATGCCAGAAACTCTACCGTCTATACCGCGCGCATTCTTCAACAATATTTCCGAGATGTCGATGCGCGATATCGCTTTTGTGGTAGCAACCAATTTTCTTGGCGATGATGTGGAGCCGATGGCTCTCAAAAACATTGTTGACGAATCGTTTGCGTTTGATGCGCCTTTGAAGAATATTGAGGGTAACAATTATGTTCTTGAGCTTTTTAATGGTCCCACTCTGACTTTCAAAGACTACGGTGCCCGTTTTATGGCGCGTCTTATGCGTTATCTCGATGCAGGAAGCAAGGGTATGCGCAACATTCTTGTAGCCACTACAGGCAATACAGGAGCCGCCGCTGCAAATGGTTTCTATCGAATGTCCGGAGTCAATGTCACTGTCTTATATCCAAAGGGTAAGCTGACTCGTGCGCAGGCATCACAGATTACAGCTCTTGGTGAAAATATCCATGCAGTCGAGATATTGGGCAGTATAGAGGATTGCAAGAGACTTGTGCGCCAGGCTATATGTGATTCTTCGCTCTCCAAATTCCGGCTCACCGGTGCAGATTCCATAAATATAGCGCGACTTATACCTCAGATGACATTTGCGTTATATGCATATTCCCGTCTTTCTGCCGGGAATGTAGAGAATGCAGATAAGGCAATGTATATTATGCCAACAGGAAATATGAGCAATGTAGTAGCTTCCGTTATGGCTAAAATGTCGGGCTGTCCTATGGGTAAAGTCGTGGCTGCTGTTGGCGCAAACAATCAAGTTGCACCGATGATTTATCCGGGAGAAAGTATATTCCGCCAGCAGCCGCTTCGCACGCTTGCGCATGCTATAGATATGTCGATTCCCTCGGGATGGCCGCGTCTGCGATATCTATTCAGAGACAGACCTGAAAAACTCATCGAATATGTTGATGCCGCCGCTCCTGTCAGCGATGAAGATATTGTCGCTACAGTGCTTAGGCTGCGTAATGAACGCGGATACAATATAGATACTCATGGAGCAGTAGCATATGCTACTGCAGAGCGCTATAATGGACCGGTCCCAAAAGTGATTTTTGCTACAGGACACCCTGCAAAACAGATAGACATTATTACAAAGATTACAGGGCGAACAATAGAACTACCTGTGCAGCTTACTCGTTTTATGTCTGTAAAACGTCCTGCGACGCTGCTTGCTCCGACCATCCCGGCTCTTAGAAAATATATTACCACCAATAATAACCACTAACTACAAATTGTTATGGCAAATAAACGCGACCTTAAAAAATTTATCCGCAACACTTGCGGAGCTCTCGCTGTCGACATGATTTTTGCACGAGAGAGTTTCAATCAGATTGACCGTAAGGCCGTTCATGATATAGTTCTTGATGCGGCACGCTTACAAGGAAAAACCATCCGCCGAGTGAATTTCAGCTACGACCGCACACCTGAATCGTTTGATGACTATAAGGCTTACAAGAAGGCTCGTTCGTTATATTATCGTCAGGCATATTCGTCTCTTTTAAGTGATTTCAACACCGATGTGGCAGAAATTGTCAAAAAAATGAATGCCGCTCTTCCCGAAGAGGTTCGTAAGGCAATAAAGGACGCCATTTCCTGATGGCATCATTGTCCGGCGCCATCCTCAGGCTTTTGGGGTGGACTGTTACAATAACTGTCCCCGATTATCCCAAGTGCATTATCTGTGTTGCCCCGCATACGAGCAACTGGGATTTTGTGCTTGGGAAGCTGGCATACGCATCTGTCGGGCGCAAAGCCGGTTTTCTTATGAAAGATACTTGGTTTTTCTGGCCACTTGGTTCTTTTTTTCGGGCCATAGGAGGAATTGCTGTTCCCAGAAAGAAAAAAATGGATCGTTCGCTTACAGATATTATTGTCGAGAAATTCAATGAACTGCCAAAACTCACTCTCGCAATAACTCCGGAAGGTACACGTAGCAGAACGAGCACTTGGCGCACGGGATTCCTTCATATTGCAATGCAGGCCAATGTGCCGATTGCCTTAGGTGTTATAGATTATGCTTCCAAGCAGGTACTTATTGAAAAAACATTCCATCCTACTGGAGATGTAGAAACAGATATGCGAACGGTAAAGGATTTCTATAGACCTTACAAGGGCAAGTATCCGGATAAATTTTCTGTCGAATGAACCGCTTTACTGATAATCTTAGAGTTGCTATATTTCCACTTGCTATCGAGTGGGCTGATAAGAAGGCGAATTTTGCGGCTGTTAGGAAAGCTTTTGAAAAGCTCCCTGCCGGTACAGATGTTGTTGTCCTTCCTGAACTTTTCTCGACCGGATTTGCCGATGATGAGGCTCTGCTTCGTGATATGGCTGAGCGCAACACTCAGGGAACAATCGACTTTATAAAGGATTTAGCACGGGAGTATTCAGTGGCGATAGCCGGAAGTTTTCTTGCATCCACACCTCCGAGAATCTATAACCGCGCTTTTTTTATCGAACCGAACGGCGACGAGACATTTTATGATAAGCGTCACCTATTCTCTCTGAGTCGGGAGGCTCAGATATTTGCTCGAGGTGATAGCCCGTTGCCTATAGTGCGTTTCCGAGGATGGAATATCTCAATGATTGTATGCTATGACTTACGCTTTCCCGTGTGGTGCCGTTGTCGTAAAAACTCTTACGACTTACTCCTTGTAATAGCCAACTGGCCGCGAGCGCGAGCTTATGCCTGGGAACATCTTCTTATTGCGCGTGCGATAGAAAACCAGTGCTGTGTAGTTGGAGCCAATCGTGGAGGCAGGGATATCTACGGCGACTACGATGGACTTTCCGGAATTTATGATGGCCGAGGTATGCCAGTGGGTTTGCAAACGGATGCCGATCCTTTTGTTGTGGCAGACCTGAGCCGTGTGTTGCAGGACGATTACCGACGGAATTTCCCGGTCTGCAATGATACCGACGATTTTGAATTACTCCGATAAATGAACAATACCATAACATTATCACAGCTTATAACACGACTGGCTAAAGCCACCGGTGTTGACAATAATACATCGCGCCGATTCCTGCGAACTTTTTTTGCTACGGTAGAGGAAAATCTTGAGCAAGGGCAGAGTGTTAATATTAAGGGTATAGGTACGTTCAGACGTACTGATACAATTCTTGATAGTGGGCGGAGCAGTGTGGCTTTCGTCCCTGACGCCAATTTTCTTGAGGATATCAACCGGCCTTTTGAAATGTTTGAGGCCGTCGAACTTGCCGATGGAGTTGATTTCAGTGAGATGGAGGATCAGACACTCCCTGTTGAAGAAGAGATGCACGATGTTGAAAATAAGATTCAGTCTGCTCCATCAGAGGAACCTGAGTCCACGTCTGAATCAGAAACAGAACAGGTATCTGTAACAGTACCTAATGTTGAGAATACAGATGTTGCCGAAGAAAGATCCGAGATTTCGGAAAAAACGGATCCGATACAGCATCGCCCTATTATTGTTGAACATGATCCTATTGTTATTCAGCCGCATACGGCAGTTCCTTCGAGTGATGGCGACGATTATGAATCCGATGAAATACCGGATGATTACCCGGGGGGAGGGGAAAAACACCGTCCGTCACGTGTATGGATATGGAGCGCTCTCTTTGTCGGTATAGCCTGTATCCTTGGTTATTTTGCTGCGGTATGGGCGGTTCCGATGCCGGAAATGGATTATGAAGAGGATGAGAACAAGGCCGTAGATACTGTAGCAACAGAAGCTGTTTCTACAGTTGAAGAAATATCGGTGGAAGATCTTGGTGCAGATGTTCAGCAGGAAACTCCCGTTGCCATTCAACCTGAACCCAAGCAGGAATCGCCGGTAGTGACTGTCGCACCTGAGCCGGTATATGATACTGTCAGCATAAGTCTTATAAAACTTGCCAAAAAGCATTACGGAATCGGTGATTACTGGGTATTTATATTTGATGCCAACCGCGATAAAATTAAAAATCCCAATGCCATTCGTCCGGGTACCAAGGTCCGTATTCCAGACAAATCGGAATTGCCGGGCGGCGATGCATCTGAAACGAGAGAGATAGCGCGAAAGAAATCAGCCGAATATCTTGCAGTTTATTAAACTATAAAATCATATACCGGCGTCCAACTTTAGGGCGCCGGTGTTGTTATAAAGGAAATACAATGCTAATTATGAATAATTCATCACGTAAACTTATACTGATTACCAACGATGACAGTGTAGATGCTCCCGGTATCCATCGACTTGCAGAGATAGTCCGCTCTATGGGCGATGTTTATGTTGTCGCGCCGGCACATCCGCATTCCGGACAGTCAGCAGCCATTACCACTTGTGCTCCATTACGTATTTCCGAGTTAGCGTCGCAACTTGATGGAGTGCGATTTTTCTCAGTTGACGGGACTCCTGTCGATTGTGTCAAACTTGCTATGCACGCTATTCTGCCGCGACGTCCGGATGCTGTTTTATCGGGTATTAATCATGGCTCCAATGCCTCTGTAAATATAATTTATTCCGGTACAATGGGAGCTGTTACAGAAGGCTGCCTGCAAGGTATTCCTTCTGTGGGCTTTTCACTGCTTCATCATTCCATTAAAGCTGATTTCTCTCTTTCGGTCGGATTTGTCGCTTCAATCGCAGGTGCTGTTATCGAGGAGGGTCTCTCGGAAGGAGTGTGCCTCAATGTCAATATTCCGGCGCGCGTAATGCCGCAAGGAATAAAAGTCTGTCGTGCTGCCAGAGCGCGTTGGACGGATAATTACCGCCGTTATCTCGATCCTTCCGGAGTTCCATTTTATTTGCTTGAAGGACGTTTTATTAACGCTGAACCCAACGCTGAAGATACAGACGAATACTGGCTTGCACGTCGTTATGTAACTATAGTGCCGGTTGTACCCGGCGCTTCTGCAAATGATTCCATTCGAGCCTTATCCGCCAGATTCGATACAATAGATTAAATTAATAGATTTAATCATAGAAAGGCGACGCAACGGATATCGTAACGTCGCCTTGGTTATATTTGTTTTATTTCAGTTTAGAGCCTTTGGCGCCTTTGATACCGCCTCCGAGGGCGAAAATATTTGAACTATAGCTGACTGTTTTTCCATCCATCTCGCGTTTGCGTTTGAAAGCGAGTTTGATAAGTCGGTCGATAAGTTTGTCGAAAGGTACGCCGGCTGCTTCCCAAAGATAGAAAGACAGGGAGCCCGGTATGGTGTTTATCTCGTTGACGAAAATTTCGCGAGTGACACCGTCGACCATCACGTCGACACGACTGACGCCATTGCATCCAAGTACACGGAAGGTTTCTCCTGCGAGGTATCGTATGCGTTCGGTTTCGTCGGCAGGAAGGTCGGCCGGGATTCTTTTACGTGCGGCTTGCATGCCGCGCTCGGTTTTCTCGCCCCCGAGGTACTTATCCATATATGATAGAATCTCGCCACTCTTTACTGGTTCTTCAAGTACGGAAGTTTCGTAATTATCACAGTCTCCGAGAACTGAACAGTTGATTTCCTGTAGATTCCGGACCATTTTTTCTACTATAATGCGGGTGGAATACCTGGCGGCATCAGCAACTTTTTCGCGCAGCTGTTCTCGGTTTGATGCGCATCCTATGCCGACACTCGAACCAAGATTGGCTGGTTTTACAATTACCGGATAGCCAAGGTGATTTTCGATTTTTGCAGTGAGAGTATCGCTGTCGGCCGACCATTGTTTATCGGTGAACCATACATAATCGACAACAGGTATGCCTTCAGCGGCAAGAATCATCTTCATGGTTATTTTATCCATGCCGTTGGCGGATGCAAGAGTGTCGCATCCTGCAAAAGGGATCCCTATAGTCTGAAGAACTCCTTGGAAATTGCCATCTTCGCCGTTTGAACCGTGAAGTACTGGAATTACTACATCAAGTCCGGCAACCGGTTTGGGACTGCCGAAAAGACCTTTTGATCGCGTCGGATATAATTTGTAGTCGCCATAGACAGGACGCATATACACCTCGACGGCATTTTCCAGCAGCTTGTCGATATTGCGGTAGTTTTCGGTTACAGTAAATTCCGGTCCAGTGTACCAGTGTCCTTGTTTGGAGATGTATACCGGAACAATGTCGTATTGTTCTTTATTTATGGCTGCCATTGCCTGGCATGCCGAAAGTACTGAAATTTCGTGTTCGGTGGAGCGTCCGCCAAAAAAAACACCTATTGTTGTTTTCATATAGTTTCTATTTGAAAGTATCGGGTAGGTCGTTCTCATAAAGGACGATGTCGCCCGCTGTTGCAATTTTACCAAGTATCTGCTGAGCTTCGCTAAAAGTTGCCGGAGTATAAACTTTATCGGCAGCCATACCGCCTTCGGTAAGACCGTCCGTTATGGCTTCGCGGTTATATTGTCCTACGACAATGACAATATCGCATGATGTTGCAGCTTTTTTTCCGAAGGCTTTGTTAAGTTCGAATTGTTGCTCTCCAAGTTCAATCATACCCGGAGTAATAAGAATTCGTTTTCCGGATTTCATTGAAGCGAGAACGTCGAGAGCCATCGCCGAACCGACCGGATTACTGTTGAAAGCATCATCAAGAATGGTTAGGCCTCCGGGTATGCGTTTGATGCTAAGGCGGTGTTCTACCGGTTCAATCTGTCCGACAGCATAACGGATGCTATTGTCTGCTACGCCCATTTCCATTGCTATTGCGGCCCCGGCGAGAAGGTTTGATACATTGCATTCGCCCAATAGACGGGTTTCCAGTTTCAGAGTATGTCCGTCGGATATGCGTCGTAGTGTAAATATTGTTCCGGATGGGGAATAGTTGATATCTTCTGCAACATAATCGGCGCAGGCGGTATTCTTTACGGCATAGCGTAAGCAGCGGGTATTTACGACTTTGCGGTCGGCGATTTTTTCAAAATCGTTGTTGACAAGGACGAGCCCGTCTGAAGGAATGGCATCTGCAAGTTCGAATTTTGTAGATTGTACTGTTTCGATGTTTCCGAAAGATTCGAGGTGCTGAGGCCCTACAGCGGTAATGACACCGCTCTGAGGCTTGACAATATCGCAGATTTCGGCAATATCACCCTTCTGCTTGGCTCCCATCTCTACAATGAATACCTCATGGTATGGCTTGAGCATTTCTCGTATTGTCCGTACGACACCCATTGGCGTATTATAACTACCGGGAGTCATAAGAGTTTCGTAACGCTCTGATAGGATTCTTTGTAAATAGTGCTTGGTTGTAGTCTTGCCATAGCTGCCTGTAATGCCGATAATCTTTAGCTGAGGCAAGGCGGCAAGTTTCAGATGTGCTTCATTGAGGTATTTTCGTGTAATGCTGTTTTCAATGGGTTTCAGAAGCCAATTTGCGGCGATCATTATTTCGCTTGCAATGCAATAGCAGCATAGTAGCAGGAATGTGCAAAGTCGGAGATTTTGTGCTAAATCTGAACCAGTGATAAGGCATCCGAAAGCGCAGATTATGGCTGCCAGTATAAATGATGTAACGAATATTCGCCATACGCGGTGGGTAAACGCAAGAGGTTTTTTGTATTTTTTCCTTACTAGCGTAATATAATTTATAAGTGAGAAAACACTTGTAATAATTACAGCCGTAAAAGCCGGAAGCAATCCCCACGAAAAGACAATAAGAAGACCTATCAGGCGTGGAAACGTCGTGCTGTCTCCACTTTCTGACGCCCAACGGCGGAAACGTGAGGGGCGGTAGGAATTCTGCTGGAACATCATTAGATACCGGCAGAGCGTAACGTGGAAATTGGCAATGCCAAGAAGAACGGCGAATGCGTAAAGAATGATAGTCATCATTTGAGATTAAAAAAACTTTTCAGAACAGCTGCCGTCTGTACGGGATGTTCGAGGAATGAATAATGGCTTGCGCCTGGGTAAACGACGAGACCTGCATCCGGAATCAATCGCTCCATAGTCTTGGCATCGGATAGAGGGGTTGCTGTGTCATTCTCACCCCAAATAAGGAGTGTCGGCGCCTTTATGGCTGGCATCAGATGACGAAGATCTTCGTTGACAACACGGCTCATTATAGCCCGCATTTTCGGGCTTGCCTGACGATAATCCGATGAGCCGCTTCGGCCGCGCATACGTTCAATAAAATCAGAACCACTTTTGCGACCGAGAAAAAGCGGTGCAAGTTTTTTTGCAAGTTTAAAAGAATAGACTTTGCAATAATAGCGCAGAGAGCGCCGTGGCTTGATGCCGGCGGCGTCGACAAGGACGAGCTTGCCGACTTTGTTCCGTGAGGCATATACGATTCCCATGCGACCTCCGAAAGAATGTCCGATTATAAATGGATTTACTATACCTGTAATATTGATGAACTTTTCAAGAAGCGCTGTGTAGTCGTCGATTCCCCATATATCTTCAGGTTCTGCACTGCCTCCAAACCCCGGAAGATCGAGATTATAGACGGTGGTACTATCGTGTATACAGGCGGTTGCAAGAGACTTTACGGTTGCGGCCGTGCAACCCCAGCCGTGAAGCACTATTACAGGCTGCGAACCATTGCCGTCCACATCATAGCGTAATAGGATACCATCAATAACTATAGTTTTTTCCATAATTTTCGGTAGTGCAAAATTAGCGATTAATGGTGAGACCGCAAATAAAAAACATGTCCTCTTTTATAAAACTCAGGTCTACTCTCAACAGCCAAGTGCAAAATCAGCGATAAGTCTGAAGAAAAATTCTTATCCAAGGTCGGTGTGTTTTGCCATTACAGTAAAATGACATATCTTTGCTACGTAAAATAACAAAAAAACATGACAGAAGAAGATTTGAAAAAACTGCGTCATGATGTCGACGGACTTCTTTCTTATGAATACCTCGCCAATCATATCGGTGAATGCGGTCCGGAAGATATTGACGCTATAATAGAGAATATGGCGCGAGTGGATCTTTCCGGTCAGTTCCTTGCATCGGCCGCCCGCTATCTGCATGCTATGGATCCGGAAGGGTATGCTCCGGCAGTAAGGGCTCTGGTATCGCAGGCTATCGATAAGGACAGGGAGCATCGTTACCTTCCAGATTTGCTTCAGAGTCTCTATGGAGAGGACTATGCAAAGAGAGTAGAGGAATTATGTGCCAGTGACGATAATTTTCGCCGAATATATAAGCGTCTTTTCCCTACAACAATAATATAAATATGAGAATATTGATTATAGCCGCCTCGCTTCTTGCAATGGCGGCGTTTACAGGCTGTGGTTCAAAAGCCGCAGCGGAAACAGATAAGAATATTGAAATGACTGACAGCAATACAACGAAGTATAACGATGCCAAGATTGAAGTGGCGACAACAGCAGGCAATTTTACCATTCTGCTTTACGGTGACACGCCTAAACACAGGAATAATTTTCTGAAGCTTGTAAAAGAAGGATATTATAATGGCACTCTTTTCCATCGGGTGATAAAGGAATTTATGATTCAGGCCGGTGATCCGGATAGCCGTAATGCAACCCCAGGACAACGACTTGGTGCCGGAGGACCTGCATATAAGATTGATGCGGAGATTGTGTTTCCCAAACATTTTCATAAGAGAGGTGCGCTTGCAGCTGCCCGTCAGGGCGATCAGGTTAATCCTATGAAGCAGTCGAGCGGTTCGCAGTTTTATGTTGTGACAGGCCGCAAAGTTACAGAGGGAGAACTTGGTCAATTGCAAAACCAGCTTGACGGGAAGAGAAAGCAGAAAATCTTCAACGAACTGGCACTCGCACATCGAGACAGTATTATCGAGATGCAGAAGCGTGGAGATTACGATGGCATGCGTGCGTTGCAGGATACTCTTATCAAGCAGACAGAAGAGAAGGCCGCATCAAAGCCGGGAATAACACTTACAGATGAAATGCGTACCGCATATTCAACTGTTGGCGGTGCTCCGCATCTCGACGGTGATTATACTGTATTCGGGGAGGTAATAAGCGGGATGGATACAATAGACAGAATTGAAAAGGTGGAAACCGATTCTTCCGACCGCCCCCGGCAGGATGTCAAGATTATTTCGATGAAAGTGATTTCTGAATGAGTAATAAGTCATTCAATGTGAATAAGGCTGTTCTTCCGAACGGCCTTAAACTTGTCCATTCGTACGATGGTACGGTTGCCATGGCTGCTGTCAATGTGTTGTATAATGTTGGTACACGCGACGAAAAGCGTGATCTTACGGGAATGGCACATCTGTTCGAACACTTGATGTTTGGCGGTTCTGTAAATGTAGCTGATTATGATAGTGTGCTGAGTGCTGCCGGTGGTGTCAGCAATGCATGGACGAATTCCGATTTTACGAATTTCTATGAAACTGTGCCTGCACAGAATATAGAGAGTGTTTTTTATCTTGAAAGTGACAGAATGCTCGGGCTTGCTTTCAACGAGCAGAGCCTTGAGGTACAGCGTGGAGTTGTGATAGAAGAATTCAAGCAGACATGTATTGATGTGCCATATGGTGATTGTTTTCATCGTCTGCGCAGGCTTATGTATTCTTTGGAACATCCGTATTCGTGGCCAACTATAGGACTTGTGCCTGAACATATCGCAAAAGTAACGATGGCAGATGTACGACGGTGGTTTTATTCCCATTATGCACCTAATAATGCCATTCTGGCAGTGTCGGGTAATGTCAGTTTTGAATCGGTTCTAAACCTTGCTGAAAAATGGTTTGGAGATATACCCGCACGGAATATAAAGAAACGCGAGCTGCCACTGCCGGGATTTCCGACGGAACGCATTATAGAGAATGCGGATTCTGATGTTCCCGTTCCAATGCAGTTTATTGCCGTTCCGATGTCCGAATATGGGACAAAGCGCTATTTCGCAGCGGATGCAATTACCGACTTGTTATCGGCCGGTCGTTCTTCGCGATTTAACAGTAAAGTTCTATATGGAGCCGGCAAAGGTCTGATTGTTAATTGTGATGCATCTATTATCGGCTCTGAACATGAAGGCATGCTTCTTATTACGGCGAGGCTCAATGATAATGCAGCATCGTCATTCGAGGAGTCTGCTGATATTCTTTTGAATACTGCTCAAGAATTGTCGTTGCTCGATGATATAGCGCCAATCGAACTTGAAAGATGCTTCAATACTTTTGAATCCAATTTCAGGTTTGCTAATAATTCATATATGTCGAGGGCACAGAATCTTGCTCTATGCGAGTATCATGGAGAAAGTATGAATGAAACAGTGTCTGAGCGCCGTCGACTTACTGCTGAAGAGATTGCAAAAGAAGCTGATGTGCTGTTCAATAACACGTATCCTGTTATTCTCAATTATGGTTTAAGATAAGATCATTTAAAATATCATTATACAAAACGAGCCCGCAGTTCAATGGTTGCGGACTCGTTTTGCATTATGATAATTCTTATTCGGGTTTAATCTTTATTGCGAAACCACCACCGGGAGCAAGGTGCATGTTCATTGCATCGCCGATTTCTACATTCTTATGGCGGATTCTGTAATCACGTCCTTTTCGATGCGCGTTGGTGCCATCTTCGAATATTTCAGCCTCATATTTCTTGCCTGGGCTAAGAAAATCGAGTGGTACCACAAGATCACGGGCTGTCCAGTCGGTAATACCTCCGACATACCATGTATCGCCGCTGCGACGGGCTGTGATTATGTAATCGCCAATAGTACCGTCAAGGACAACTGTCTCGTCCCATACAGTCGGGACTTCAGCTATAAATTTGGTTGATTCAGCTTCGCGGCGATAGTTGGATGGCGAATCGCATAGCATGTTGAGCGGGGATTCAAGAATCATATAAAGTGCCAGCTGTCGGCAGCGTGTACCCTGACTCATCGGTTCACTGTTGATCGGGCGATAATTGCCTTTGGCTGCGTTGAGCATAGCGCCCTGAGTGTAGTCCATAGGCCCGGCAACCTGACGGATAAAGGGAATCTGTACGTCGTATTCGACCTGATCGACAGTCTCCGGAGACCATTTCAGGTTTTCAAGGCCGTGAACACCTTCAACGTTTAGAATATTTGGGTAGGTACGGTTGATGCCGGCCGCTTTGAATGTGCCGTGGATATCGAGAACAAGACCATATTTTGCACACATCTCGGCGGCGTCTGCGCGGAATTTAGTCATTTTCTGATCGTCGCGGTCGAGAAAATCAATTTTGAAGCCTTTGATTCCCATTTCGGAATAGTGTTTGCACACCTTCTCCATATCGCGTGCGAAAGCCTGGAAACCGGCCCAAAGGATAAGTCCTACATTTTTCTTGTTGCCGTATTCTACAAGTTCTGTAAGGTTGATTTCAGGAACAACCTGAAAAAGATCTGCTTTTTTGTTTACCGCCCAACCTTCGTCGAGAATAATATATTCGATTCCGTTTTCTGAAGCGAAATCGATATATGCCTTGTAAGTTTCGTTGTTTACACCGGTCTTGAAATCAACGCCATCGAGGTTGAAGGCGTTCCACCATTCCCATGCCACTTTACCAGGCTTGATCCAACTTATATCGTCAAGACGGAGAGGGTCTGCAAGAAGATAGGTGAGGTTTGTTTCAGCAAGTACCTTATCTTCGGGAGCGACTACGGTTATGCGCCATGGGAGGGTTCGGGGACCTGCTATTTCTGCGATGAAATTCTCGCGTTCAGGCACAAGCATCTGGAGGTTGTTGTGCCCACCTTGCTGTTCTACTGATGGATAAGGAGCAAATACGCCTTTAAGGGTGTTTCCTTGAGCGTTGAGATACATGCCGGGATAATCAATCAGAGCAGACTCTGTAAAGAGTACTTTCGCTTTCTGTCCGACAGGTTCAACAGACAGGGGAAGGAATGCGAGCCGGCGGCTGTCGAGTTTGTTCAGTGAGTCGATAGTATAAGTGTTTTCAAAGGAGTTGAAGAACTGAGTATCGAAACTCTGTATTTTTTTTGTGTTTACAAACGGTACGGTGGCTACAGCTCCTTTGGGGAATGAGAATTCAACAATCTCGTTGTTGATTTTGAGAGGTTTCTTGTTGCTGTTGACAAAACGATATGCAATACCGTCGTTGTAAGCGCGGAATTCTACAGCCCAACCGTGTCCGAGATTGAAAGAGAGCTGATTGTATTTGTCTGTAATTGAATCTGAATGATAGAAAGGCGATGCAATGAATTTATCGACACTTTTGCGTTTAACCGATGTGATTTTTGAGTTTTTGCCGACAGTTGTTCCGTCTGCGAGTTCGAGACCTATGGTTGAGGGAGCCATTAGAGTATTGCCGTTATAGGCAACTGTGTAGCAGAGCTGTGAGTCCCCGGCAGAAATCTCTGTAAGGACTTTTCCGTCCGGTGAACTGAGGGACAGAATTTGAGTCTTTGCAGAAGCGCTTAGACACAAGGTACTTAGGATTAGGATAAGGCTTGTATGTTTCATAATGATTGAATGTGTTTCTGCAAAGATAGTAATTTTTGTTGAAAAAATTTGGTGAATTGAAAATATTGCCATAACTTTGCACTCGCAAAACGGCGGGATAGCTCAGTTGGTTAGAGCGTCGGATTCATAACCCGGAGGTCACGAGTTCAATTCTCGTTCCCGCCACATTTTAAACCAATCATTATCAGCAAAGCCGGAAGCATCAGCCTCCGGCTTTTTCGTATTATGAAAAAATATAATTTTTATGCAGTTGTGAAATCGGTGCGCCAGTATCCATCCGGGCTGTTACATCTTATATTGGGCCATGACTGCATGCCTGAGATGCTACCTGGGCAGTTTGTCGAAATAAAGGTAGACAAGGCTCCGGTGCTTCTGAACCGCCCTATTTCAATTTTTAACCGTACCGAAAATGAGTTGGAATTGCTTGTGAGTCCCATAGGAGTCGCGACAAAGGAACTCTGCAACTATAAGCCGGGCGAGAAACTTGGAATTGTCGGGCCTCTCGGGCATGGCTTCTCCCTTGGATTCAATTCAGGCTCTAAGGTCTTGCTTGTTGGTGGAGGTGTCGGTATCGCTCCATTATATTATCTTGCGAGAAAATTAAAAGAAAATAATGTAGACGTTGAAACCATTTATGGCTCGAGGACTGCTCCTGACAAAGAAATATGTGCGATGTTCGAGGCGATAGCGCCCCTTCATGTATGCACAGACGATGGTTCTGCCGGTTTCCACGGACTTGTTACGGCTCATCCTGTATTTAGTGCAACGCATGATTTTGTTCAGGTATGTGGCCCAAAGCCAATGATGAGAGCATGTGCGAAACTTACAGCTGATCTTGATATAGACACTGAGGTTTCGCTTGAGAACCATATGGCGTGTGGTATCGGTGCTTGTTTGTGTTGTGTTGAGGATACGACAGATGGAAATGTATGTGTTTGCAAAAATGGTCCGGTATTTAATACGAAAAAACTAAAATGGATGTAAATCTTACTACACATTTAGGGAGTCTTACACTCAAGAACCCTGTAATGGCTGCTTCCGGAACTTTCGGATTCGGTCATGAATATTCGGATTTTATTGATATTGATAAGCTTGGCGCATTTGTTGTCAAAGGAACGACGCTTGAGCCGCGTCAGGGTAATCCATATCCCCGAATGGCAGAAACTCCATCGGGAATGCTCAATTGTGTAGGCCTTCAGAATGGTGGTGTAGGTCATTTTATCAACGATATATATCCCGGACTGAAAGACTGCAAGTCAACTGTAATTGTCAATGTTTCCGGAGCCAGGCTTGAAGATTATGTCAAAGTTGCAGAGCGTATTGCTGATGAAACCGATATAGAGGCTATTGAGCTGAACATATCATGTCCCAATGTCAAACATGGTGGTATGGCATTTGGCACTACCTGCGAAGGTGCGTCTTCTGTTGTAAACGAAGTGAGAAAAGTATGGCCGGGACATCTTATGGTTAAGCTATCACCAAATGTCACCTCTATCGTAGATATAGCGTTAGCCGCCGAAGCTGCCGGTGCAGACAGCCTTTCGCTGATAAATACATTGATGGGAATGGCTATAGATATAGAGACAATGCGCCCGAAATTGTCGACTATAACAGGAGGACTTTCCGGCCCGGCAGTGAAACCTGTAGCAGTTCGGATGGTATGGCAGGTTGCATCTAAGGTTGGTATTCCAGTTGTTGGTCTTGGTGGTATAATGAATGCTTCCGATGCTATTGAATTCATTCTTGCCGGAGCCTCGGCAATCCAGATCGGTACCGGTAATTTTGTAGATCCGACAACTACAATAAAAGTAATTGACGGAATAGAAGATTATTGTCTCCGTCATGGAGTTACGAATGTAGAGGAAATTCGAGGAGCCATGAAAGTCAACTGAAATATTTGTATTATTGCAATTTTGGTTGCTGAGATCCGATAGAATTGGCATTATCCACAAAAAAAATTACAGTTTGCGAAATATTTTTTGCAAAACAAACATTTACTTGTATATTTGCAAAAGTAATGTCGCTTATGCTTAGCTAATTGTTATACGCAGTCATCTGTAAACAACATCTAAAACCGTTCAATATTCAATATATGTCTCGATCAACTGAAGAATTGACAACGTGTACCCTTCTTGGAGCAGCCGGAGTAAAATATGCTACGGACTATGCGCCTGAGATGCTTGAAACCTTTGAGAATAAGCATATTGGACAAGATTATCTTGTGACATTCGATTGTCCAGAATTTACCTCTTTATGTCCAAAAACCGGGCAGCCGGACTTTGGACATATTATAATCAATTATATACCAGATAGATTGATGGTGGAGAGCAAAAGTCTGAAATTATATCTTTTCAGCTTCAGAAACCACGGGGATTTTCATGAAGATTGTGTCAATATAATAAAGAATGATTTGGTAAAACTTATGAGGCCGAGGTATCTTGAAGTCAAAGGAATTTTCATGCCCCGTGGTGGTATATCAATCATTCCGTTTGCCAACTATGGGGATGCCGAACATCAGGATTTGGTGAAATTCCGTCTTTCAGCGTCTTTCCCGGATAAACTCTAATATAGATGAGTACAATAAAGAAACATTCTTTGATGGTGCTTTCCGGAGGTATGGACTCTGTAACCATGCTCCACGAATATGCCCAAGAGATTGAACTTGCTGTAAATTTCAGCTATGGTTCGAATCATAATGCCCGAGAGCTCGAATGTGCCCGTAAGCATTGTCGTGATTTGGAAATTGAACTGATAGAAATAGATCTTTCTTTTATAGGGCGCTACTTTCACAGCTCATTGTTGGAAGGTGCAGACGCAATTCCGGAGGGCGAATACGATTTCGATAATATGAAATCGACTGTGGTGCCTTTCCGCAACGGCATAATGCTGTCGGCTGCGGCCGGTCTTGCCGAGAGTCATGGTCTCGATACAGTTATGATTGCAAATCACTCAGGAGACCATGCGCTGTATCCGGACTGTAGGGAGAGTTTTATCAGTGCGATGTCGAAGGCGATACAGGAAGGTACCTATGAAGGTATTGTTGTCAAAGCGCCATATACTCTTCTGTCGAAGGCCGATATTGCATTGAGAGGCAAGCGTCTCGGAGTTGATTATACAACTACGTACAGTTGTTACCGCGGCGGCGAAAAGCATTGTGGACGTTGTGGCACATGTATAGAGCGCCGTCAGGCTCTTGCCGCTGCCGGAATAACGGATGCAACAGAGTATGAGGAGTAATTCCACCGATTCAGTGTTAATCAATTAAATATTTATCCATTTCAAAAAACGTAAATCCATGGAAGCGTTAATCAAGAAAGTAGCCGAGGCATATGCAGCATTCAGCGCTGATGCCGCCCTTCAGTGCGAAAAAGGCAACAAAGCAGCCGGCACACGTGCACGCAAAGCATCTCTCGAGCTCGAAAAGCTGATGAAAGAGTTCCGTAAAGTTTCTCTTGAAGCTGCGAAGAACTAATAAGACTACATTATTATCTTACAGACAGCGCCGATGGGAAAACCCACCGGCGTTGTTATTTATATGAACCATGGAGAGGCGGATGATGTTATAAATACGATTAATATTCATCAC
Source organism: uncultured Muribaculaceae bacterium (assembly GCA_910576775.1). Taxonomy (GTDB): domain Bacteria; phylum Bacteroidota; class Bacteroidia; order Bacteroidales; family Muribaculaceae; genus CAG-873. The sequence continues at coordinate 1,179 of CAJTJV010000025.1, read as the reverse complement.
TATGCTTACCAGATTATCGTTTCTATTTTTGTCGGTTTCGGCTGCCATTTGTGCATTTGCCGACAATCGTCCGTTTGTAGACGTTCAGATTGATTCGACTTTGAAATCAAACAAGGTTGTATACATAGATGGAAAACCGACAGATGATCGCACTCTGCATTATGTTGATTCGGTGCGTCGTGTTATCTCCGCTTTCTATTACGATCAGTTCAGGCATTTTCAAGACCCGGGAGCACCGTACTTTCTTTTTCTGAGTAAGGATGCAAACCTCGCAATGGGTATGGGAGGTGCCGTAAGGATGCGCGCTTATTATGATTGGGATGGCGCGATACCGGCTTCCGGCTTTGCTCCGATACTGATTCCCATGAAGCCGTCGCCCACAGCAATGAGAAATTTCGACACAACTCCGGCCGGTACGTGTCTATTCTTTCGTGTTCTCGGACGAAACAAAACTCTTGGAGAATATCAGTTATATATAGAAGCGAATTTCAATGGTTATAATTCCAGGGATTTACACCTTAAAAAAGCATATGCCATAATAAATGATTTTACTATAGGATATGTGTCGTCGACTTTTTCCGACCCGGCCGCAGTACCTCCAACGGTTGATGCGCAAGGGCCAAACAATAAGATTACACCAACATCGGTACTTGTCCGGCTCAAGCCGAAAACCCGGTGCATATGCTAAAAACAGATAGGTCCAAGTGTTAAAAATCAGGCATAGAGTTTGACGAGTCGGAAGATGAAGAAATCACGGTCACGCACGCCTCTCATCTGCGACCGGAATATCTTGACCTTGGAGTTGAACGCCTCGGCGGAGGCGTTGGTTGCCCGGCGCCGGAAGTAGTTGATTATCGTTGGTGCATGATTCTTGAATGTCTTGATTACGGAGTGGAAATTGTTGTTCCCAAGTGCATTTACTTTCTCATACCACCGGTTCAGTTGTTTGAGCGCTTTTGTCGGTTTGAGTTTCTTGTTGAAGATAGCCCGTAGCTCCATTGCAAGAGCGTAGGCTTTCTTAAGAATCGGATGGTATTTGAACAGGATGTTCACGCGATGACACTGTATGTCAGTCCATTTGTTCCGCGACATCATCAGTGTATGTTTGCTCCGCGCCAATATCTGACGCATGGTCTCGCCGTTGGAATATGTGAGTGGCGGCTGTGATTTGTCACGGGA
>CAJTJV010000024.1 GCA_910576775.1 uncultured Muribaculaceae bacterium | reverse complement strand
GGGGTTTTCACATTATGACGCCTCTCCGAGGCTCTCACTCTACATTCAAAAAAATAACCTAAATGAAAGAGCCGTGTCGAAAAAGATAATTTTTCAGAGCGGCAATAAATCAGGGAGGCGGCTCGTTATGTAATGATGACTATGAACAAAACCAATCGGATCGACATGCTGCACGGCAGCCCTCTGCGCGCGATGATAGCATTCGCGTTGCCGCTTATAGCGACAGGTATGCTGCAACAATCGTTCAACTCAGTCGATATTGCCGTAGCCGGACGCTTTGCCGGACACGGAGCGCTTGCCGCCGTTGGCAGCAACGGCCCGGTGATAGGCCTTATCATCAATCTGTTCGTAGGCATGGCGATAGGCGTGAATGTAGTGATAGCGAACTATATCGGCCAGAAAAACCATGCCGGCGTAGCACGTGCCGTCGGCACATCGGCGTATCTTTCTGTCATATGCGGCATCATAATGCTCGTCATCTCGCAACTCGTCGCACGTCCAATACTCACTATTCTCGACACACCCGCCGAAGTGCTCGACCAGGCCATCGAATATCTCAGGATAATGGGAATAGGCATGCCTTTCATGCTTATGTACAATTTCGGCTCGGCAGTGCTCCGGAGTATAGGCGACACAAAAAGACCTTTTTATATCCTCGTCGCTACCGGATTTCTCAATATCGGCCTTAACCTTCTGTTTGTAATAGGCATGGGTATGGGAGTCGCCGGCGTGGCATGGGGCACGGTAATCGCCAATGTGGTGAATGCAGCCGCGATAGGATATATCCTTCTCTACAAAGGCGGCGAGGTTACACTCCAATACCGGCACATGCGTCCTTACCGTCAGGAATTGCGCAAGATTTTCGCGATTGGACTTCCCGCGGGTCTTCAAGGTACGGTATTCAGCTTTTCCAACGTATTCATACTCTCGGCAATCAACAGTTTCGGTGCTATCGCCGCTGCCGGATCGGCTGCCGCCATCATCTTCGAGTTCTACAACTACCACATAATATCTGCCTTCGCACAGACAGCAACCACATTCACCGGCCAGAATTTCGGCGCAGGACAGAACGAACGCATCCGCCGGATATTCCTCTACAGCCTCGGCATGGCTTTCGTCGGTTCTCTGGCATTCGCCACCGCCATTCTATGGAAGGACAATTTCTTCATGTCGCTCTTTACCGGCGACGCCGAGGTTCTTGAATATGGCTGTGTAAGAATCGCCGTAGTGCTTCTTTTCCAGTTCATAGCAAGCTACTACGAGATCGGAGGCGGCGTTCTCCGAGGCATAGGCCATTCCATGACGCCGGCAATAATCACCATCACAGGCACATGCGTACTCCGCCTCTTATGGGTCGGACTATTCCCCGAAGGCGCATCCTTCGGCGCCCTGCTGCTTATCTACCCCGTGTCGTGGACTCTCACAGACATTATGATGTGGGTCGCCATGCGACGCATCACGAACAGTCTGCCCAGATGGTACGCGGCAAAAAAAGATACCGGAATAGCCACAGCATAACACTGAGAAAACAGAAATTCAAGTTTTTCAGTCCGAAAACCAAGCGTTTTTTGTGCTTGTCGTACAATTTTAATAACTTTGCAGAAAATTTCATACCAACCATCATTATATGATTAACGCCCAAGACATCAAGAACGGCACATGCATCCGTATGGACGGCCGTTTGTATTTCTGCGTGGAATTCCTCCATGTAAAGCCCGGCAAAGGCAATACTTTCATGCGCACAAAGCTAAAGGACGTTGTTGACGGTCGCGTTTTAGAGCGCCGCTTCAACATCGGCGAAAAACTCGAAGACGTTCGCGTTGAACGCCGCCCCTTCCAGTACCTATACGCTGACGGCGGTGACGATATCTTCATGAACAACGAGACTTTCGAACAGATTCCTATCAACAAGGAACTCGTTACCGGCTCTGCCTTCATGAAAGAAGGCGATACTGTAGAAGTTGTCAGCGACGCTTCGACAGAGACCGTCCTCTATGCAGAAATGCCCGTAAAAACTGTTCTCGAAGTTACCTACACCGAACCGGGCATCAAAGGCGACACCGCCACAAACACCCTCAAACCCGCCACTCTTGAGACAGGCGCCGAAATCCGTGTGCCTCTGTTCATCAACACCGGCGAGAAAGTAGAGGTCGACACCCGCGACGGTTCCTACATCAGCCGCGTGAAGGCATAAGTTCGTCCGACAGATAAAAACATGGAGGATTGAGTCCGACGAAGACCCGATCCTCCGTTTTTTTAATTATATACCTATCGTATGATTGTTTTCTTTCCGTTTATGATATAGATTCCGGACGGCAAACGGGTTGTATCATTATCGGGAAGTAAGATGCGTACGCCTTTCAAATCATATATACCTGTGGACTTTCCACAATCCGCGATAACATCGGTTACGCCGGATGATCCGGACAGTGCCAGAGTGACATCAACATCGCCGTCACCAAGTATGCTTTTGAGAAAAGAGCCGGAGGTAATATTGTCTATTTTCCCGAGACGGGTAAAATTCCAGGAGTTCGTATCGTAATAGATTACAAAATTTCTGCCTTGATAGAGTATCAGATCTCCGGCAACGGTATTTATATGTTCGTCGTTGGTGGGAAGTGATTGCGGTAACGGCCCGACTTTTTCCATGTTGCCATAATCCGACATATGGATTGTCACCGGTCCGGCGGCAAGTAATTCCTTCAATGCCCTCGTAGAACTGTTGTCAACAAGTGTGACTGTCAAAGTATGGCCGTTTGCGCTTATTGACAGTTTGTTGTCCATATCATTTTGTGTAAGATTGTTATAACCTGTTTCATTCAGCCATGCCGACAAGAGTGATGATGCCGATGGAGTCTGCGACGAACGTATCCACAAACTCGGTGAAAAGAATCTGCCATCGGGAACAAGCCTTTTTGCATCGGCCTCAACTCCGGAGATTCCGCTGCTGGCACTTGACACTATCAATCCGATATTTTTACCGGCAAGTGAGGCTCCGTTATGGAACAGGAAAGTCTGCATAGGCGCGGCCATGTTGCTCCACCAAAGCGGAGAGGCTATTATAACCGTGTCGTATTCATCCCAGTCGACCTGCACGGGGTCAATTGCGGGATATGATGAAGCATTGTCGGGATTGGCACGGATTGCGACTATCTGCGCACTGCCTATCGCATAATTGTTTGCCGCATAATCAAGCCCTTTTTCAGCCGGTTCAACCCTGATTACATCAGTTTGAATCTGCGCTGTCAGCTCACTTACAACGCGATGTATATTGTTGGTGTAGCTATAGTAAGCCACTAAAGTTTTTGCCTGTATCGACATGACGCTTAAAATTAGAGAGAGTAGAATTATGTATTTCTTCATCTTATTGCAGTTATCTATAAATTAATCACTACCGTCTTTCATGGCCATCAAAAAAGACCTTTCATGGATACATTTCAGACAATCTCGGCTACGTATCACTTTATTTTCGAAGCTCTTATCCATGATAGTCCTTTTGTTCGATGCAAAATTACAATTGTATAAAGATTTGTCCTGTATCAAAATCGCTGATTGAACAACCAATTTTATCTATATCCACGAAATACGAGGGCGCGGAAAGATCAAACAAGTTTGGCTTTGTATTCGACTTATTCGTATCTTTGCTCCGTCGCACGACATACCGAAATTCAAATCATTATATTGTAGTAATTCTAATCCAACCTTAAATGAAAAAATCAGTACTACGATTAATTTTGACGCTGGTGGCAATAATAAGCGCCATCGGAGTCAAGGCTTCAGATAACGCATGGCCTGCGAACTACGAGGGCGTAATGCTCCAGGGTTTTTACTGGGATTCTTATTCAGATACCAGATGGATCAATCTTACCGCACAGGCCGACGAACTCAGTGCATATTTCAAACTGATATGGGTTCCGAACAGCGGCTATTGCGGAGGCCACAACAACATGGGCTACATGCCTATATATTGGTTCACCAATCACAACTCATCATTCGGAACCGAAAATGAACTGCTCGATTTCATAAAGACTTACAAAGAAAAGGGTACCGGAATCATTGCCGACGTAGTGGTGAACCACCGCAACGGCGTCAGCAACTGGACCAATTTCCCCGTCGAGGAATGGAACGGTACGCGATGGAGCATCGGTCCGGAAGGCATATGTTCCAACGACGAGGTACGAAATGCCTACGGCCAGGCAAAGCCCACCGGGGCTCCCGACACCGGTGACAATTTCGACGGTGCGCGCGACCTCGACCACACCAACGCCAACGTGCAGAACAATATCAAGAATTATTGCAAGTGCCTGCTCGAGAAATACGGCTACACCGGATTCCGCTACGACATGGTGAAAGGCTATGCAGGACGCTTCATCAAAATCTATAATGAATACTCAGCTCCGACATTCAGCGTCGGCGAATACTGGGACGGCAACTACGACGCAGTAAAAGCCTGGATTGATGCCACCGACAAACAGAGCGCCGCTTTCGATTTCCCCTTCAAATACGCATGCAACGACGCTTTCAAGACGAACGACATGACAAAACTCGTATGGAAAGCAAACGGTACCAACAACCAGCCGGCAGGCATGATTCATTACGGCTACGCCCGGTATGCCGTCACTTTCATCGACAACCACGACACATACCGCGACGACAACAAGTTCAACGGCAACATCGTAGCCGCCAATGCATTCATGCTGTGCTCACCCGGGACTCCATGCGTATTTCTCCCACACTACAAAGGCTACAAAAATGCCATCCAGACACTTATCAACATACGCAACTCAGTAGGCATCCACAATATGAGCGCCGTCAACGTCCTTAAATCGTCGCGCGACTGCTATCTGGCAGAGGTGACAGGCTCCAAGGGCAGTCTTGTTGTCAGAATAGGGACATCCTCAGACACTCCGGCGGATTATACCGACTCCGACATCAAGGCATCGGGTACAGGCTATTGCATCTGGACCAAGACCGAAATCCAAGGTAGTACAACAGGAAACGATCCGACAGATTATACCGTCTATTTCGACAACACAACATCGAAATGGAACAATGTCTATGCCTACGTCTACGGCAATTTCAAAGACGATGCCATCGGCAGCTGGCCCGGAACGAAAATGGCCAAGGACGATGCATCGGGCTATTTCAAGCTTTCTGCAGCGGCCGACCTTGACGGATGCTACATTATTTTTACAAACAACAACGGCCAACAGACCGGCGACGGTGTCGATGTTGTAAACAACGGAATATATAGATTCAACGGTCATAAGGTAGCGAACGGCGTATACACCGGTCGCGACTACAACAGCGGCATTTCCGAAATCAAAGCCGACAGACAGGAATACAACCCGGCTTACTACACATTGCAGGGTGTCCGCGTAGACTCTCCATGCCGCGGAATATACATACGTGTAGCCGGTTCCCGTGCCACAAAAGTATTTATTGAATAGCAAACAACACAAAAACAGGCAACTCATATGAGTTGCCTGTTTTTGTGTGTAGCTTCGTAACTGAAGAGCAATCAGGATCCGAGGTAGCTTTTCAGCAGACGGCTGCGCTGTCCTTTAAGATGACGGATTGCCTTCTCTTTAATCTGGCGCACGCGTTCTCGAGTAAGATCGAATTTAGCGCCTATCTCTTCCAGAGTCATCTCCTGGCAACCGATTCCGAAGAACATCTTCACAATCTCACGGTCGCGGTCGGGCAGCTGACTGAGGGCACGCTCCACCTCGCTCGAGAGGGATTCCTGAGTAAGGGCATCATCTGCCATAGGACTGTCATCGTTTGTCATCACGTCAAGGAGCGTATTGTCTTCACCCTCCACAAAGGGGGCATCTATGGAAACGTGGCGACCCGACACTTTGAAAGTATCGGCGATTTTATCAACCGGAATGTCAAGTTTCTCAGCCAATTCCTCTGCAGACGGACGACGTTCATATTCCTGTTCGAATTTCGAAAGCGCCTTACCGATTTTATTAAGCGAGCCTACCTGATTCAGAGGCAGACGTACGATACGGCTCTGCTCGGCAAGAGCCTGCAGAATGCTCTGACGAATCCACCATACTGCGTATGAAATGAATTTGAAGCCTCGGGTCTCATCAAATTTCTGCGCTGCCTTGATAAGACCGATATTTCCGTCGTTAATCAGGTCGGACAGAGGCAGACCTTGATTCTGATACTGTTTGGCGACAGACACCACAAATCGCAGATTGGCCTTTACCAGCTTATTGAGTGCTGCGGTGTCGCCCTGATGGATACGCTGGGCCAGTTCCACTTCCTCTTCCACAGATATAAGGTCTTCCCGTCCGATCTCCTGAAGATAACGGTCGAGTGCCTCGTCGCGGATTGTAATTGAATTGCTAATTTTTAGCTGTCGCATGTACTGTTCTCGTTGTTTTATTAATTGGAAAAACCGCGCGAAATTACTACTTTTTTCTCATTGTTGCAAAAGTTTTTCGCATTACGGCTTTTTTGCGTTCCCGCAAGTCAGTTGATGGTTAAACAAAATCAAAGCATGGAAGTTATGACACAACAAGTATAAAAGCAGAAGAAATCTCCATTGATTTAACTAATATTAATACCTGCGCACGTTGCGAGTCTCATAAATAGTACCTAACTTTGCAAACGTTGAACAACAAACATACTTATACCTTTCGAGGACTCGACAGCCGACAGGCGTTGGGTTTTCTTATTTTTTATATTCTGAAAAATCATCTATTATGGCAATAACTTATATGACAAAAGAAGGCTACGACCGCAAAATGGAGGAAATAGCCTATCTCGAAACTGTAAAACGCCCCGAGGTAACCCGTGCAATAGCAGAGGCACGCGATAAAGGCGACCTCTCGGAGAACTCTGAATATGATGCCGCAAAAGAGGCTCAAGGTATGCTCGAAATGAAAATAGCCCAGCTGAAAGACCTTGTTGCCAACGCACGCATCATAGACGAAAGCAAGCTCACCACCGATGAAGTACAGATGCTCAACCGCGTACGGATTCGTAACACAGCAACCGGCAGTGAGGCGGAATACACAATCGTAGCCGACTCCGAAGCCGACGCGCGCGCGAAGAAAATCGCTATCAGCACCCCCATAGCACGCGGTCTTCTCGGACATAAAAAAGGCGACATTGTCGCAATACAGGTTCCCGCCGGAATCATAAACTTCGAAATTCTTGAAATAGGACTCTAAGCCATGGCTTCCATTTTCAGTCGCATAATAGCAGGTGAGATACCTTCTTTCAAAGTGGCGGAGGACGAGCGCCATTACGCTTTTCTCGACATCAATCCGCTTGCTTTAGGCCATACTCTCGTAATTCCCAAGAAGGAAATCGACTATATCTTCGACCTCACCGACGAGGAATACGCAGACCTGCAACTCTTTGCAAAGCGTGTTGCCTCCGCCCAGAAGAAAGCGCTCCCCTGCAAGCGCATAGGCGTAGCCGTTCTTGGTATGGAAGTGCCTCACGCCCACATACACCTCGTTCCGCTAAACAGCGAGTCCGACATGGATTTTCACAACAAAAAAACCTTTTCGACCGAGAAAATGGCCGAGACAGCAGCTGCAATAGCAGCAAAATTCGAATGAAAAACACTACACCCAAATTACTGCTCGCCACCGCCGTCCTCGCATCGGCTGCAATGACGTCGTGCGACGGAGACAAAGGCTGGAGCGTGAAAGGACATATCGACGGCCTTGCAGACGGCTCCAAACTCGCCCTTGAAGCAAGCAACGGACGTTCATGGTATGTCCTTGACTCCATCAGTACCGAAGCCGACGGCAATTTCAGCTATAGTAGTGCCGAACCATCGGCCTACGCTGATATTCTAAGGCTCACCCTCCCCGGCAAAGGAAGCATTTATTTTCCCGTTAACGGCAAGGAAAAAATCACCATTGAGGCTCCGTCCTCCACATTCGGGACAGGCCACCGCCTTACCGGCACACACATGGCAGAGACTATAAGCGCCATCGACAGCATTGTAGCCGCCACCGACAACCTCGACGAGCTGCAACGCAAACTTACAGGCTTTGTCACTACCGACACCACAGGCATCATCGCATTCTACACTGTCGGAAAAGCCAAAGGGAGCAAACCGGTGTTCGACCCTGCGGAATCGATGGGCAACCGCGTATACGGCGCCGCAGCCCAGGTATTCGCCACATACCGGCCTGACGACCGACGCGGAGAAACTCTCAAGAACACCTTCTTCGAAGGCAAACGTGCCATGGGGCGTCTTCCTCAGCAGACAAATGTAGTAGAGGTTCCTGAAACCGGACTCATGGACATAGTGCGTTATGATAACAAGGGAACAGAACACTCTCTGGCAAAACTCGCGCAGGATAATAAAGTGCTTTTGTTGAGCTTTACAGACTATACCACCCAGGTATCGCCGGCCTACAACGCCAAACTATACGATATATATACCAAATACAAGGATAAAGGCCTACAGATTTACCAGCTCGCTTTCGACAGCGATGAGGTAGAATGGAAAGAAGCGGCCCGCAACCTCCCGTGGATAACAGTCTGGAACTCTCCCTCCGACGGCGCAAATGTGCTGATTCAATACAACTGTGGCGCTGTTCCTCTAACTTATATCATCAACAACGGTGACATTGCAGCAAGAATAGAGAATCCCGCCGACATCGAAAAGGCTCTCGCCAAATATTTCTGACAGACATCCAAGTTGCTTACCGACACATAAAGGAGCCGGATTCCGGCAAGGGATTCCGGTTCCTGTTTTTTATACAAACCATGAAAAGATTTACATTAATCCTTACCGCTGCCGTATTATGCATCAGTGCCTCGGCAGCTCCTAAAATCTACAATGCGGCCGACTCTTCGGCGGTACGCTTCTGCGGCCGTACAATCCCGCAATCCAACGGCACTGTCAGCTTTGACTGGAGCGGAGTATACGCCGAGACTATACTCGACGGCAAGGCTCTACAACTCCACCTCTCCGACACAGGAGAGAGCTACTACGACGTTTTTGTCGACGGTAAAAAGTCCGGTAAATTCAATATTGTCCGCACCGATACGACAGTAACCATTGCCGACCGACTACCACGCGGAAAACATATCATAGAAATCAAAAAACGTACCGAAGGAGAAAACAGCACCGCCACCTTTCATGAATTCATCCTCCCCTCCGGAGGCTCTCTCACCGCGACTCAGCCACGCACCCGTTATATCGAGATCATCGGCAACTCCCTGACCGCCGGCTACGGAACCGAGGGGCTCGACCGCAACGAACCGTTCAAACTGAGCACTGAAAACTGCAATCTATCCTACAGCACAATCGTACCGCGTTATTTCGATGCCGACTACTCGCTGATTGCACACTCAGGGCAAGGAGCCGTGCGCAACTACGGCGATTCAGTACGCACATCAAAAATATCGATGCGCCAGAGAATAAAACAGAGTCTCGACAAAGACACCTCTACGGTATGGAATTTCTGCAACCGCAAACCCGACATCGTAATAATCAATCTCGGCGCCAACGATTTCTCCACCGAACCGCATCCCTACCGCACGGAATTCGTAAACGGCTATGCCGAGATTCTCAGTATTCTCCTTGAGAAATACGGGCAAGAACAGCCCATCCTCTGCGTGATGCCATACGCCGTATCGGCTCCCGTGGAAGAATATTACAGAGAAGCCATCAAGAAAGCCGACAGCAAGAACATCCATTTTCTCCGGATGCCCGTCGACTATATCAACACCACATCCGACCTCGGCTCTTCGTGGCACCCCAACTATTCAGGACAGAAAAAGATGGCAATGATGATTATTCCATACGTAGCCACAATTACCGGCTGGTCCCTGAGCGACAAGACAGTAGAATAATTATCCGGCATCTCCTATACGAGGCTTTTCTACATGGCCTCTGTTAAAAAAACGATTCCCGCCACAGGCTAATTCTCCTCTCGGTAACTTTTAGGGGAACGGCCTGTGGCTTTTTTGAAAAAAACGCCGAAAAACGACTGATTGGCAAAATTAAGCATGTCGCCAATCTGCTGAATTGTCAGATGTTCGCTTTTCAAAAGCACCTTAGCCTCGAGAATAACCCGCTCGTTTATCCATTGCCGCGCAGTACGTCCGAATAATCTTATCAAAAACAGTCATAAAGCAACATGGCTGTTTCAAAATTAATTCGTATTTTTGCCGAACAAAGGGCCAAGAACGACTTACTTCTTGTTTATTAGGAAACCAGCCGTTCGATTGCCCTTTTTACGTCTATGAACACAGAATTACAGAAAATAGCTTTACGCCACAACGCTCTCTATCTCCCCTCGGAAGAATCATCCGTCATGTCGCCTTCGGCGGCGGCTCTTGTAAAAAGCCTCGCCGACCACGGATACACACTCTCCGAAGATGCCCTTCACTCCGTCAACGCAATATCCGACAATGACATACGAAATATTATCTCCGCTATCGAGGACATATTCGGCACTCGCCTCAACTGGGCATCGCTTATCAAAAACTGGCTCCGCCCGACCGGCGAGACATGGGCAGACCATAGACTCGGCTATTTCATAAACGCATTCCCGAAAGGATTCATCAACGGCAAGGAACTGCCGTGCGGGCACGTCATTCCTCCCGGACTTTTCGACATGAGCCGCTATAATGGCTGCCCGCTCTGCGGAACGCCTTTCCGGTACACCCCCGGCGCCAATGTCGGAGGCTCGGCGCCTTCAACCGTTCTCGGACGCATGACAGACAAGGACATGAAGCATCTGATGCGTGGTATCATAGAGGCACCTGTGCCACCATCCGCCACCGACGCCGCTTCTCTTGCGGTCCTCGCTGATTACTACGGAATCCCCGCAGGCATACGCTTCGGCAATACAGAGACCTGCATAATGCTCTCGGGTGAGCTTTTCAAAAAAGACAAAATACAGGAAGCGCTTGACCTCATCTCCGACGCCCCTATGCTTATGCGCATGCTGTGGTACTGCAATACCGGCTCTGTGCGTATCATCAAAAAGTTCGATAATCCGGCCTTCCATCTTCATTACAACCGGCCGCGTTGTAAAGCCGTAGCACAATGGCTCGACAGCATCGCCACAGAGTCTGCCTCAGTATGCGAACAAATGAATCCAAACCGCGAAATTTGGGTACGGTTCATCCGCGCGCTTCGTTTGACCGAATATGCGCGCCGGCTAAATCTGACGTATCTTCAAAAGCTTCTCGATGTATTTTACCGTAAGGCCTATTCTACCTGGAGCGGCGAGATAGAGGCAGCTGAAACTGTCGGAGATTTCTCCCGGTCTCTGGAGCTGCTCTGCGAACGTCCCGGAGCTTTCACTCGTCGCCTTTTCAGCACAATGCTGACAGCCGGAGCAGAACCGGTTCTGACAGCTTTCCGCACCATAGAGGACAAACTGCCACCACGCATGATGTGCACTTTGGCCGGCGCCGCACCTTTGTGGTTCGCGGCATACAGCCCGCGAAGCGTATCCCTCGCCGACGGCAGACGTGTGTCGATAGAAGCCAATCCAAAGGCCTCCACCCTATCGGAGCAGGAGCGGCAGGAATGCATAGCGGCGATAAAAACCATGGCCGATAATTATTTTCTTACACGCTACCGCGCCAAAGGACCGTTGGACGAGACTTTATTTATCGATAATGAATTGTGGAACATCCCCGTTCCCGTAGGAGACCGCGGAATAAGCGTAAGCGACAACGCCATCGCCCTTCAAGGCCAGGTATTCAATGTCAGAGGCGACAATGTACGTCTTTTCCTGCAATGGGGGCAAGGGCTGCCCGCACAACATCTCGACATGGACCTGAGCGCGAAGATTCTATATGACGGCTCCACGGAAGACTGTGCTTACTACAATCTCTACCCCGAAGGTGCGACCCATAGCGGCGACATCCAACACATACCCGACAATATCGGCACCGCAGAGTATATCGAGCTTGACATACCCCGCCTCAAAGCCTCCGGAGCGCACTATGTCGTTTTCGCATGCAACGCATATTCCACCGACCGACTGTCACCGAATCTGCGTGTCGGCTGGATGGATTCGGAAAGTCCGATGACTGTAAACGACGATACCGGAGTCGCCTACGACCCATCGGCAGTGCAACATATTGTTCACATCAGCGCCAACCCCTCACGAGGCCTCGTATTCGGTATCCTTGACGTGGATTCCCGCTCAATCACATGGCTCGAGCTTCCCAATTCCACTCAGCGCATGGAACAACTCGATATAGCTGGAGTAAAAGCGCTTGTAGACAAACTGCGTTCAAAAGTGAGTATCGGCGAATTGCTTGAAATTTACGCCAAAGCCCGCGGATGCCGCATAAGCTCCGAAAAAGAAGATGCCGACAGAATTTTCGATATACGATGGGCAGCAGACAGTGCTGCCGTCGCCACATTGTTGCTTTAGTTCGGAGGATTGATTATCTTTGCCGCATGAACTCAGATGTAATACGCCTGCTACCCGACTCCGTCGCCAACCAGATCGCCGCCGGAGAGGTTATCCAACGTCCCGCATCCGTCATAAAAGAACTTGTAGAGAATGCCGTCGACGCCGGAGCGACAGATATAAGCATCATCCTCAAAGATGCGGGTCGCACCCTTATCCAGGTTGTAGACAACGGCTGCGGAATGACGCCCACCGATGCGCGCATGGCATTTGAACGCCATGCCACAAGCAAAATTGCATCCGCGGCCGACCTTTTCAGCTTACACACGATGGGGTTCCGCGGCGAGGCTCTGCCATCGATAGCCGCAGTAGCACAGATCGATCTCCGCACAATGCAGAAAGGGGAATCGGTAGGAACCCGCCTGCTCATCAACGAATCGAAATTCGAAGGGCAGGAACCGTGCACATGTGTTCCGGGCACCAACCTGATGGTAAAAAACCTGTTCTTCCACATGCCGGCTCGCCGAAAGTTTCTGAAAAAAGACAGCATTGAGCTCAGCCATATCCTGCATGAATTCGAACGGTTGGCACTTGTAAACACCAACATAGCGTTCACTCTGATTCACAACGATGTGACACTTCATCGGTTCGGACCGGGCAATCTGAAACAACGCATTGGCTCCCTTTTCGGCAAAAATCTCGAACAGCAGCTTCTGCATTTCGAGACAGAGACAGCCTTGGTGAAAATCGAAGGCTTCACCCTCTTCCCCCGTTTCGCCCGCAAACGTGGCTACCAGCAATTCATGTTTGTCAATGGCCGCAACATGCGCCATCTGTTTTTCCACAAAGCTGTGATGAAATGCTACGAGCAGCTCATCTCTCCCGACACACAGCCGTCGTATTTCATAAATTTCACCGTCGACCCCGCCACGATCGATGTCAATATCCATCCGCAGAAACACGAAATAAAGTTCGAGCACGAGCAGGCCATATGGCAGATTCTCGAGGCTACCATACGGGAAACCCTCGGAAAATCCCAAGCCGGAAGCACCCTCGATTTCGATTCCGACGCACCCGATATACCACTCTTCAACCCCGACGCAAACATCGCTGCCCCCGGCGACGATTTCGACCCTGATTTCAATCCTTTCCGCGCTGCTTCCGACAACCATGATGCCGGAACATGGAAGCCTGCGCCGACTTACGAGCATCGCAAGAATATAAGTTCCGACTGGCAGAAACTATATGACAGTTTTGCCCGGAGACGCGACGACGCCTTTACCGAAGCCTGCGCGGCAGCCGACATGACAGACCTTGTGGAGAGCCGGGACTGCACTCTTCTTCCCGACGACAGCATTATAGAAAAAGCTCCGGCGTGCTTCCAACTGCAAAACAGATACATAATATGCAGTTCGAAACAAGGTCTGATGATAATATCGCAGCATCGCGCACATACGAGAATATTGTTCGAACGATTCATGACGCGCCTCTCTGAAGGCCCTCTGTCCTCGCAGATTCTGATATTCCCCGAAGATTTCGAATTGTCGGCTGCCCGCGCCGCCATATTGCAGACTTACAGCAAAGAATTCTCCGACCTCGGTTTTGCTGTGGAGAAAAAAGACGACATGACATGGAATCTCACAGCCGTCCCCATACAGCTCCACGACGCGGCTCCTTCCGATACTTTGATTACCATGATCGACGATATCGCCGAGACAGAAAATCCAGATCCGACGATGATTCACCGCCCGTTGGCGCTTTCAATGGCACGCTCCGCTGCCATAAAACCCGCTCAGCCCCTCTCCGTAGCCGACATGGACAGCATTGTCGCCGATTTGTCGCGCTGCTCCGAACCGTCGATCACTCCCGACGGTCTTCCTATCGTGATAATTGTAAACAACGAAGAAATAGTACAACGCTTCGCCACACGCTAAGCAATGCGCAAAGCCCTCGCAATCATCGCCTTCTGCGTCTTCCTTCCAGCTTTTGCAATTGACGAGGAAGACTTGAACCGTGTCCTCCAGGAACTTGAAGAAATACTTGAACAGCAACCGGATTACGAGAAAGAACGAAAGAACCACATTGCCAACCTGCGTGCACTTGCAGAAATCAAACCCACACCTGAGCGCATCCTGGCCGTCGGCGAAGCATATATCGGCTTCGACAACGACTCCGCAATAACATATCTCTCCTACGGGCTGAGCCGTAGCCGCGGTTCCGACCGCTATCCGTTCCTATGGCATCTTGGCGCACAGCTACCCTTGGAAGGCCTGTTTGAAAAAGCTCAGCAATACTATTCCCAGATTAATCCCGACAGCCTGCCGGAAGCTTTGCTCTCCCAGTATTATGACGCAGGGCGACAGATGTACGGATTCACAAAAGCATTTTTCAAAGACTTACCCGCGGATGCCATACATATACAGGAAAAACAGCTCCAGATGCAACGTAAACTCCTTGAGGTGCTTCCGCCCAACAGTCTTGAGTACCATTTCCACCTCGGAGAATATTACTACAACATACGCCAGTACTCACGCGCGCAGGTAATTCTGAAAAAAGTATTGGAAGACGCTTCTGCAAACAATAGAATCATGGCCAGCACAGCCTATTATCTCGCCATGATTGCCCGTGAAAACAACGATACCACCGCCGAGACATATTATCTTGCAGTATCTGCCATACACGATGTAAAATCGGCTACGCGCGAAGTCGCTTCATTGCAGGAGCTTGGAAACCACCTATACACCACCGGCGACATATCCCGCGCACATCATTACCTCGCCAGCGCGCTCGAAAACGCTGTTGCCTGCGGAGCGACGCTGCGTATGATTCAGACAGTGGAATCGCTGCCGATTATCGAACGCGCATACACAAGCCGACTTGCGACAAGCCGCGACACCCTGTACTTTGTCATACTTATAATGTGCGTTCTTATCATCGTAATGGTTGTAACTCTTTTATTTCTCCGATCCGAGATGCGCAAGATGCAACAGCTGCAACAAAAACTGCGCAACGCGAACGATGCCAAAGAAGTCTATATCTCGGAATTCCTGCAACTTTGCACATTTTACATGGATAAGCTCAATCATCTCGGCAAACTCGTAGCACGCAAACTTACAGCCGGAAGGAGCGAAGAATTACTGAATATGACGAAATCAGGGAAATTCATTGAGGAACAAAGCCGAGAGTTCTATGACATGTTCGACAGCGCTTTCCTCCATATCTACCCCACATTTGTAGAACAGGTGAACGCTCTGTTGAAACCGGAGTATAAAATCGAGCACCGTTCCGGCGAACCTCTTAACACAGAGTTGCGTATGCTTGCTTTCATGCGCCTCGGCATTGAAGAAAGCCAACGCATCGCACAAATGCTGAACTATTCGCTCAACACCATCTATGCATACCGCAACCGTCTGAAAAGCAAGGCTATAAACCGCAACACCTTCGAAGACGACATAATGAAAATAAGTTCGTTATCATAGCATTATCTAAATTAACGAAAAATCACCAAATTAGCACAAAGTCTGATTTACAGATGTTAAGACCCTTAAAAACACTTAATTTTATTTGAATTAAGGCAGATTTATAGTGCGGATTCCAAAAATATGCATTATCTTTGTACTACAAAATAAGAACGATATTATTTTTCAGTTTTTTAGGGTTAGTTTATTTATTAGTACTTAATGACAATCTAAGTATTCAGCGGACTTTCAACTATGTGTCGGGCACATTCTGCGCCCGGGGCATCAGTCCTCGAATACAAATCAATTAAGGAAAATGTGTTTTATGTTAGTTATGTAATTGTTTTAAGTCATTAAAACGCTGCATGGGTTCCCTCGCGAGAAGGAACCCATGCTTGTTTTGTTAGTTTTTAATTAAACTGACAAAAACATTTCTCAAATAATAACGAAAAGTAACCATAATAATAGGCTATATAATCACAATAATTCAATATACGTTCTTGCTGCTTTTACTCGTTGCTTCAACTATTTATATCAAAACAGCATTCTATATAGTTAAATACGTTAATTAACATATTGCCACTTGCTATTTTGCATTAATTTGCATAACTTTGAAAACATACACAAATTATACATATCCATATATGAAGCACCTTAGATTATTTTTATCATTTCTCATTTTTGCATTCTTCTTCAGTGGATGCTCCAGCTTTGATGAAAGCTGTATAATAGAGCAGCCAACAAAAGCAAACAAAGTACAAACTAAACTGGAGTGGGCTGTAGCAACTGCAAATCAGGCTGCAAATCAGATTCTAAAACCCACAAGCAGGACTGAAAAGAGAATTGCGGATTTTTCCGACATCAAAATAATCGGAGAGTCCACATCTCGCAACTCTGAAGACACCTTGATTTATGTAGTAAATTTCAAGGACAACAACGGTTTTGCGCTAATATCAGCAAAAGACTATTCTAACCCGGTAATTGCAGTAGTACCTGAAGGCAGCTACGACCCGGCAATAGGAACTGGCAACCCCGGGTTCAATATGTTTGTATCAGAAGCGAAAGCTAATGCAGCACGAATCGGCAAGCTCGACCCAATATGGGGTAATGACCCGAGTACTCCATATATCGAAAACGGAAAATACGTAAGATACAAAAGATCTACACTTGAAGAGATTAAAATAGAACCTCGTTTGGGAGAGGAATTTCGCTGGAATCAATTAGGAATTAAAGGAGGCGAAAATATTTACGGTTATTTTTGCCCCAACAAAACTGCCGGCTGCGCACCAATTGCCATGGGAAGCGTCATCGCATATTACCTTGGCAAGAATAATATTAAAACATCAATAGAATATACTTTTCCGGAGAGGCAACGCGATAATGAAATAATATCTTGGGCGGAAATATTCAATCACAAAAGCGCATTGGAAATTTACCATGACAAATCAATTCACTGGGGAGAATGCGCCTGTTCCCCTTCAACACATAATACTATAGCTCATTTTATCCGACAATT
This sequence comes from uncultured Muribaculaceae bacterium, assembly GCA_910576775.1. Taxonomy (GTDB): domain Bacteria; phylum Bacteroidota; class Bacteroidia; order Bacteroidales; family Muribaculaceae; genus CAG-873. The sequence goes on along the minus strand of CAJTJV010000024.1, from coordinate 25,845 downwards.
AGGAAAAGATGCCTATACCGGATATCGTGCAGACTCCGTATCCTCCACCAGCGTCACAAGAATACCTCTGACTCTTCGTAAATATCTTAACGGTTACACAGTCAGTAGTAGACTATCTTTTAAAGATGTAAGCATTAAGACTGCAATGCAAGAAGGCGTAGCCATTATCGGAGGTACGAGAGGAGATGAGTCTCATGCATGGGTAATTGATGGATTATCATATAAACGAATATTGGAAGAACGCTATGAATCGGATATCACATTATCAATCGAGCCCTCGACGCCCAAATATGATTGGAAACTTGTTAGCTCTGAAATAAAAGAATCGATTCTGTGCTATTCGCATTGGGGTTGGGGAGGTGATTATGACGGTTGGTTTGATAATTCGTATTATGAACCAGAGAAAACCTCTGGGAACGTTGGGAATCCATATATTACAAGACACTGTGTAACAATCAAAGAATAAAATCATGAAACACCTCGTTAATCTCTTAACAATTGGAGTGGTTATTGCTTTTGCTGCAACATCATGCAGCAACGAGGAATCCAAACTGACGCCCACTCCGAGGGTCGATATTCCCATGAGCCGTGCGGAGAGTGAAATCGTAGACGCTAATAACAGCTTCTCCTTGAAATTCTTCAAAAAAGCGTTGGAAACGCAGAAAGATAATTTCTGCACATCTCCGATGAGCCTGTCGATGGCACTTTCCATGACTGCCAACGGTGCCTCCGGCGAAGCACTCACAGAGATTCTTGAGACAATAGGCTTCGATGCCGCCGACATTCACGATGTAAACACCTTCAACAGCAGGATTGTAAAAGACCTGTGCGCAGTCGACAGAACAACTAAAATATCTCTTGCCAATTCCATATGGATTGACAATGGCTTTAAAGTCAAAGACGGCTTTATATCCGACAACCGGAACGCATACGGAGCCGAGATATTCAACGAAGCGCTTAGTTCGGCGGCAACCATGCAGAAGATAAACTCATGGTGCAAAGACAAGACCTCGGGCTGCATCCCGACCTTCCTGACAGAACCATTGAATCCCAACTGCGTAATAGCGTTGCTGAACGCTCTTTATTTCAACGGAATATGGGTTACTCCTTTCGATAAATCCAAAACCGAGAAAGGCAATTTCTACAATAACGGCGAAACCTTGATTCAGACCGACATGATGCAGACTGAAATCAAATGCCGCGCGGCTCACGATTCAGAAGGCGCCGACTGGATTTCACTCCCTTACGGTAACGGCGCATTCCACATGATTATAATCCAGCCGGATCATATCAGACCCGGATGTGTCGGAGAATATTTCTCCAATATATCCGATGAGGATTTCAGCGAAATGCTCTCGGGGCTTCAGGAAACAAAAATGAAACTGAAGATGCCCAAGTTCGATTTCGAGAGCGACATCAAACTCGAAAAAATCCTCGTGGAACTCGGCATAAAGAAAATGTTCGACGGCACGGGCGACTTTTCCAAGATAGCCGATGCCGGACTGATATTCGAAGCCATGCAGAAGACTAAAATCACGGTAAACGAAGCGGGCACGGAAGCCGCAACGGTAACGAAAATCGAAGGAGGGCTCACATCTCCCGGCCCGATACATCTTGAAAAGGGACGTCTTACAATAGACAGGCCTTTCGCGTTCTTCATACGCGAGGTATCCACCGGTGCCATTATCTTCACAGGACACGTGAACAAACTCTGAAAAAATCTACACAATAGCAACGACAGCAGCCGTATCCGTAACGCCTGCTGTCGTTGCTATTGTACGGCAGACACATCTTAAATATCTTAAGCCTTCGTCCGAACATACGATGTAAGGCAGGGGACGGGGCAACGAAGATACAAGAGTCAGTTCCGTTTGGGCATGGAATCTCTCCGGAAGAAAATCGGAAGGGACAATAACTACCTGATTTATGCCTTAAAAAGTTTTGACGTCGTAAAAAATTAAGATGCGTCAGCCGTGCATATAATTACCGCCAATGTGCGTAAGTTATCAAAAAAAGATTATCTTTGCGAAATCATTGCAGTGTTTAATATGAGCTACGAAGCAGGACGTATATCAGACTGGGTTGACAACCGGATTTTAAGAGGCTATTATACCTTTACTAAAGAAGATGTCAGGATGCAGCTTCCCGGCATGAGTGACGATTATCCAATATTGTCGCTATATAGGCTTGTATCTCGAAAGGAAATCATATCTCCATGGAGGAACTTATGCCATAATGCCTATGGAACATGCACAGAAAAGAATCATTCCTCCTGTATTCCATACAGACTATTACCGACATCAATATTCGCAATGAGTTAGATTGTATTATGAAGATTATAAGCCTTCAAGGAACGGATGACAGATTGTACGAGCTTGTGGCCCGGTTGGTTATGAACCCCGATATTCTGCGGCAGAACAATAACTATCCGTTCAAGACCACGCCACAACATATATGGTATATCTGCCTTGATGATGGTGCGGTCGTGGGCTTCATGCCTGCAAAGGCTTCCGGCAGCAGTTTATATATCGACAATTACTATATAGCCGATGATGATCCGGAGATCCTCGACAGCCTCATAAATCATATTCTCGCTTCAACAGACAAACCCGTTACAGCCTTGTCCCACAAACGCCATGTCGCTGCTTTCAGAAAACATGGTTTTATATCCTGCACCGTTTTCGCCCAATATAACAAAATGCAGATAGCAGGACGGAAAGGAGAGCCCCAATAATGCGCCGGCTGAATGTCTATGATGCTGTACAGGAACGGTTGAAAGTCATTTTTGAAAATTTCGATTATGTCTACGTTTCTTTTTCCGGCGGCAAAGACAGCGGTGTCCTGCTGAATCTGTGCGTGGATTATATCCGCAGGAATTTGCCGGGACGCAGGCTCGGGGTTTTCCACATGGATTATGAGGCACAATACAGCCAGACCACCGAATATGTACGCAAAAGACTATCGGAGGACAGCGACATTCTTGATGTATACCATTGCTGTGTGCCGTTCAAAGTAGCCACGTGTACATCCATGTACCAGTCCTACTGGCGGCCTTGGGAAAAATCCATGCAGAAGGCGTGGGTGCGTGCTATGCCCGACGGCTGCTACACGGAAAAGGATTTCAGCTTCTTCAGCAATGATCTCTGGGACTACGATTTCCAACAGTTGTTCGCCCCGTGGCTCATGCATCGCAAGAAAAGCCGACGGATATGCTGTCTCGTGGGAATCCGCACTCAGGAGAGCTTCAACCGTTGGCGAACGATTCACAGCGATCGTAAATACCACCGCTTCGGTTCTCTGAAATGGACACACCGTATCGTCAATAAGGCATATAACGCCTACCCGCTTTACGACTGGAAAGCATCTGATATATGGATTGCCAACGGCAAGTTCGGCTGGCATTACAACCGCCTCTATGATCTGTATTATCAGGCCGGAATACCCGTAGGCCGGCAACGTGTCGCAAGTCCGTTTATTTCTCAGGCCATTTCATCACTCTCTGTTTACAAGGCCATAGACCCTGACACATGGGGAAAGATGGTTAGCCGTGTCAACGGTGTTAATTTCGCCGGGATCTATGGCAACTCGCTTGCTATGGGGTGGAAATCGATAAAATGTCCCGATGGCTTCTCATGGAAACAGTACATGGATTTTCTTCTCGGCACTCTGCCTGATGATATCCGCAGCAACTACGAAGAGAAACTGCGTGTCAGCATAAAGTTCTGGCGTGAACGCGGCGGTTGCCTTGATGCCGAAACCATACAGAAACTGCATGCCCGCAATATCCCCATATCCGTAGGTCCGGAATCGGCGTACCACACCGATAAACTGCCTGTAAGAATGGAATATATTGATGACATTGATATTCCGGAGTTCAGAGAGATACCGACATACAAACGTATGTGTATCTGTATCCTCAAGAACGACCACGCCTGCAAATATATGGGATTCTCTCTTACCAAACGTGAGCGGGAACTTCGGGACAGAGTGATGAAGAAATATAAATCTTTGGAACATGGGAAAATATAAGAGTCCGGCCTATAACGTGATCGCTGTTCCGATTGAGAAAATAGTGGCTAACAACTACAATCCGAACACAGTGGCTCCGCCCGAAATGAAGCTCCTGGAACTTTCTATCTGGGAGGATGGCTATACAATGCCTTGCGTATGCTATTATCTCAAGGAAAACGACAAATACGAAATCGTAGATGGATTCCACCGGTACATGGTGATGAAGACATCCCGACGCATCTATGAGCGTGAAAACGGTCTGCTTCCGGTGGCAGTCATCGACAAGGATCTGTCAAACCGCATGACATCCACAATCAGGCATAACCGAGCGAGAGGTATGCACAACGTAGAGCTGATGAGCAACATCGTTGCCGAGCTTACGCGGTCAGGAATGTCTGATGCATGGATAATGCGTAACATCGGCATGGATAAAGATGAGCTCTTGCGGTTAAAACAGATATCCGGACTCGCTGAACTGTTTGCCAACAAGGATTTTGGCATGTCGGATGAATGGAAAGAAGACGATTGAGATAATATAGCACTAAATGAAAAAGGACTGTCTATCGACCGCCCTTTCCAATCGGTATACCCCGATTTCTAAAACCGTTGCTTGCGCCACGAAGTATTTCTTTAACAATGGGAAAATAACCATCATCAGTTATATAAATAGAAAAGAAATCATTATTGCATCCCCAATATAAGAATTGGACTTTTAAATCTAAATTTTGCGGGGAATCTGCAAAATTCGAGTTTTGAATGCCGTTTTAAGATGATTTCGGTTAAGTTATGGCTGTCTATCACTAAAAGCCGTACAGACCTTACAGTCATATTTTTTCGTATCTTTGCATGCAAAATACGATGGCTATGTCTATAAAAAGCGTACAACAGCATCTCAAACCCTTCATGCTGCCTCTGGCAATCCTCGGAGGCATCCTTTTCTATAAACCTATAGCAAGCCTCCAATGGCTCGTACCTTATCTTATTTTTACGATGCTTCTGATTACTTTCTGCCGCGTAAAACCGCGCGACTTTGTAATTGGGCGCATGATATGGTATCTCCTTGCCATCCAGGTTTTCGGATCTGTCGCCTTGTTCTTTTTGTTGCGCCCCCTCGGGCTTCCATTCGCTCAGGCCGCCATGATATGCGTTCTTTGTCCTACAGCGACCGCGGCTCCGGTTGTTACAGGAATGCTTGGAGGGAGTATCGCCCGCGTGGCATCCTATTCTATAATCTGCAACCTCACCGTTGCAATTGTGGCGCCTGCATTCTTCGTAATTGCCAATCCGGACGCCGACATTGATTTTTTCGCAGAATTCCTCATAATCGCACAGCGCCTCGCTCCAATGATTGTCTTCCCCCTCGGCTCCGCCCTATTACTCTATTTCTGCGCCCCGCGCGTCCACGATGCAATCGACCGCGCACAAGGGATGTCGTTCTATCTATGGGCAATATCACTCTTACTCGTAGTCGGCAAAGCGGTAGGTTTCGTATTGTCGGAGCCTGCCAATAAGATCCCCCTGCTTACAGCAATGGCTGTGGCCGCGGCACTGGTCTGCGTGGCTCAGTTCTATATCGGCCGTCGCATAGGCGCGCGTTTCGGCGACAAAATATCCGCGGCGCAGGGTCTCGGACAAAAAAATACCGTACTCGGCATCTGGATGGCAATAAGTTACCTCGACCCTATATCGTCAATTGGGCCTGCAGCATACATAATCTGGCAGAATATAATCAATAGCTATCAATTGTGGGTACAGGAAAAGAAACGTATCAAATATCATATAAAATAGTATAACGCTACTTTACTATATATTTTTAATGACACGGCAGGGATTTCCCACCGCGACACATCGGGACGGTATGTCATGTGTCACAACACTACCCGCACCTATAGTCGTACCGTCCCCGATACTCACACCCGGCAGGATAATGCTTCCACCTCCAATCCACACATTCTTTCCTATGTTCACAGGAGCTGTAAGCGATTTCCAAAAGCTGCTGTTCTCGGCCAATCGTTCCTCAGGAACTACAGGATGAAAGACTGTATAGATATGTACTCCGGGACCTATGCCGGAATAATCGCCGATCGAGATGGTATTACAATCAAGGAACACACAATTCATATTTATTTCCACATTTCTTCCAATGTGTATGTTCTCACCATAGTCAACGAAGAATGGAGCTGAAATCCAGACATTTTCCCCTCTTGAACCGACTAATTCGTCCAACAAGGAAGAGAGTTCTTCCGCATTGTCGGACGGTGTATTATTATATGCCCTCTGCAACTGTTTTGCCAGATGCCACCTGTTTATTAATTCGCTATCTCCGCAATCATAAGGCATTCCGGCCAGCATCTTTTCTTTTTCCGTAATCATAAACTATTTTTATCCGCCCGGCCAAAAAGAAATGTCCACACAACAATCCTGACAGACAGCCGGTATTTTGCAAAATTATGCAAAAATATCTCTTACAGCCAAACCTTACACCCATACATTGAGGGATTTTTGCTAATTTTGCCCTTTGGCAGGATCTTTTATAGCCTGACACAATCCGATATGAAAAAATATAACATAATCAACAATGCCCTCGGCTGGCTGTGCTTTCTGGTGGCGGCAGTCACCTATCTGCTGACAGTCGAGCCCACGGCAAGCTTCTGGGACTGCCCGGAATTCATATTACAAGGCGCGAAACTCGAAGTGGGTCACCCGCCGGGCAACCCCATCTTCATGCTCGCCGCCCGCTTCTTCATCACGCTCTTCGGCGGCTCCATGGCAACGGCTGCATTTGCCGTAAACTGTATGTCGGCACTCTTGAGTGCAGCCACAATACTGCTGCTGTTCTGGTCGATAACGCATCTGATTAAAAAAATCATAGTTGCAGACGATGCTGACAGCGTAGCTCCGTGGAAAACCGTCGTAATAATGGCCGGCGGTATCTGTGGTGCCTTGGCTTATACATGGAGCGATACATTCTGGTTCTCGGCTGTAGAGGGAGAAGTGTATGCCTTCTCTTCCTTCTGTACCGCGTTGGTTTTCTGGTTGATGCTGAAATGGGAGAACCGCGCCGACAAACCCGATTCCGACCGCTATCTCATCCTGATAGCATACGTCATCGGTGTGTCGATTGCCGTGCATCTTCTCAATCTTCTGTGTATTCCGGCTCTCGGACTCATCTTCTATTATCGCAAATGGAAAGAAACGAACGCCGTTGGGTCGCTTATCGCCCTGGGAATATCGTGCGTGATTGTCGCCGCCATCCTCTATGGCCTAGTGCCGGGATTCATACAGGTGGCACAATGGTTCGAGCTTCTGTTCGTCAACTCTTTCGGCATGAGCTACAATATGGGCGTCCTTATATACGCTATAGTTCTTGTAACCGTATTCATAGCCACTATCCGTGCGCTTTATACCGCAAAGAGTCCCAACACCGTGCGTCTGCTCTTCCTGTGCTCCATCGGACTCTCGGGCATGCCTTTCATCAACCATTCCGCATGGATTGGGTTCCTGATACTCGTATGCCTTGCCATATATCTCTGGGGCTTCTGCCGTAGAATACCGCAACGCATCTTCACCCTGATTGTACTCAGCGTATTCGTAATCTTCATCGGCTATTCCTCTTACGCCCTTCTCCTTATCCGTGCGAGTGCCAACACACCGATGAACCAGAACGCGCCCGACAATGTGTTTGCCCTCGCGTCCTATCTCAACCGCGAGCAGTACGGCGAACGCCCGCTCTTCAAAGGCCCTGTATTCGCAGAGACTCTCGATAAAGTGGAATATCCTCAAGGCTCCGGCACCTATTACGTTTATGTCGATGAATACGGACGTCCTGAAACACGTATTATCGACGGATATCTGCGCGACGAGCGCGGAGCCGCATTCAACGAACCAAAGCCTGTATACACAAAGGTGGTGAAGACCGATCCCTCGCAGCCCGACAAATATGTAGAGGAAATAGAGCGTCCGAACTACCGTACAATCCCCGACCTCGATATGCTGTTCACCCGCATCTACAGCAACGACCCTGACGGACGGCATGTGGCAGGATACAAATCGTGGGCGGGCTACACCACACCCGACATCAACAATATTCCCGCCGGAATACGCAAGAAATGGGCCGAGCAGCAGGTTGTCCCCCTTTACGAGGTAATACAATACCTGCCTAATCTCAAGCCAGTAACAAATGCCATCTATGCAGATACAGGCGAACCCGCTGCCACGGAAATGGTATGGAAGCCCGGATTCGGCACCAACCTGAGCTATTTCATAAACTATCAGCTCAACCACATGTACTGGCGCTATTTCATGTGGAATTTCGCCGGACGCCAGAACGATATCCAGGGTAACGGCGAGCCTCATCTCGGCAACTGGATTTCAGGCATCCCTGTGATTGATAACGCACGTCTCGGCGACCAGTCGTCGTTGCCCGACGAGTTCGGTAAAGGCAACAAGGGACACAATGTATTCTACATGTTGCCTCTTATCCTGGGTATAATCGGTCTGCTCTGGCAGGCACTATACAACCACAAGGTAAACCCCATGCGCGGCATACAGCAGTTCTGGGTGGTATTCTTCCTTTTCTTCATGACAGGTATCGCCATCGTTCTTTATCTTAACCAGACTCCGGGACAGCCACGCGAGCGTGACTATGCCTTTGCAGGCTCGTTCTACGCCTTTGCGATATGGATTGGCATAGGCATTCCGGCGATTGCGGTGATGCTGCGCGACCTCCTGACGCCCAAAGCTAAAAAAGAAGGTAAGGTTTCCGAACCATCGAAAACAACCGATATCGTTACCGCTGCAATCGCATGTGTAATAGCTCTCGGTGTACCTTTGCAAATGGTGTCGCAGACATGGGACGATCACGACCGCTCGAACCGTTACACCACTCGCGATTTCGGGTTCAACTATCTCAGTTCACTCGACCCCAACGCCATAATCTTTACAAACGGCGACAACGACACCTTCCCATTGTGGTACTCTCAAGAGGTCGAAGGCTTCCGCACCGATGTCCGTGTTGTCAACCTGTCGTATCTTACGACAGACTGGTATGCCAACCAGATGAAAATACCCACAAGCGGTGCCGACGCCATTCCGATGCGTGTCTCACAGCCTGAATACGGATACGAACGCCTTGCCTACAGCTTTGTCGTTCCCGACACCTCGGGCTATGTTCCGGCTCTTGACGCTCTTGACGGCCTCTATCGCTCTGACGAGAAACGCTACGGAGCACCATATCTTTCCAAGCCCAACATGAAGATGGCTGTCGACCGGGAGGCCGCTCTCAGACGTTATTCATCGGGCAACGCATTCATCGACAGCATGTATATCGCGCCTTACATCAGCGATATAAGCACATCGTTTGCAAAAACAAGCGGATTGAACCAGAGCAAAGTGTTCTCACTTGATATGATAGCCAACTCAGTAGCCGACAACTGGAAACGCCCCGTTTATTTCGCCAGCACAGTGCCAACATCCTACTACCTCGGTCTCACCGACTATCTTGCCGGCACAGGCATGGCATACGAGGTGACACCTTTCAAGCTCCCTGAATACGATCCGACGGCTGACAAATCTTTCGTAAAGATTCTCAACGACTATCGCTGGGGCGGCCTTGATGCACCCGACGCCGATAAACTTTATCTCGACGAGACTGTGCGACGCATGGTAAGCTCGGTACGTTCTGGTGTCTATACCGTAGCCGAAAACCTTATGGCTACCGGTAGCCTGCCCGCTTCCGAAAACGCCATAGCGGCTGCGACAAAAGCCGGTTACCCCGCACCGCAGAACCGCTACGACATGGCACGCATCCTGATGAATCATCTTGAAAAGAAACTGCCTGCAAATGTTGCACTTTACGACAGCATGCTCGGATTGTATTTCGCCCGCACATACCTCGACCTTTTCCTCGCGCAGGGCAATCCTGCCGACCTCGAAGCGGCAGCTGCCATTGCGGAGAACGAGGCCGACAGATATGCACAGCTCGTGAAATACGCTTCCACTCTTGAACCGTCGATGATAGACCAGCTCGGACGTTCCGAAATTTATGCACTCCAGTATCTCGGAGAAGCTGTAACATTGAAGAATCTTACCGACATCCTCAAGGCTCGTCCGGAAATCGCAACCGACCCTGCTTTCGAAGCGGATAAACTGCTTATCAACGGCTTCGACCTCGATATGGATCTCAGAATCGCGCCATTGATATTCATCAAAGGCTACGACAATGAGTTCCTGCAATCTCAGTTCGAGCATTTCCCCGACAATCAGAAGGCAATACTCGAAGGTGCTGTCAACCTTCTGCGCCTCAACAAGGAGGCCGGCATAGAACCACAGGCCTATGCCAAGAGCATAATGGCGAAACACGGCTTTACAGCCGACCAATGGAACTACGTTCTCAACTGACTACGGCATGCTGATTGAACAGCCGCCTTTACTCTACCGACTGCTATTCCCCGAAGCCCTCTGGCGCCTGAAAAGGAGCCGGAAGGCTAAGCCGGTGGTGTATCTTACTTTCGATGACGGCCCCATCCCGGAAATAACTCCGTGGGTGCTCGACACACTCGATCGTTACGGTGTAAAGGCAACATTCTTCATGGTGGGCGACAATGTTCGTCGCCATCCTGAACTGCTCGAAGAGGTACGCCGTCGCGGACACAGCGTTGGCAACCATACCATGCACCACCTACAAGGAATGAAAGTGAGCACCCGCCGGTACATCCGCGATGTATACGAGGCTGCGCAGCTTATTGAAAGCCAATATTTCCGTCCGCCACACGGCCTGCTGCGATGGAAACAGGCGCGGATAATGAAGGACCATTATAACATAGTAATGTACGACCTGGTTACTCGCGACTACTCGAAGAAGCTCAACGGCGAACAGGTGCTCGGCAATGTGAAGCGTTATGCCCGCAATGGCTCTATAATTGTTTTCCACGACTCACTGAAAGCCGAGAAAAACATGCGCTACGCCATGCCTCGCGCAATTGAGTGGCTTCTTGAACAAGGTTATGAACTCCGCGCACTGCCAATGTAGCGACAAAATAGCGGATGCTATTCTTTCTGAAGCTCAGAGCCTTGGCGCCTGTGCCGCCGGATTCGCGAAGATAGAGCCGGTCGACAGCGTCAACCGCAGTCTCTACACGCGATGGATTGAAGAGGGGCGGCAGGCCGGGATGCAGTATCTTGAAAAATATTCCGACGTACGCGACAATCCCGCATTGCTTCTCGATGGCGCGCAATCGATGCTGTGCCTCGCATTCGCCTACCGCAATTCCTCGACGCAACGCCACCCCCTGTTCGCCGATTATGCCCTTGGAGAGGACTATCACGACGTGCTGCGGAAACATCTGGCGCCATTGGCCGAAAAGATGCAGGCAACCGTAGAAGGCTCTCAGACACGCATCTGCATCGACACGGCACCGCTGCGTGAACGCTATTGGGCGGCACGTGCCGGACTCGGATTCGTCGGTCGAAACAACCATCTGATAATTCCCGGTATAGGCTCACGCGTATTTCTCGCCGAAATACTTTGGACTGAACCGGTCGCACCGTCCGGACCCATGACTGAAACCAAATGCTGCGGGTGCGGCAAATGCGTACAAGCCTGTCCGTACGGCGCCTTAGGAGAGGACGGCAGCATAGATTGCCGGCGCTGCCTGTCATATCTCACCATCGAACACCGCGGCGAACTCCCTTCCGGTACACACCTACCCGGACGCATCTACGGCTGCGACATATGCCAGGACGTGTGTCCGCACAACATTAGCACATCCGACGTTCATGTACTCGAAGAATTCAAAGCATCCGAAGCCCTGATGCGTCTCAACCTCAATGAAATAGCGAATATGACATCCGACAGTTTCCGCGCAATCTTCCGCCGAAGCGCAGTCCGCCGCGCCAAACTCGAAGGCCTCCTCCGCAACGCCCACCTGGTCAAAACTGAGAATGATAACAGAAAAACAAGTTAGGCAAAAGTTAAATAATTTTTGTTTTGCTCTCGGCTTATTCGTATCTTTGCGACAAAGAAACGCAAATATCGATGATTGAAAAGATAAACGCTCTCAAAGAAGAGCTCTCTAATCTTAAAGCCGCCAACGCCGCTGCTGTAGAAGAGCTGCGTATCAAGTACTTGAGTAAAAAGGGCACCATATCGGCTCTTATGAACGATTTCCGCAATGTCCCCGCCGAAAGCAAACGCGAATTAGGACAGGCACTCAACGAACTGAAATCTTTCGCCACCGAACGGATTAACAGTCTGCGCGAAGCTCTCGCAGGCGACAACGGTGATGCCGACGCCCTCGACCTTACCCGTACGGCAGCCCCCGTCCGTCTTGGTACCCGCCATCCGCTTTCGCTGGTGCGCGAACAGATTATCGATATTTTCCGCCGTCTCGGTTTCACCATCGCTGAAGGTCCGGAGGTTGAGGATGACTGGCATGTATTCGAATCGCTGAATTTCCCGCCGGATCACCCTGCCCGTGATATGCAGGACACATTTTTCATCTCCCGCAACCCCGACGTGCTGCTGCGCACACATACCTCGTCGGTACAGACCCGCGTGATGACCTCGCAGAAACCTCCAATCCGCATCATCTGCCCCGGCCGTGTGTACCGCAACGAGGCTATATCCGCACGTGCGCACTGCTTCTTCCATCAGGTAGAGGCTCTCTATATCGACAAGAAAGTCACCTTCGCCGACCTGCGCCAGACGCTTCTCTATTTCGCCCGCGAGATGTTCGGACCGCAGACTCAAATCCGCCTCCGACCGAGCTATTTCCCTTTTACTGAGCCATCTGCGGAGATGGATATCAGCTGCGACCTCTGCGGAGGCAAGGGCTGCTCATTCTGCAAAGGCACCGGATGGGTGGAAATTCTTGGCTGCGGAATGGTTGACCCCAATGTGCTCAGTGCATGTGGAATCGACCCCGAGGAATACTCCGGCTTCGCTCTCGGCATGGGTGTCGAACGAATAACCAACCTCAAATATAGGGTCAAGGATCTACGTCTGTTCTCAGAGAACGACAAACGATTCCTCGACGAATTCGTTGCCGCACACTGACATGCCCGCGCAGGCGTCACTGATGCAATTTCTTGCGGTGGGTCTGGGTGGCTTCATCGGAGCATGTTCCCGCTTCTTAATTCAGAATACAGGCAGCTTCGATGAAAAACATCTGTCAACAATGCTTATAAATATAACAGGCAGCTTCATTATCGGAGTTGCCTGGACTCTTTTAAGCAGCTTTGAAAGCGGCTCACGTTGGACAGGTTTTATTATAACCGGCGTACTCGGAGGTTACACCACATACTCATCCTTCTCTCTTGATTTCGTCCGGCTCACACAGCAAGGCAGATGGATCGATGCCTCCGTCTACGCAGGTCTCACTACATTGGGTGCCATTGCCGCATGTCTGATCGGAGTGTTTATCACATCGCGGATATTAAAACTATTGCAATGACACAGAAAGAGCGTTATAACGCTGTTATCGAGCGATTCTCCAAAGAAATGCCGGCTCCCCGCACTGAGCTGCATTACGACAGCCCCTATCAGCTTCTTGTAGCTGTAATACTTTCGGCTCAATGCACCGACAAGCGCATCAACATGGTTACACCGGCAATCTTCCGCGATTTTCCAACCGCCGCCGACATGGCTGCATCCACACAGGAACAACTGTTTGAATACGTAAAATCGGTATCTTACCCTAACAACAAGACAAAATCACTCCTCGGCATGGCGCGGATGCTCACCGAGAAATATAACGGCGAGGTACCTGACGACATAAACGCCCTCATGGATCTGCCGGGAGTCGGGCGCAAAACGGCCAACGTGATTCTGTCGGTTATCTTCAACAAGCCGGCAATGGCCGTCGACACCCACGTTTTCCGCGTGGCCGAGCGCATCGGACTCACGACAAAGAGCCGGACACCGCTGTCGACAGAACAGACACTCACCAAGAATATCCCTCAGAATCTGATTGCCACTGCCCACCATTGGCTTATCCTCCACGGACGCTACGTATGCAAAGCCCGCACGCCTCTTTGCAAGGAGTGCTTCCTATCCGACATCTGCCGCTACCGACAATCGGATATGTATATGGAAAAGACGTGCTCCGCAGATAAATCCGACAGCAAAAAATGACAGGCGAAAATCTTTTCATATATATCATCGAGGTTCTCGGAACGATTGCCTTCGCCATTTCAGGCATACGCCTTGCCGCCGCCAAACGATTCGATTGGTTCGGCGCCTATGTCGTAGGCGCTGTTACCGCTATCGGAGGTGGCACGGTCCGCGACCTGCTGCTAAGTATACCGGTATTCTGGATGCAGTCGTGGATGTATCTTGCAGTTACATTTCTATCTCTGGTTACTGTAATAGTATTCCGCAAAGCTCTCGTCAAAGGCTTGCGCACACTTTTTATCTTCGACGCCATCGGCCTGGCCCTGTTCGTAGTGGTAGGCATCGAAAAAAGCCTCTCTGCCGGTTATCCCTATTGGGTCGCCATCGTAATGGGCATCATCACGGGATCTTTCGGCGGCGTAACCCGCGATATACTGATTAATGAAGAGCCTCTCTTTTTCCGTAAAGACATCTATGCCACCGCATGCCTCGCCGGAGGACTCATATATTGGGTGGTAGCACTTATTCCGGAATCGTCACCGATAGTAGCACAGATAACATGCGCGGTAACAGTTATCGGTCTGCGTATTGCCGCTGTCCATTACCACTGGCAGCTTCCAATACTGAAAGTTGATCCTAAAGACCTACCGGAATGAATAATACAGACAAAAATTCGGTAAAAAATCCACATATGGAAAAAATCATACAGTTCGTAAAATACTGTATGGTAGGGGTTCTCAATACCATTATCACTCTTGGAGTTATCTATGCATGCAAATCCCTGTTTGAGTGGAATCTATATGTGAGTAACGCTCTGGGTTATATCTGCGGTGTAATAAATTCTTTCCTATGCAACAAACAGTGGGTATTCCACTCTAAAGGCAGCTATCTTCCGGAAGCCATCAAGTTCCTTTTAGGGTTTCTACTATGTTACGGCATACAGCTTTGGTCCGTATGGATGCTCACCGAATCTGAATTCGGGCATTTCAATTTCCAAATATTCGGGATAATACTCTCCGGCTATGGCATTGCGACGCTTATCGGCAATGTGATATACACACTTGCCAATTTCGTATACAACCGAGTGATAACTTTCCGCTAAGAATCAAAATCCTCTGCAATAAACCGTGCGACAGAATCTGTATAATTAGGCTCTATAACCACATCGGCTACCTCACGCACTTCCGGCAAGGCATTTCCTACAGCTACCGCTACATCCGCAATAGCCATCATAGACAAATCATTGAGACTGTCACCGAAAACTACCAGCCGCTCTGCTCCAAGGCGTTTTTTAAGATCCGTTATAGCGCTTGCCTTACTGATTCCGGGTGGAAAAATCTCAAGATTATACACCTCGCTGTTAAAAATATCCGGGTAAACCGACACGGCGCACTCTGTATTACGGCAGAAAACATCGTATGCCGCAAGAATACTTTCCTTAGCACCCATGGCATATAAAAGCATATTATTTGTAAAAGCCGGTTGTGGAGGCGGAGTCCCAAGATGAAAGCGTTTAAGATCAAGATGACTACGTTCTTCATAGAAACTCTGTTCAGCCTTATTTAGCGATGCCGCGGCATGATATACATCGAGCGTCCGGCCATCCCCGGCCATCACATAGACGAAAGGATGTACGCCACAACGGCGGCAAAGCTCAAGAGCAACTTCCACATCATCGCGCGGCACAAAACAAACTTTGTCGAACCGTGCTTCATCGCGCAGCCAATATGCTGTGCCCGTCATGACTATGGCCGGAGGTGTCGTTCCGGTTGACGCAAGCAGAGGCACTACAGTAGCCGGCGTTCTCGCCGTGGCTACTGTAATCAGCGCTCCGCGGCGCGTGAGCTCGCTGATCGTGGATGCTGAAAATTCAGATACTCTGCTGTCAGAACCGAGCAGCGTACCGTCCATATCGCTTACATATAGAGTATTCATCATATAGCCATATTAATAACCGCTTGACATTTCTTTTATTGTCCGCATAAAGAAAATAAATGGCGGAGACTCACAATGAAATGCGCCTCCGCCATTATTTCATAACAGGACTATATCACCGACCGCCGCCAAGAGCCTGATAAAGGCTGATTATAGCCATCGAACGTGAAAGATCTGTATTAATCTGGCTAATCTGAGCCTGAAGCAATCCCTGCTGGGCTGTAAGCACTTCAAGATAACTTGTCGAACCTGTGGAATACAGCATCAAATCCTTGGTATATTCAACCGATTTCTCAAGATTGGCTACCTGATCTACGAGGTAAGTAGATTTTTGCAGACTCCTGTCATATACCGTCAGAGCGTCGTTGACTTCGGCCGAAGCGTTGAGAAGGGCATATTCAAAATTGTTCATAGCCTGTTCCTGCTGCTTCTTGGCGCCTTGTAGACGCGCTATATTCTGTCCGCGGGAGAAAAGCGGAGCTACCAGCGAGCCGGCCAGCTGATAGAACCAGTCGCCGGGATTCTTTATAAATGAACCCAGAAGATTGGTGAAACCTCCGTTGACAGAGATTGTCAACCCGGGATAAAATGCCGCGCGGGCACTGTTGGTTGCATAATAAGCGGCAGCAAGCGACTGTTCGGCGGCCTGCACGTCCGGACGGGCTGCAAGTTCCGACATAGGGACTCCTGCCCGAAGCACCTCCGGAACATTCAGGACAGCTTCGGATGATATATCCCATGTCCGGGGAAGCTGGTTAAGCAGCAGGCTCATGGTATTGTTGAGCTTGTCAATATTGGCTTCAAGGTCGGTAATCGACGCGAGAATGCTGTAATAATTGGCGGATGACTGAACTACGGCAGCTTCGGTTACCCCCCTGCCACCTTCCTTGAGGTCGCGCATTGTATTTACAGTTTCCTTCCATAGTTTCGAGGTGGAACGCGAGAGCTCAAGCTGACGTGAAACCGCAGCGATGGAATAATATGTATTCGCAACAGCACAGATAATCTGCGAACGCACAGCCTGGGCATAAGCCTCGCTCTGATATAGAGCGGCCTGTGCGCCACGCTTGCTGTTTAGAATTTTGCCGAAAATATCGATTTCCCATGAAAGCTGCGCGGGAATACTGTAGGTCCATGAAAGGTCACTTCCGGCATAGGAAGCACCGGCTCCGTTAGGAGCAAGTGCAACGGATGGCAGATAGCTCAGACGAGCTCCACGGAGATTTGCCTGCGCCACCTCTACATTGAGCTGAGCGTTGCGCAGATTGGTATTGTTCTCAAGAGCCGTACGGATAAGGCCGGCGAGAACCGGATCTGTAAAGACATCCTCCCACAACAGATTTCCGAAAGCTGCCGAGTCAGCCGGCATCTCGCGAGCTTCCACATATGCCTTGGTAAGAGCCGTAGAGGTCGGAGTCTCGTATTTCTTATATATGTGGCAGCTCGAGAAGGAGGCAACAAGAGCCACACATATTGCCACTCGGGCTATATTATTGATTTTCATATTTCTTACTTACTATTATTTGGCATACTGCTCGATTTCGTTCGCGATAGTACCGCCTCGCTCCTGATTCTCGAAACGTATTGGTTTGAATTTCTCCTGAATGAGCTGGAATACCACGAAAAGAGCCGGAACAATGAATATCTGGCAAATCATACCGATAAGCATACCGCCTACAGAACCGGCTCCAAGCGCGTGGTTTCCGTTAGCGCCTACTCCGGTGGAGAACATCATAGGCAAAAGACCGATTACCATCGCCAACGATGTCATAAGAATAGGACGCAGACGGGCGGCCGCACCGGCAATAGCGGCATTGAGAACACTCATCCCCGTCATTCGACGTTCGATAGCGAATTCTACGATAAGGATGGCATTCTTTGCAAGAAGGCCGATAAGCATGATAAGGGCAATCTGCAAATATACATTATTAGAGATTCCGAAGATTTGCGCAAAGATGAACGCGCCTGCAAGTCCGAATGGTATGGAAAGGATTACGGCGAATGGCAGCAGATAACTTTCGTACTGAGCCGACAGAAGAAGATAAACGAACAACAGACAGAGAGCGAAAATAATAGCTGTTGCCGACGAGCTGCCCTGTCCGGCTTCCTCGCGTGTCATACCGGCATATTCGTAACCATAGCCTTGCGGAAGAGTTTCGGCGGCTACTCTATCAATTGCAGCAATTGCAGCACCTGAAGAATATCCCGGATTAGGAGTGCCCGAAACGGAGATTGAGGTGAACATGTTGAATCGGTTCATAAGGTCGGGGCCATAGACACGGGTCAGCTTCACAAAGTTGGCGATAGGTGCCATCTCGCTGCCATTACGGATCTTGATGTTGTTGAGAGTCTCGGGACTTACACGAGATTCGGGATTAGCCTGCATCATGACACGGTAGATTTTACCGAACCGGTTGAAATTCGATACATACATCGAGCCATAATAACCCTGAAGTGTCTGGAGAATAGTCTGGGGGCTTATGCCGGCTTTCTTCGCCTTGGCAGCATCAATATCTACCATATACTGCGGGAAGGTTGGGTTGAAAGTGGTATATGCGGCTTGAATTTCGGGGCACTGGTTAAGCGCGGCAAGGAAATTCTGCACAACTGAGAAAAACTGATTTATATCGCCACCCGTACGATCCTGCATTTTCATTTCAAAACCGTTTGTTGCCGAATATCCGGAAATCATAGGAGGCGCGAAAATCATCACACGTCCATCCTTGACATTCTGTGCGGTAAGGGCATAGAGCTGCTTGATTATATTTTCGGCACTCTGGCTCTTATCGCGCTCGCTCCAGTCTTTCAATTTCATGATGAATGCACCGTAAGTAGGACCCTGACCTGCGATAAAGCTATAACCGTTAATCATCTGGCGGGTCTTGATTCCGGGAATGGTAGCGGCAAGCGAATCGACCTGATTAAGCACCTCCCCGGTGCGTTCCTGCGATGTGCCGGCCGGCATATCCACCATGGCGAATATAACGCCCGTATCCTCATTGGGAACAAGTGCCGACTGGGTTGTACTCATAAGGAAGACAAGAATTCCGATAGAAGCCAGAACTGCGACAAAGGACGTAATCTTATGCTGTGCAAACCATGTCACTCCATGACGATAGCCTCCGAGCAGACGGGAAAAATTGCTTTCAAACCATTTATGGAAACGCTTGCTGAATAGTCCCAACACAGCTATGATTGCCACTGCATATGCCAGACAGGAAAGCGCCACATTATGGAAGCTATACCAACCAAGGACAAGGAATGTGATTGCGGCAACAAGGAATCCGAACGTAATCCATGGATTGATTTCAAGTGCCAGAGATCTGCGGTAGCGCTTTCCTACAGCTTTTCCTGCGGCCTTATAAGCGTCACCCATGCGTTTGCCCAGACTATCTGTAGTTCCGTCTTCATTCTTATGCGGTTTGAGGAAAAGGGCACACAGCGCAGGCGACAATGTAAGAGCGTTCACAGCCGAAAATCCGATAGCGATAGCCATAGTGATACCGAACTGGCGGTAGAACACGCCCGAGGTACCGGGCATAAACGACACTGGAATGAATACGAGCATCATAACAAGTGTGATTGATATAAGCGCACCTGCTATTTCACCCATTGCGTCAATTGAAGCTCGCCGTGAGGACGTATAGCCTTGATCGAGCTTCGCATGAACAGCCTCGACAACCACAATCGCATCATCGACAACAATCGCAATCGCCAACACGAGTGCAGAGAGTGTGATAAGGTTGATTGAGAAGCCGATTAGATTCATCATAAAGAATGTACCTACAAGAGCCACCGGGATAGCGATAGCGGGAATAAGTGTGGAACGCATATCCTGAAGGAACACGTAAACCACGAAGAACACAAGAATGAACGCCTCTATAAGGGTATGAATCACATTATTGATTGACGCATAGAGGAATTCATTGTTGTTCATTGGAATCTCGAAGACGCAACCCTCCGGAAGGTCGGCACGGAGTTTGTCGACAAGAGCCTCACAGTCGTTGATAATCTTGGTAGCATTGGATCCAGGTGTCTGGAACACGATAGCCATCGAGCAAAGATGTCCGTTCGACTTATTTGCGAAACCATATGTCACACGACCAAGTTCTATTTCGGCAACATCTTTAAGATAAAGCACCTCACCATTGGAATTAGCTCTTATAACGATATCTCCAAATTCTTCAGGTTTGGAAAGACGACCGCGATAACGCATTATATACTGGAAAGACTGGTTGCCTTGTTCTCCGAAGGCACCTGGAGCGGCCTCTACATTCTGCTCCGCCAAAGCTGCGGCAACATCTGTAGGCATAAGATGGTATTGAGCCATGACTTCCGGCTTTAGCCATATACGCATAGAGTAATCGGCACCGAACGACATCACATCACCGACGCCCTCTACACGCTGCAATTCCGGAATTACATTGATTTTCATGTAATTGTCAAGGAACTCCGTGCTATACATAGGCGTAGAGCTTGTGTCGACAATTGCCACACTCATAAGCATGGACGACTGGCGCTTGCGGGTCTGCACACCTACCTGATTTACTTCTGACGGAAGAAGGTTGGCGGCTGCCGAAACACGGTTCTGAACGTCGACGGCGGCCATATTGGGGTCGAAGCCTTGCTCAAAATATACGTTAATGGTAGCCGAACCGGTATTGGTAGCGGTCGACTCCATATATGTCATACCCTCGGCACCGTTGATTGATTCTTCAAGAGGTGCTATCACAGAGTTTAGCACTGCGGCAGCATTGGCACCGCTATATGTTGTGGTAACAGATATCGTAGGTGGCGCAATATCGGGATACTGCGTAACCGGAAGCGATGTCAGACCAATCAGACCGAGAAGAACGATGAAAATTGAAATCACCGTCGACAGCACCGGTCGATTTATAAATCTGTCAAGTTTCATATTTCAGTAAATGTGATTATATTATAAATCTGTGCTGACGATTATTCCTTGGGGGTTATCGGCATTTTTGCACGTACTGCCGTGCCGACACCCTCGGTAACGACTCGGTCGCCGGACTTGAGACCGGATGTGACAACAAATGTCTGACCGTCGTTATAGGGAGCCACAACAATAGGAGTGGGCACTGTTATATTGCTGTCGTTAAGAGTATACACATAGCGACGGTCCTGGAGCTCATAAGTCGCTTTCTGAGGAATGACAATCACACCTTCGCTGCGACGCGGAACCAGAATCTGCCCGGTATTGCCGCTACGTAGTACTCCTGCCGGATTTTTGAATAAGGCACGGGCCGATGCTGCTCCTGTACTTCCGTCAATAACACCCGAAACAGTGACAACCTCGCCCTCGATTGGAAAGATTGTTCCGTCGGCAAGTTGAAGGCGTACTTTAGGCATAGCCTTGATTCCGGCCTCGACACTGGAATTGCCGCCATCGGTAAGGTTCAGTAGATCCTTTTCATTGAAAGAGAAATAGGCATATACCTCGGAGTTGTCACTGACTGTCGTCAGGGCACTCGATGGCGACACAAGAGAACCTTCACGGTTAGCGATAGTACCGACGACCCCGTCGCTTGGAGCCGTTACGGCAGTATATGCTAGATTCTTCCGGGCATTCACAAGAGCGGCATTAGCCTGCGCAAGAGCAGCCTTTGCCTGTGCAAGCTGATTCTCTGCCATCTGCCATTCAGTGCGACTGATGATATTCTTATCAAGAAGCATTCGCTTGTTTTGCTCGGTAATTTCAGCTGTCGACACAGCGCTCTTGGCGGAATTCACATTCGCCTCCGCCTGGTCTACCGCTGCCTGAAACTGCACCGGGTCTATGCTGAAAAGCACCTGGCCACGGCGTACACGCTGCCCTTCGTCTACATGTACTTTCGTGATATAACCGCTGATTTGCGGACGAATTGCGATATCGGTCTTGCCTTGTATACTGGCCGGATAGCTGGACTGATATTCTGCATCGGTTGGCTGAACTGTCATTACCGAGATGGAGGGAGCGGACATTCCCTGCTGCGTCTGTTCATTTTTGCCGCAAGAGCTTGCCAGAGTGCAGGCTATCAGACCCAGGCTCGCCAATTGGAACATTTTTCTTTTCATATCTTTATTGTTGTCGTGATACTCAAAATATTTTCTATAGCTATGTTATACAACATGTTTTCACACTGCAAAATTACAAAATATAATAGGCATAAATCTATCCGAAATGCTAAGTTTTTGGCCATTTTGGCACATTTCCGGTTAAATAATGTAAACAACAAGTCATTTTTCCGTTTTTCAATATAACCAAGCAAAATGACGCAGATTCTCCAGATTTATTTATCGTAGGTTCTGTTTTGGCACATCGCAGTGTCATAGATGAATCATTTTAACCTTTATTAGCACAAAATACAACTAAAAACATTTGTTTTACAAAAATTATATCTATCTTTGCAAACATAAAACCCAAGTAGGCTTACACGAACCTGAACCCCATTGAATTACTTACGAACTCCACCTATAAATAATATATATTGCAAAACAACATTTTGTTAGACTCACAATATACTTGAATTTTGGTTATGAGGGAGGTGCGTTTCTGGGAAGAAGCGCACTTTCATTTTTTACGTTTATCTCTTTCACCGCTCCTTGCATACGAGATTTTTTTCGTAAATTTGTAACATAAAAAACCATTGACATGAAAAGGCTTTTCTCTTTGATTTCATGTGCCGCTGTCGCAATATGCGCCTTAGCATTCAGCACTGACACCATTAAAGTAAACACAAATTACCTTGCAACACCCGAAGACGTTACCATCATCACCCCGGACCATAAACAGGGACAATCTTTCCCTACTGTCTATCTGCTCAACGGTTATGGCGGCAACCATAAAGCCTGGTGTTCAATTCAGCCTCGACTCGGCGAACTTGCCGATACCTACGGCATGGTGATTGTGATGCCCGACGGACGGAATACATGGTACTGGGATTCTCCCGTCGATCCGGACTTTCAGATGGAAAGCTTTTTCATCAAGGATCTTGTGCCCTATATCGACTCCCATTTCCCCACAATCAGAAAACGCGACAAACGCGCAATCTCAGGTTTAAGCATGGGCGGACACGGCGCTTTATGGCTTGCATTAAACCATCCT
Organism: uncultured Muribaculaceae bacterium; assembly: GCA_910576775.1. Classification (GTDB taxonomy): domain Bacteria; phylum Bacteroidota; class Bacteroidia; order Bacteroidales; family Muribaculaceae; genus CAG-873. The sequence continues at coordinate 2,683 of CAJTJV010000024.1, read as the reverse complement.
GATGTATTCGGCTCTGCCGCAAGTATGAGCGGAGGGCTCGACATCCGTCCTTTTCCAAAAAATTGGGACATGGCAAAACGCATCGGCTCACAAAAACAGTACCCCGAACGTTGGGATGAATACACTGTCGCCACAAAAATAGACAAACTGAAAAACGCGAATCTCAATCTACTTTTCGACTGCGGCTCCGATGATTTCTTCCATGGAGTAAACGTCAAGCTTCATAACGACCTTCTTGAGGCCGGAGTGCCACACGACTACATCTGCCGCCCGGGAGGACATACATTCCAATACTGGAACAATTCGGTACTCTATCACCTGTTGTTCTTCAACGAAGCATTCAATAAAAAATGATTCTTAAGAGCCTGTCGCTTACCGACTTCAAGAATATCGAAAGCGCACAGCTTGAATTCTCGCCCAAAATCAACTGTTTTCTGGGCGATAACGGCATGGGCAAAAGCAATCTACTCGATGCGCTCTACTACATAAGTCTCTGTCGTAGTTTTACTGGAGCAGCTGACACAATGCTCGTGCGACAAGGTACACAGTTCGCAACAATACGAGGAGCATTCGAACGCAAAGGTCTTGACGAGGATGTAAGCGTCGCAATTCGCCCGGGACAACGCAAGGTTATCCGTCGCTCAGGCAAACCGTACAAACGTCTTGCCGAACATCTCGGAGTTTTTCCCGTTGTTCTCCTCTCGCCGGCAGACTTGGATATCAGCGCCGGAGAACCGGCAGAACGTCGCCGCTTCATCGACCAAATTATAGCACAACGCGACTGCCGCTACTATGATTCCCTGATGCGTTACAACTCAGCACTCGAACAACGCAACAAAATGCTTCGCGACGAGAGCGATGATATCGCTCTATACGAAATTCTTGAGATGCAGCTCGCGGCGTCAGCTGAATACATCTGCAATAGCAGAAACAAAAACCTTGCTGAGCTGCAAGCGATTTTCGAACCATATTTCAACGCCATCTCAAACTGCGGGGAAATTGCAAAGATCGCTTATGAATCGGCGCCCTATAACTCCGGAGAACTTGCCAGTCATCTGGCACAAACAAGATACCGGGACAAAATTCTGCATTATACATCGGCCGGCCCACACCGCGACGACATCGCATTCACTATAAATGGAATGCCCGTAAAACGCACGGCATCACAAGGTCAGACAAAAACATTTACTACCGCACTGCGCTTTGCCCAATATGAGCTCCTGCGCAAATCGCTTGGTATTCGTCCGCTGTTGCTACTCGACGACATATACGATAAACTCGATGCAGGCCGAGTCGAACGCATTATAAAACTTGTCAGCACATCAGATACCTTCGGACAGATATTCATAACAGACACCAACCGCCGACATCTCGACGAAACTGTAGCGTCCATACCTTCCGGAGGCAACTACAATATCTGGAGTGTAGATAGAGGCATATTCGCTCCCATCTTAAAATGAAACGCGCCTATCCTACTCCACTCGGCACAATTATCGAAGATATGATGAACCGAGCCGCAAACGACCCTGAAACGCGGCGACAGTACATTATAGGACTGTGGCCCAAAATAGCCGGAACACATATTGCATCATACACCACCTCGATAAAATTAATCGGACGCTCGCTCCACGTATATCTCAGCTCAGCTTCGCTAAAAGAACAGCTCGGATATCTAAGGGAAACGCTTAAAAACCAGTACAACCGTACAGTGGGAGAAAACGTAATCGACAACATTATCCTACACTGATGAAAAAAATAGAATTAGAAAATATAAGTTTCAAACATCGCCTCCCCGTTCAAATCCGTTTCAACGATATTGACATGTTCGGACACCTTAACAACACCGTCTACCTACAGTATTTCGATCTGGGTAAATACAACTATTTCCGAAGCTTCATGAACGGCACTTTCGGCTCAGAGCCAACAGCTCCCGTCGTTGCAAACATCAACGTCGATTTTCACAAACCCGCATATATCGACGACAGACTGACAGTATGCACATCAGTAACAGAAATAGCGGAATCCTCTATGGTCATGAATCAAATAATAATCAATGACAGAGGCGACATCAAATGCTCCGCAAGAGTTGTTATGGTAAATATAGATGTAAAAACCGGTATTCCCGCGCCCGTTAGCCGTCAGTGGCGCGATAAGCTCGGCTCATTTGAAAATCGAAATTTTTAGATAGCTCCCCAACCATCCGGAATTTTCAAGAATCCCAAAAGAACCCAGGATCTCCATAGCGGCCTACAAGGCAAAAAAAAGCCCGGGCATTTCTGTCCGGGCTAGGGGGGCGGTTACCTACTTTTCCACTTTCGCAGTATCATCGGCGTGGCGAGGTTTAACTTCTCTGTTCGGAATGGGTAGAGGTGGAGCCCTCGCGCTATCACCACCTTAATTTCTTTCGTTCTTGAGAACGCTCAGTCTTCGCTTCGCAGCCGAAGCTGTATAAGGGGGAAAAAGAGTATGGAAGCGCCTTCTCACGAAGGTCAGGCATCTCAAATCTTCTCAATCGACTGCTTTCGCTGCCGCGTCGATCCGTCCTGGCGTAGGACGTATCGTCTTGTTTTTTCAGAAAGGGTTTGGGTGATTAGTATCGCTCGGCTATAGACGTTACCGCCTCTGCACCTGCGACCTATCGACGTCATCGTCTCTGACGACCCTTATTTGGAGATCTTATCTT
>CAJTJV010000023.1 GCA_910576775.1 uncultured Muribaculaceae bacterium | reverse complement strand
TCTCCGACTCGAGCAACAGACGACTTACTATCCCTACGGCGAACCGACTATCGAGCCTGCGGGACAGCGCTACCTCTTCGGCGGCAAGGAGCGCGAACACGCCGGCGGCCGCAACTCATCCGATTTCGGTCCCCGTTGTCTAACCCCCACCGGCTCCTGGTCTGCCGCAGATATACTGTCACATGACAATACATCCATCTCCCCATTCTCCTACTGCGGCGGTGACCCAATAAACAATATCGATAGGGACGGAAAACGTATCGTTTTTATAAATGGGATGCATTTTGGAGATGGAGGGACATCGGAATACTGGGGCGGTATTGATAACCAGATTATGGATAAATTCAAGGATCATAACGCAGTTTATTATGACGGTTCTATTGGTGGGTGTAATAATCTTGCATATAATTTATATACTGATGTCAGGGAATCTTCAGGCTATATAGCAGCCTACCATGACGGCCATGAAATATTGGATCTTAAAGATGATGAAAAAATTAGAATAGTCACTCACAGCATGGGTGCTGCGTATGCCAAAGGCTTCGTCGACGGATTATATAGTTATGCAGAAGAAAATGGAATTGATATGAGCGGTAAAATTGCTTTCGAATTAGACCTTGCACCATTCCAGCCCGAAGAACAGGTCGCAAATAAAAATGTTCCGACGTTTGTAATCCAACATTTTTGTGACGGCATTGCATTGCCTTTCGAAATGACCGATGCAAATCGTAAAGTTACACATGAAACAGTTTATCCCACATTGTTGAGTGGGTTCTCCGAACATCGAATAACAACTTTTAGAGATGACATTGAAAAAATTTTTAAACACTTTAAAGATCTTAAGCCTTAAAGTAATTTGTCTTGCAGTCCTTACATTTTGTTTTGGTTGTCAGGAACAACCGAAAAGTGACTTGTATCTGAAGGACAAAGCTCATATTGAGAAAGCATTTCTCAGCAACGTGGAAGCAATAAGAAGAATGCTACTTTTTATTAAAGATGGCTTTAGCATGGGTTCTATGTACGCAAGCCTTCCTGATTCCATAACAACTTATTCTGAATTTTGTCCTCTCACCAAATATTGGGATGACAATAAAAAACTACTTTTCGCGATGCCTGTTCCTGCATGTGACTATCTTGATGTCGATGTCGGGAGCATTTCGTATAGCGCTGACAGCCTGAAGTGCATGGCATTGGTAACAGTATATGATACTTCCGATTTATTTGTACCAACGGAGAAAAAAGAGTGCAGCTATACCGGCTATGCGGTAATAGGACTCAGAGACAGAAAGGATGAACCCTTCAAGATATATCCGGAAGATTTAGATTCTTTTCACCGATTTCCATCCAAGAGACAAGTGCTCAGACTATTAAAGGAAAGCTACTATCATTTAAAAGGGAGAAGTACACCGCAATCAGGCAGGAAACTGTATACCTGTGGCATCAATAACCCTGATTTTTTTGAGACAGCCCATGAATTTTCACGTATCGATTCGTTGGACTTGCTTTGGTGTCAGACATATATGATTCCGGGTGGAGATAGACGACCGTATGTATTCTATTCCAATCAGGATTCCACCATAACAAAATATCTCTGCGATGATTAGCGCCTACATAATGGCATCCAAAACAGTAATTTGATTTAAAAAAGCAAATCCTGCCTTAATGCCACTCAGAATTAAAGTCTTTCTACTGACAGCAATGCTGTTTTTCGCATCTTTGCCTGCACAAGGATGCGGGATATGGCTGCACTCGCGCTATAGCATGACATATGCCGTGAATCAGCTCAGCCGTATGGAGATAGAGCGGGAGGGCGAGGATTACGAAGGACGCACGGGAGTTGGAGCCACGGGCACAGTCACCAATTTCTGGTACGATGTCAACGGCAACATGGGGCAGGATTTCTCCCGCGACGGTGCAGAGGGAGTTGCTTGAGTGGTTTTCGATAAGTTCGGTGATAATAAAAATCTGCGTCTTCGCGACATGGCGTTTGTTACTTTTTACCGAAATTCTAAATTAATTTTGGCGATTGGAAATAAAATCTTAACTTTGTCGCATCAAACAACAATTCTATACCCGATGAAATCCATCATATCCTATAACATCTGCGGACTCCGGCCAATGCCGGAAAACTTTTCCATGATGATGGGTATGATGTGCAGCCGACGAAGCCGGGTGTAGGTTCTTTCACTATTATACTTAAAGAAAAGATAACACACCGGCTTCGGACAACGAGGCCGGTTTTTTGTTTTAAAATCATAACACGGAATTTATGGATTACAGCAAACTCAAATTCGCAACACGACAGATACATGCCGGACTCAACCATGCGGAACCCACCGGCGCCCGTGGTACCGCAATCTATCCTACAGCGGCCTATCGCTTCAGTACATGCGACTATGCGGCCAACCTTTTCGAACTTTCCGAAGCCGGGAATATCTATACACGTCTACAAAACCCTACTACTACGGGCTATGAGGAACGTATGGCGGCTCTTTATGGCGGTGTCGGGGCAATGGCGGTATCAAGCGGCATGGCTGCAATCCTGATTACAGTTACTGCGCTTGCCTCTGCCGGCGACAACATTGTCGCGTCGCCATATCTTTACGGAGGCACCTACAATCAGTTCCGCCATACCTTGCGTCGTCTCGGAATAGACGTACGCATCGCCGACAATGAACATCCGGAGACCTTTGCCGCCCTTATTGACGACCATACACGACTCGTATTCATAGAGAGTATGGGAAATCCGACATGCGCCGTTGTCGACATCGAGGCTATCGGGAAGGTGGCGCACAGCAAAGGCGTACCATTCGTAGTAGACAATACTTTCGGCGCGGGTGGCTACCTCTGCAATCCTATCGAGTGGGGGGCAGACATCATAGTCGACTCCGCGACGAAATGGATTAACGGCCACGGCACGGCAATGGGCGGTATTATTATCGATGCCGGCTCTTTCCCGTGGGACAACGGCCGCTTTACGCAGATTGACGGTCCGTCGGAAGGGTACCATGGACTTAATTTCTACAAGTCATTCGGCAAATCAGCTTTCATTGTGAAATGTCGCGTCGACGGACAGCGCGACTTTGGCACCTGCCCTTCGCCATTCGACAGCTACCTGATGATGCTCGGGCTGGAGACTCTATCGCTGCGTGTGCGTCATCAGGTGGAAGCCACGCAACGTCTCGCCAAACATCTCAAAGGGCATCCTAAAGTCAAAAAAGTAAGTTTTACAGGCTTTCCTGAACATCCGTCGCATGTGAATGCAAAAAAATATTTCCGATTCGGGGCATCGGGCGTACTCAATGTGGAACTACATGGAAATATAGACACCACCGTAAAATTTGTCGAGGCTTTGCAGCTGTGCGCACACATGACAATGATTGGCGATTCAATAACGGTTGTAACGCACCCGGCATCCACAACACACAAACAGCTGTCGACAGCCGACCTCGAGGCAGCGGGGGTTACGCCAACACTACTGCGCATCTCGCTCGGCCTTGAAGATGTCGAAGATATAATCGCCGATTTCGAACAGGCTTTTGAGAAAACCGGTATATGATACAGTATTTCAACAGTCCGGAGCCTCTCGAACTCGAACGTGGCGGCAATATAGAGAAACTTACTATTGCCTATCATACTTACGGCAGCCTTGCTGCCGACGGAAGCAATGTGGTATGGGTATGCCATGCGCTGACAGCCAACAGTGATGTCTCCGACTGGTGGCCGCATACCGTAGAACCGGGACGATTTCTCGACCATGAGAAATATTTCGTCGTATGCGCCAATATTTTAGGTTCGCATTACGGCACGACAGGCCCTCTGTCGGAATCTCCATCCGGAGAACCGTACTACGCAGACTTTCCACTTGTAACTATACGGGACATCGTCAATGCCCACCGGCGACTTGCATCATATCTCGGCATAAACCATATCCACGCTCTTGTCGGCAGTTCCGTAGGCGGCTTTCAGGCTTTGGAATGGATTGCGGAAGAACCTGAACGCTTCGACAAGCTTATTCTTATTGCCACAGACGCAAAAGCCTCGCCCTGGACCATTGCCATCGACGAAACACAACGCATGGCTATAATGGCTGATTCTTCCTACGGAGAACCACGCCCCGACGCCGGCATGGCGGGGCTTGCGGCAGCTCGTGCCATAGGATTGCTGACATATCGCGGAGGCGAGGGCTACAACCTATCGCAGACAGACCCGGAGGGCAACGTTCCATCTCCTGGGACGCAACGGCCTTGCACTTATCAGCGACACCAGGGCGAAAAGTTATGCCGTCGCTTCAATGCTTATTCCTACGTATCCATCCTTAATTCTTTCGACACACACGACATTGGCCGCGGTCGCGGCGGGGTAGAGCAGGCGTTAGGTCGTATAAAAGCGGAGACAATAGTAATAGGAATCTCCACAGATATAATCTTCACACCAACAGAGATGCACGCACTTTGCAGAAAAATTCCCGGTGCACAGTATGCGGAAATCGAATCCGCGTTCGGCCACGACGGCTTTCTTATTGAGCATAACCAACTCAACAGAATTCTGATTCCATTCATGAACAACTTAAAACGGCTATGAACAGAACCATCAATATAGGACTATTCGGATTCGGGACTGTAGGGCAGGGCGTCTACCGCGTAATCGAACAGTCGAAAAACGCACATGCCCGCATCTGTAAAATATGTGTGCGCAACATCAATAAACCAAGAACCATTGAATTGCCTGCCGGCGTCCTCACCGACAGAGTGGAAGATATTCTCGACAACCCCGACATCAATCTGGTTGTGGAAGTTGTCGACGATGCCAATGCAGCCTATCGGATTGTCACCTCAGCACTAAAACGCCGCATACCCATCGTCTCCGGATCCAAAGCCATGATTGCGCCCAATCTTCCGGAACTGATCGAATTACAGGAAAAATACGATACGGCATTGCTCTACGATGCTTCGTCATGCGGCTCTATCCCGGTAATCCGCAACCTTGAGGAATATTACGACAATGATCTCCTGCTTGAGGTAAAAGGCATCCTGAACGGCTCTTCGAACTATATTCTATCACGCGTTTTCGACCATAACGACGATTACGGTTCGGCTCTTGCAATGGCACAGAAACTCGGATTCGCCGAAAGCGACCCTACGTTCGACATCAGCGGCCTCGACTCTCTGTTCAAGCTCGTAATAATAACCATACACGCCCTTGGGGTATATGTAGCCCCTGATGATATTTTCACTTACGGCATTTCCACCATACATAACGCTGACATCCGGTATGCCCGTGAAAAGGGTATGAAGATAAAACTCGTAGCACAGGTCGTAAAAGTAAGCGATTCTAAATTCACAATGTTTGTAATGCCGGAATTCGTGAGTCCGTCGCGCTATATCTACAGCGTAGACAATGAATATAACGGCGTTGTGATACGCGGAGAATGCTACGACCGCCAGTTCATGTTCGGCAAAGGTGCAGGCGGCCTTCCCACGGCAAGCTCCATTCTCAGCGACATCATGGCCCGGCGCTACAACTATCGCTATGAATACAAGAAACGGAAATATATAGACCGACCGACATACACGACGGACGTCGGACTTAGGGTCTATATCCATTTCGAGTCCACCGATATTACGACACAGTTACCGCTGGTAAAGATTCACGAGATATACCGTTCGGAAGACAATGGCAGTTATATAATAGCCGATATCAATCTTTCCGACCTTATCGCCAACAAAGAGATTATCAGCGCACCCGACGTCTTTATCGCCAATATTCCGCGATTCTTCCTCGACCGTGACGACTGACTTATTCCCAATTACTTTACACGACCACCTCACAGGCGGGAAATCAGTTCCGAGCCCGTCATGACATCCATTCTGGAGAATGCAAAAAGCTTTTTGCCAAGATCTTTCAGAGAGGCACCGATATGATAGACATCTTCGTCTGTTATCAGGAAACGGTCGTGTGCCTTGGTATATTCATGTAATACTACACCCGGATATTGCAGATTGTGTCGCGCGACATCCTGACGCAGTTGGTCGGAAATACGGCCAACGTAGATATCCACACTTACACCGGGCACGCGTTTTGACAGCTGCACCAACACAGAATCGTCAATATAATTGTCAATCAATACTATCCTCTTATCAGCTTTGCGGATAAGCTCGGCAATAAGAACGTATGCATCGAAAATCTGACCGTTGAAGAAGACGCCCTCTTTCGGTTGCAGAGACGAGCGCACAAAGAAATCCACTTTTTCGTCAAGTTGCATAAGATGCAGTTCATGCGCCGACAGACGTCTTTCCATCCGGTCTTCAAGTTGCATCAACCGCTGATTAACAGAGTAGCCCCGAAGGAGAAATTCTTTTAGAACCGAATTTGCCCATTGGCGGAATTTAGTGGCATTTCGGCTATTAACTCTATAACCAACAGAAAGGATAGCATCAAGATTATAAAATTTTGTTTTATAGACTTTACCATCGCTCGCAGTATATTCCATAATGGAATGAACTGAACTTTCATCTAATTCTTCACTTTCAAAAATGCTTTTCAGATGTTTGGATATGGCCGGCTGTTTTACCCCGAAAAGATGGGCAATCTGCGCTTGTGTCAGCCATACGGTATCATCCTCTACCCTTACATCAAGGGATAGGGTTTCGTCCGGCTGATAGAGTATGATTTCATTCCCCTATGATGAATGCGCAGACGCAATAACGTTATCTTGCTTCGATTCCATACGCAAAGATAATATTTTTTGAATACAGAAATTCAGATTCGGTTTTTATTGTATCTCCTATATTGCCGATTTCCACTAAATTTAAGATTAACAACACTTAAAGAACGTCAAGACAAAATTCAAAATCTGCAATATGGCATTGCTCGTCGCAGCAATATTCACTCCGGCATCAAACATCCAGCTCGAAGCTTCCGAAAGCTCGTCCACCTTATGGGTATGTCTACACATCTATGTCTGCATCGCTTTCATAACCCTTATTTTCCGCCAATATCTATCTGCATTACAAATGGAACCGGAAGCGACTACTCAAAAATAAGAAAGGAGCAATCAAATTTCTGTCAGTTACTTTTTATCATCTCCGCAATCATCTCCGCGACAATATGGATTTCCACCGGAACCCATAATGGAATCGGAGGCTGGCATGGCAAAATAGATTTTCTATTTCTAATTATCGTAGCAGCCCATATCATACGCCATCGGAAATTATATCGTTGAATTCAGAATTTATACAATTTCGGCAAAAAAATCATTATAGCTCCTCTAAAATATATTATTTGCCATATCGGACGATAATTGCTAATTTTGCGGTAAATATACGCTGAATGAAAAATATACGCAATTTCTGCATCATAGCCCATATCGACCACGGCAAATCGACTCTCGCCGACCGTCTGCTCGAATATACCAATACTATCGCCGCCAAAGACATGGAGGCGCAGGTTCTTGATGACATGGATCTGGAACGCGAACGCGGTATCACCATCAAGAGCCATGCTATCCAGATGGATTACAAGCTCAACGGCGAAGACTATGTGCTCAATCTTATAGATACTCCGGGACACGTCGACTTTTCCTACGAGGTATCGCGCTCCATAGCCGCCTGCGAGGGCGCTTTACTGATTGTAGATGCCTCCCAAGGCATTCAGGCTCAGACTATATCGAACCTCTACATGGCTATTGACAATGATCTGGAAATCATTCCGGTTATAAACAAGATAGACCTTGATTCCGCTAAACCCGAAGAGGTGGAGGATCAGATAATAGACCTGCTCGGCTGCAAACGCGAGGAAATTATACGTGCCAGCGGCAAGACCGGTGAAGGCGTCTCCGAGATTCTCGAAGCCATTGTAGAACGTATTCCTGCACCTGTAGGAGATGCGGAGGCTCCATTGCAGGCTCTTATATTCGACTCCGTATTCAACCCCTTCCGCGGCATCATAGCATATTTCAAGATTGTCAACGGCACTATAAGCAAAAACGACTTTGTTAAATTCGTCGCAACCGGAAAAGAGTATCATGCCGATGAAATCGGCGTGTTGAAACTCGACATGTCGCCGCGCGATACCTTGTCGGCGGGCAATGTAGGTTATATCATTTCGGGCATAAAGACAAGCCGAGAAGTAAAGGTCGGCGACACCATCACACAGGTGGCCCGACCCTGCGACGCCGCCATCGACGGTTTCGAGGAAGTAAAGCCCATGGTATTCGCCGGCGTATATCCCATCGAAACCGAAGATTTCGAGAATCTGCGTTCTTCTCTCGAGAAATTACAGCTCAACGATGCGTCCCTGACTTTCACGCCGGAATCCTCCGCCGCACTCGGATTCGGCTTCCGCTGCGGGTTCCTCGGACTGCTCCACATGGAGATTATACAGGAACGGTTGTCACGCGAATTCGACATGGAAGTGATTACCACCGTGCCCAACGTAAGCTACCGAGTCTATGACAAACGCGGCGATATGGTGGAAGTGCACAATCCATCGGGACTGCCCGACCCCACGCTAATCGACCATATAGAAGAGCCTTATATCCGGGCATCCATCATAACCGCATCCGACTATATAGGCCCGATTATGACGCTGTGCCTCGGCAAACGCGGAGAGCTGGTGAAACAGGAATACATATCCGGCAACCGAATGGAAATGATCTTCGACCTTCCGTTAGGAGAAATTGTAATCGATTTCTACGACAAACTCAAAAGCATTTCCAAAGGCTACGCATCCTTCGACTACCATCTACATGACTATCGGGAGAGTAAACTCGTGAAACTCGACATCCTGCTCAACGGCGAGAGCGTCGATGCCCTGTCGACTCTCACGCATGCCGACAATGCTGTGACTTTCGGCCGCCGGATGTGCGAGAAACTGAAAGAGCTTATCCCGCGCCAACAGTTCGAAATCGCCATCCAGGCCGCCATCGGAGCCAAAATCATAGCACGCGAGACTATCAAGGCTGTCCGTAAGGATGTTACCGCCAAGTGCTACGGCGGCGACATCTCACGAAAGCGCAAACTGCTCGAAAAACAGAAGAAAGGGAAAAAGCGCATGAAGCAGATTGGCTCCGTGGAAGTACCCCAGAAGGCTTTCCTTGCCGTTCTCAAGCTCGACTAAACATCGGGCGTCTCTCCGGCGTTATTATTTGCGAGTAAAATCACGACTATTACATAACTAAGAATATACAACAATGGACAATAAAGAATTCGACCGTCTGAGCTACGCTCTCGGTCTGAGCATGGGCAATAATTTCCGCAGCTCCGGCATAGAAAGCATCCAGGTACAGGATTTCGCCGACGGCGTTGCCGCAGTATTTGAAGGCAGCAAACCCAAAATGAGTTATGAAGAGGCCAAAACCGTAATTCAGGAATTCTTTCAGGGTCTTCAGGCCAAACAGGAAGAGACTGCCAAAGCAATGGCTGAACTCAACGAGAAATCAGGCCGGGATTTCCTCGACCGCAACGGCAAACGCGAAGAGGTGAAAACCACCTCTACCGGTCTCCAGTACGAAATTCTCGAAGAAGGTACAGGCGCACAGCCCACAGCCAAGGATACCGTCAAAGTACACTATACCGGCAAGCTTATCGATGGTACGGTCTTCGACTCCAGCGTTGAGCGCGACGAACCCGCCACCTTCGGAGTGACACAAGTCATCCCCGGATGGGTCGAAGCTTTGCAGATGATGAAAGCCGGCGCGAAATGGCGTCTGTTCATCCCTTCACAACTTGCATACGGTCCCAACGGTGCCGGCGGCGTCATAGGCCCGAACCAGACATTGATTTTCGACGTGGAGCTTCTCGAAATCAACCCCAAATGACAATACTTAAACGGCTTTTCGCTCTGACTTTATTTGCGCTGACACTCACCGGAGTATCGGCACAGACAAATATGCGCGCCGACTCGCTCGACCGCGCCGTTGCGACATTTATTGCCTCGAATTTCAAAGTCGCAATGGATAACGCAATCGCCGACCTCGAGCGTACAGGCCTTAAAATCGATGCCACAGCCATACGCCGGATGGTAATAGAGAATATGCCTGCTCCTTACGACAGCGCAGCGCACAACGCTGCGACCGCAATAATAGAAAAAGCAGTAAACAGCGTAAGCATCGCGGCCTCTGACAGCCTTCTTAAAACAGCGGCGGACGCACCCGGAGCAGAGATGCTTCCCTCCGGCCTCGTGTTCCGCACTATAGCGAAAGGCACCGGGGCGAGTCCGACGCCGGCAAGCACTGTTACCGTACGTTACCGCGCATCTCTGCCCGATGGCACCGTAATCGATGAAATCGACTCTGACGAAAAACCGCTTACATGCAAAGCTTCGGATCTTACAAAGGGATTCACCGAAGCTCTTACAATGATGCAGGCAGGAGGAAAATACATTATAACATTGCCATCCGACCTTGCATACGGCGCGGAAGGTGTGCCCGGCGTTGTCCCGCCGGACTGCGCGATTCAGTTCGAAGTCACATTATTGAATTTTGAATAATAACACTCATATGAAAAAAATTATTTTCGGGGCGGCAGCCCTGCTCGCAGTAGCTTCATTCACCTCCTGCGACAAGAATGGCGAACAATCGACAACGACTAACGATTCACTCGCCACTGCCTATGGCGAATATGTAGGCTCAATGATCAATTCCGATTTCTCCGGCATGGGCGAAAAGACCAAAGCCGACAAACAGGAGTTCGTACGCGGCATGCAGATTGTATTCGGTGCCGAATCGTCAGAAAACAATATGCTCGGCATGCAGGTGGCACTCCAGATGCTTCGTGAACTCGATGGCCTCGAAAAACAAGGTATCGAAATCAACAAGACAGCAGTAATGAACGCTTTCAAACAGAGTTTCCTCGCCGATTCCATCGGTTCTATGGATGTCACTACTGCAACTGTAGAATTCCGCCGTCTCTATGAAGAGGCAACAGCGGCCGCACAGGCCAAAGCGGCAGAAGAGAAAGCACAGGCTCCCGACGCTGTCGAAAACGGCAACAAGGGCGACAAGGCTATCGCCGACCTCAAGGCTCAGAATCCCAATGCAAAAGTTACTGAGAGCGGTCTTGCATACGTAATTGAAAACGAAGGAAACGCTCCCAAACCCGACGAAAACGCCACTGTTGTTGTAAACTACACCGGCAAGCATCTCAATGGCGAGGTATTCGACAGTACCGATGGACGCGGTCCGGCAACATTCAATCTCCAGGGCGTCGTTCCCGGTTTCCGCGAAGGCCTCATGCAGATTGGCAAAGGCGGCAAAGCGACCCTCTATATACCCGGAAAACTCGGTTATGGTGTCAACGGTAATCCTAACGGCGGCATAGGTCCCAACGAGATGCTCGTCTTCGAGGTTGAACTTCTCGACGTAAATCCTGAATAAAAAATCAGCGACAGACGATAAAAACGCCCCGTTTGTCTCTTCGACAGCGGGGCGCTCTTTCTTGCAATGAAACAGAAACGAAAAAATCCGCTTGCACTAAGTAAGGATTATTGTCCGGAAGGCATGCCTGAGGAACTCTGGCAGAGGCGTCTTCGCGTCCTTGCAGGTCACAAAGGGTCGTTCAGCATCTCTACTCTTGCAGGCCATTGGTCGGGAAGCGCCTATAAAATATCAAGTCCACGCTCCAAGCGCCAATACACAGTGGTGTTTTACGGGCCGTCTCATCCATTCAACAGTTGTGAGTGTATGGATTTCCGCACCAACAATCTATGCACCTGCAAGCATATCGAAGCCGTATCGCAGTGGCGCAACGAGCGCCATATCGAAAACAGGACGACGTTGCCGCCGTTCTCCGTTCTCGACGTGTCGTACCGACACGGACGCCGCCTACGTCTGCGCCGGTCTGCGAACTCACCGGAGGAACTGACGATAGCCGCCATGCGTTTTTTCGACGATGATTTCTACGCCATAGATTCCCGCATTCATGAACTGCCGGCATTCATAGAAGCTGCAAAACGCCTTGAACCTTCGTTCCATTGCACAAACGACGCCCTGAACCTTATCCTTGAGGAACGCGACCGTCTACGGCGCCATGAAATGGCAGCAACTCTTACAGACGAGGAAATATCATCCCTCGTCAACACCCGTCTATATCCCTACCAGAAAGAAGGTGTGCGTTTCGCTTTCAAAGCCGGGCGCTGTCTGATAGCTGACGAGATGGGGCTTGGCAAGACCGTACAGGCCATCGCAGCGTCCCGGCTTCTGCTTAAAAAGCATCTCGTAGGTTCGGTATTGATTGTCTGCCCGACATCGCTTAAATATCAGTGGAAAAAAGAAATTGAACGCTTCACCGATGCCGATATAACTGTAATAGAAGGAATACACACAAAGCGACGCGAATTATACGACGACACCGCAACATATAAAATAGTATCTTACCATACTCTGGCAAACGACATAAAAGCCATAGGCACACTACAGGTCGATATGTTGATAATGGACGAGGTACAACGCCTTAAAAACTGGAACACACAGATTTCACAGGCCGCCCGCCGCGTGGAATCGGACTATGCGGTGATTCTATCAGGCACTCCGTTGGAAAACAAGGTTGAGGAACTATATTCAATCATGCAGTTCGTCGACCAGTATGCCCTCGGTCCCTATCATGAATTCATGTCGCACACAGTGGTAACAAACGAATCCGGCAAGGTTGTCGGTTATCGCGGACTCAACGAAATAGGCAAGAAACTTGAAGGATATATGCTGCGCCGCCGAAAAGTCGACGTTGCCCTACAGCTACCGGAACGCACCGACAAGATTCTCTACGTACCCATGACTAAAGAGCAGAGGGCGATACACGACGAGGCCATGAACGGAGTGGCTCAGCTTGTAACCCGCTGGCAGCGCACACGCTTCCTGACTGAGAAAGACCGCAAACGCCTACTGCTGCTGCTTAGCCGTATGCGCATGGTATGCGACAGCACATACATTCTCGATTTGACGACGCACTATGATACCAAAGTTGCCGAAACAGTACAGCTTATCACTGCTCTTATGGAAAATGGTGGTGAAAAAGCCGTCGTATTCAGTCAGTGGGAACGGATGACGCGCCTTATATGCCAGGAACTCGAAAACGAAGGTATTCCATACGAATATCTCAGCGGCAGCATTCCGTCGCAACAACGAGGCAAGATTTGCGAAAATTTTAACGAAAATCCTGATATCAGGGTTTTCATATCGACAGATGCCGGATGTACAGGCCTTAACCTTCAGTCCGCATCAATAATCATAAACCTCGACCTGCCATGGAATCCAGCCATCCTCGAACAGCGTATAGCACGCATTCACCGCATCGGTCAGCAACGCAACATTCAGGTTATAAACCTCGTAGCCGCCGGAACCATCGAAGAGCGGATGCTCTCGACACTGAATTTCAAACAGAATCTCTTTGAAGGCATTCTCGACGGAGGCGACGACCGTATCACTCTCGACGACAACAAACTCGCCAAGGTTGCGGAAGGCGTCAGTAGGATGCTGGAAGACAAGTACGACTCCGAAACTGTCGACGGCACTCTCGTGGGTACCGCAGATACCGAAACACCGGCCGAAAAGAATATTCCTGCCACACAAACAGATACCCGAGAATACGCTAAAACCGAAACGGATGAAACCCATGACGTACATGAACTCATCGGAACAGGCCTTAAATTCCTCGGCGGACTCGCACGCACTTTGAAATCGGAAGACGCGACCAAAAGACTGATTGACAATATTGTACATACCGACGAGGCTACAGGTGCAACAGAACTGCGCATTCCGGTAGAAAGCAAAGAGAGCGTGGAGACCATAATAAACGCGTTCAGAGGACTTTTCAAATAAATTTGCGCACAAACAAAAAAACAGCTACCTTTGCATCGCAATGCCCGAATGGCGGAATCGGTAGACGCGACGGTCTCAAACACCGTTGGAGCAATCCGTCCCGGTTCGACCCCGGGTTCGGGTACGAATAACGACTGTTAATCATTTGATTTACAGCCGTTATTTCTTTTATGAGGTGTACTAAAAGTGTACTGTTTGCAATAATCGAGTGATATAGCCGAGATGATTTTAGGATTTGTAAGGGCTGTTTGTTTTATTTCGTTTCGCTCGATGGATGTTCCGAGGATTTGTTAAATGAAAGAGCTGTGGTGCTTTATAAATGAAAAAGCCGTGAATCAACTGAGATGTAATATTTTTTTCATACTTTTGTAGGACAAACAACCATATAAGACCCTATCCATAATATATTTCATGAAAATACAAATTAATAATTTAGGCATTATCAATCACGGTAGCGTGAACTTAAACAGAGATTTAACTGTGTTTTGTGGTTCAAATGGTACCGGGAAGACATATATGTCTTATCTTATATATGCATTGGTCAGTGACAATTTGTCGCCGGTTCAATCATTATCTCTCGCCGACATGGAATCTCTTATGGATAATGGTTTTGTTGACATACCTATACCAACGGAGAATGCTCTTAAATATCGAGACAAAACAATTGAAATTCTCAAACTCCGATTAAACGAGATTTTCGGTATATCTAAAAAAGACGCCGAAAAATTATTCAAGGATTTTGAGATGTCTTTTTTGAGTTCCGATAAAGAATATCTTGACATTATCTATAAATTGGTTTTAACTATAAATGTCAGATTCAAAACCAATTCTTTCAAAGTTGAAAAGAAACGTAATAAAATGGTGTTTCGTCTCCGAAGAGACAAGCGACAGGTTATTACGCTTGAGACTATGCAGGCTCTTCAACTTACAGTTTCCTCTCTTATATACCAGAGGTTTCTCACCCATGCAATAAATCAAGCGCATATCTTTGTCGTTGAACGCAGCTCTATATTTACATTTAATAAAGAGTTATCCATAAGCAGGGCTGCTTTGGTTGACAAACTACAGAATGTTTTTGATGATGGCTCAAATAAAAATAAGATATCTCGAATTTTACAGTCAAATTCGACAAGATATCCATTAGCAATACGTCATAATCTAAGATTTGCGTCAGATTTGACACAAATAAAGAAAGACGAATGCGATTATTCCTTATTTGCCGATGAGATTGAGACACAACTGTTGAACGGTAATCATGTCGACGTTGATTCAGAAGGAAATGTTTATATTCAAGTCAACAAGAACTTGACATTACCTATCCACATGGCCGCATCTGTTGCCAAAACTCTGGCATCCCTAATTCTAACTTTACGTCATAAAGCACATCAAGGGGACTTACTAATAATTGATGAACCCGAACTTAATCTACACCCAGCTGCTCAAATTCTTTTTGCCAGAATAATGGCAAAAATGATAAACAAAGGCCTAAGATTACTAATCAGTACTCACAGTGACTACATAATTCGGGAAATCAACAACATGATAATGTGGGGTTCGCTAAAAAATGATGAATTGTCAACAAGAGAAGAACTAGGTTATAATAAAGACGAAATCTTAAACAAGAAACAAGTTGGAGTATACGTTTTTGAATTCGACAACATTTTAAAAAATCATGTTGCAATTAATGAGATTCCTGTAGACGATAACGGCTTTGAAATTGAATCCATTGATAATTCAATACGCTTGTTGAATGAATCGGGAGAGAATGCCTATGCAATGAAACTCTCACAGCAAAATAAACAATGACTGAACTTGAAAAAATTCAAGAAGCATTTCACGATAACTGCCATTTCCACGATAAAATTCTAATCGAGAGATTCGCAGACAATACCAGTATGTCAAGAAGAATTTGCGATGGTGGTTATAATTATTTTATTGTACGTCTCGAAACACAAAATAATAAAGCGTGGTACCCGTATTTTAAAACAGGACATGGGTTGAATTCAATCTGCGATTTCATTATTTTCGTAGAAAGCTCAGAAGAAATATTTGTATTATTGGTTGAGATGAAGCTTGGGAGCGAAAGCCCTCAACGGCAATTAGATTACTCCGAGAATTTTGTAAAATTTGTTTTACGGAGAATGATGCTCACAAATAAATTGACTTTGGGAAAGCCGGTTTTTATCAGAAAATTAGGACTTACCAATACAAAACCTCCCAAACATCCCACCAAAATGAATGGCGCAACATCTCCTTCTTACGATGATAACAATTATATTAAACGATATAAAGATACCAAATTCAATATTCGTTTATCATTACTCTGGCCCACAAAAGACAAGAAAAGAGGTCTTGTCAATCTATTCGATTGATTATTGAGTTTTCAAAGGTTATCTTTATAATTAAAACACAATCTCACTAAAGATTTTAATAAAATAAGCTTCTAATTCTTTTCTTGTAATTTGGGGACAGCCTCTTTTATAGATTAAATTTATCATATAAAATTAGCATTATATATGAAAAAATGGCTCGTTTACTTGCTTGGTATAATCACAGGCTTTATACTGACAATCGTTTTCGCTTTATGCATTAATCGGTATAACAATAATGGTCTTGAATTTTTTGAAGAACCAGGAGAATGCATGGATTTCTCAAAATTTAGAGTCATCCAAGTTGTGTCAGGATGCGCATTAGCTGAGGCTGACTATTATAGCACAATCGTCTTAATTATACCAGAAGAGAATCAAGAATTCTATGACGATCAAAAAATCGTTCTTGAAAACAACCAATGTGTACAACATGTCGGGACTTATAAATACACTACCAAAAATGGAACAGCAAAAACAGTGCCAGCTGTCAGAATAATTGATGGCGTAGAACAGACAGACTCAACTAACGATGCTGTTGATAAAAGAAATACGGAAAAAATATTGTTTGACAAACCGGGAGATTGTGTGAGTCGAAAAAGTTTTGAGGTTCAGGAAGTACTGGACTCCGGAGATGCTATTGCTTTGGAAATACGCGATATACATTCAGGCTATGTTTTTACGTCTGATTTAAAAGTTCTAATATTAGCTCAAGAGGGTAGTAATTTCTATAATAAACAAATAGTTAAGGCGCCCAATGGAAAATGTGCCAGACAAATTGGGAACTATAAATATAAAAAATACGCTTTTGGCGAAACAACAGTAATCCCTATTATTGCTTTCAAATAATTTTTGACGCACAACCTTCTCGTCCCTATCCAGAGTCCCGTCATTCTTGCCATCGTTCCTATCCTGATTTGTTTGACCGATGGCTTTGCATTTATCATTTCCATCTCAAACACGAATATGATTTATATCTTATTGCATAAAACGATATATACATCCGATCAAAAACAACGACAACAAACAGTTGTTTATTAGACATATAACCGTATTAACATTTTAGGCTGTTGTTTTTTCGTCTTTAAATGGCTAACTTTGTAAAAACGAATAATATGGCACACAAAGCATTAGACATCGCAAACAAACTACTTTCCCATGCTGCAAATAACGGAGAAGGAGAACTTATGTCTAATATGAAGCTACAAAAGATGCTTTATTACCAGCAAGGGTTTCATTTGGCATATTTCAAAACACCATTATTTGATGAAAATATTGAGGCTTGGATGTATGGTCCGGTTGTTCCTTCTGTATATGAGTATTTCAAGGGAAAGGGTAGCACCGGATTAGAGCCATTGGGAGATGAGATTGTACTGTCTGATGTTGAAGAAACATTGTTTAATGAAGTATTTAATGTTTATGGAGCGTATTCCGCAAGCGGTCTAATGAATATGACTCACCAGGAATCTCCTTGGCTTAATACGCCTACCGGTGTTGGAAATACCATAACACTTGATAAACTTGAGCAGTTCTTTAAAACTCGTTTGAAATGAGTAAAAAGAAGAACGTTAAAAATACACAAGCCTCCCAAGGGGGCTTGTCGCTTATTAAGCCACTACCTTCAAATATTGAACCTTTAAACAAAGACATTGAGAGTTACGTAAAGATAAATTTTCCCCTATTTAGTTTTAGATACCTGCAAGACATATCTTTTCCTGATTGCAAAGATTCCTCCTTCTTCCCTAATTTTATGAAAAGATTGTGTAAACTATCCGAATTGGGTTGGTCCGGCATAAACATTTCACATAGGCACAGTTTTGGGATGGAGAAGCTTACACAAGATATGATTAAGCCTCAATTACCTCCAATAATCACACCAGAGGTACAACTATTTGCATTTAGAGCTGCCGGGAACAATCTTCCTTTTGTGGGATTCAGAGAGGGTAAGATATTTCATATAATATTTATAGAAACATCATTCGGCGATATATACAATCATTGAGACAATAATAATTCTTTTTATTGTCTTTCGATTTTCTCACGGAGCTACAAGTATTTATCTTGATTTATACAAAAGATTAATTATCTTTGCAATCAAAATACAACAGGATTAAAATTAATACACAAGATTTTTACTACCTTATAGGTATTCGGCTGCTTTGCCGATGTCAACACAGAAATTTAGTTTGGTAAATAAAGTCTAATCTTTTTCTGATATCCAGAAATTTAAACTCAACTAAAATTTTATGAATAAAATTATCACATTAATGATACTGTTGAGCGTTTGTAATTGGTGGGCAGCAGTTGCTCAGTCTCCGGACTCCGAAGACGAATTAAACAAACTTATGAACGAATTGCGGATGCTCGGCGCTCAACAAGAAACGAAGGATCTTGGCAACATACCGGTTGAGCTTGATTCATCCATTGCTCTAAAGTGTGCACCGCTTATACCAACGATAAACCTTGATAACGTTGACATAAAGGTATCTTCAGGGATAGATGTTCTCGGCGCAATCCAATTCGCTGAAAGGTTCCTCACTGCCGCTTATTTTGAAGATTTTTCAAAAATGAAATCTATGATTTGCAACCATCCTGATGTAAGGGCATTTTGGACTGATGACGTTTATAGAATCGCTCTTAAAGAGCAAAAAAAGGAAGGAATGAGATTGAATTTTGAAAATGGTATATATTCAAAATGTATTGGCGTTAAAGATTTAGATATAACAACCTTTACAAATACAGATGACATTCCAGGATACCACAAAGTAAATGTGTACTTTGATGCTGATTCTACCGGGGAGGATGCTGAATCTGTCAGATTAAGAGTTATGGTTTTCCAGAACATTGAAGATGGGCAGTTTTCAATATTTTCAATTAAATGATACCACTATTTGTAATGAATGACAAAAAAGATATCTCAATATGGACATCAAACTTGGTCATAGAATAATAAATTCAATCGTTCTGTTTATTAGTTTGACTCTCAGCACCGGCTGCAATAAAGAAGAACCAAAGTTTTCAACATCTCAAATTCAGAATGCTCTTTTTGAAATGAAGGGTACATATCATGGAGAGATGGATGTTTCCTATTACCATGGTGAAACAATCTCAGAAGAAATTGAATGCAAATTTGTTTCAAAGAATTCGTTGACAATCTTCATGGATTTAGTTCCCTTGGCATCGACTATAGCCGATGAGAATATTGCATCCCGACTGCAGGAAATCGGAACAGTCGAAGTTAAAGCCGGTTATGATTTTTATCAAATGGACAACCAAATATACAATTTCGTATTGCGTCCTGAGGATGTGATTTTCTCCGGCGAGAATGATGAAACTATCAGAATTGTTTTCTCACAAAACTTTGGCGGTGATGCCGATAATTACTACCATAGCATGATGTTCAATCTGTCGCCAAAAGAACTCTGGATCGGTGATAAAAAGTATGATCCGTTCCGACAGCTTGTATATCATTATGCAGGTACTTACGAATAACGGATACCTATTTATGAAAGTACATCGCAAATGATTATATGAATTATCACCATGTAGCCAATCCAATTATATGTTACATCGAATATTCATTATTTTTATTTTCGCATCCTTATTGATATCCTGTGCGGAAGGCACAGAGGCAAATGAACCGGCGATGCCATATGAAGCTCATATTTCCGGTACTCTTCCGGTTTTATATATAGACACCGAAAATAAAAAGCCAATAGTTTCAAAAACCGAATATATCGATGCCACTTATTGGCTCGACCCTGTTGGCAATGATGATATGGATCCTATCGGGACAGAGATAGACCCGTTGCCTTTGCAAATCCGTGGCAGAGGTCATTCTTCATGGAAAGGCAACAAGAAACCATATAAAATCAAACTCGGAAAAAAGACAGAAATTCTGGGTATGCCCCGAAACAAACACTGGGCTTTGCTGAAACCGACTGAAAACACCATTGCAGGATTACAGTTAGGCAAACTTATGGGGATGGCATGGACTCCAAGTTTCCGGCCGGTGGAAATTGTATTAAACGGCGATTATATCGGACTGTATTTCCTTACCGAAACTATCCGGATAGATGAAAACCGAGTTAATATCTACGAACAGAAGGACGGAGAAACAAATCCTGATCTGATAAAAGGCGGCTGGCTTGTTGAGGTTGACAACTATAGTGATGAATGTCAGATTACAATTCCTGAAAACAATAAATGGAATCTGACTCTACGTTATCATTCGCCGGAAGATTTATCTGAAGACCAGAAACAATGGCTCACCAACGAATTCAGGGCTATTAATGCAGCAATTTATTCCACCGACAAAACCTCGGCCGGCTGGGAGGAATTCATTGATGCGGAAAGCATGGCGCGTTTCTTCATTTTGCAGGAAATCATGGACAATCCCGATGGTTTTCACGGCAGTTTTTATCTTCATAAAAATTTGAACGACAATGCCCGATGGATTGCCGGACCTATATGGGATCTGGTATGCTATAACCGTGAAAAAACGGATTATACATTCAGAATGAAAGTCCACTACGGCTTCATACCGCATTGGATTGGCGAAATAATCAAATACGACAGTTTTTGCCGGGCAGTCAAAAACACTTGGGCTGAGGTTTACCCGGACAGGCTTTCAGAAATATACGATTATATCGATGATATGATTCTGCCGCTTGACGAGGCATGGAAGAATGATTGCATCAGATGGAGCGAAGACCCGAAGCAGACCGTACAAGTCCGGTCTGACAGAATTAAAAACGCTCTCAGACGTAATATCGAATGGTTCAACAATCATATTCCGGCAAGTCATTATTCATATGTTCCACGGCCAAAAGAGTCACATATCCGAAATACCACAAAAATTTTCAATATCCAAGGCGCGCCAATCGGTGAATTCAATAGCCTGACGGAAGCTGTGACGCACCTTGAAAAAGGCATATATATAATCAACGGAGAAAAAATCGCTATTCGATAAAAATGAAATCTGTTAGTACGAAAAATATACGACGCTATTTCAGCAGGCGCTTGGAGAACCACGCACGGACGGGTTTGTCGTAATAGCGCATCGTGAGCCATGCAAAAACTATGATACACGGAAAAAGGATGGCACATACCGGCCAGACCTCTGCAAATGTATATCCATTAGCCCATACCCAGGCATAGAACATATACATGACGGGGTAGTGGACGATATACACCGGATACGACAGTTCGCCAAGGAAATTACATACCCGGGAAGAAAAGATATCAGTGGTGTTACCGCTCGCCCCCAGATATACTACAACGGGAAAAAGCAGAAGGGTACATACCAGGTCATAGACGGCGTTCCACGGAGACGGTTCTGAGCCTCCCACATAAGGACATGCAAGCAGAAACGCTATTATGCCGGCACATATCCAGAAGGCTCCTTTTATACGGCGGGGCTTGAACTCCCTGGAGAGCAGCAGTCCTATAGAAAACGAGAATGACAGCCGGAAAAAGCCGCCGATGAAGCCTCCCGAGGCCATGCTCCAGCCCACACCGATGCTGTAGACACCCGACATATTGGCAAACGCACATGCAGCCAACCCAATAGCGGACACCACCACCACGGCTTGCAACGCACGCTTGGGAAGGCGGTGCAATACGATTGCATACAATATACTGCCGATATATTCAAAAAACAGCGACCAGCTCGGACCGTTGAGCGGAAACATTTCACCATTGCCACGCACATCCGCTCCGGCACCGGGCATAACAGGTATAAGAAACAGCCCTAAAACCAGTGCCATTATAACGAATGACGGCGACACCGGCGTACCATCCCATTTCACACTCCCTTGAAGCAAATAAGATATAGCTCCTAAAAGCACAGCGAATACTACCATCGGGTGCAATCTTATCACACGCCGGAGCATAAAATGGCGGGCTGTCATTCCTTTCTTCCAACGACCGTCATAGGCGTAGCCTATAACAAATCCCGAAAGGACAAAGAAGAAATCTACGGCGAGATAGCCATGATTCATCATCTGGTCTAATCCGGAGGTTGCGAACCCTTCGAAAAAATGATACCATATAACAAGGACAGCGGCCACGCCTCGCAGGCCGTCGAGCAACTCATAGCGCGGCTTCACCGCTTCTATATTGTCAGACATTGATTCTTTTGGTTTCAGATTGAAAATTTCTGCAAAATTAATTAACAGAAACTACATACAATTTGACCTGCATCAAAAAATCTTCTATTTCCGAGCTCTTAGCCGGCTGAGAGTAGAGGACGTTATACCGAGATAGGAAGCGATATCCCCAAGACGTACACGGAGACAAACCTCCGGGAACTGTCTGCGGAAACATTCGTAACGTTCTACTGCATTGCAGGAAAGCCTTTCTTTATGCGACCGATGCAGACGCCGGTACTCATCCTGATGGATGATGCGGCCCCAGTTGGCCAGCCCAAGATCTGTTTCGAAAAGCCTGCGGAGCACAGGAACGGGAATAGCGTATGCTTCAACCGCTTCTATCGTCTCTACGTACTCTTCGCTTTTCTTTCCGTAATAAAGTTCGTCCATGCTGAAGACAATAGATCCTTCGGCTGCAAACGATGTAGTCACTTCCTCACCATCCACCATCCAATAGGAACGGGTGATTCCTTTCTCTATAAAATAGGCGAAACCGGCGAAAGCGCCTTCACGTACCATAACATGACGCGGAGGAAAAAGACGCCGTTCCACGCATTTTTCAAGCCGGATGAGAGACTCTTCCGAAATACGCGGATAGCACGCCCTTATGTTTTCAAGAACCCTTTTCATCACCGGTACCGATTGTCGGAAATTTCTACAAAAATAGTATTTTTTCATTATTTACCGAAAAAAGCGACACCGGATTCCACCATTTGCAGCAATTAGTCATATGTAGGAATGGATGTTAACCATATTTTGTCTAATTTTGTAAGCGATTAGGCATAAGTATATGACAAAAATACGTTTTATCTTTTTATTTATCATTCTTAATATAGTTGTTTTCGGCACACATAGCCAGATACTTCTCACCGGAGGCGAGCCAATCTCCGAGGACAGTGTCACACGCGATTTCTCAAACCAGCCTTATTTCGGAATCTATAAAGACAACTATTTTATTTTCGGTCCGTCGGTCGGGCCAAAGGCAACAAAACAGAATACCAACGTAAAATTCCAGATATCAATCGCCCAACGACTCACGCGTTCCACACTCCCCTGGGGAACTTATCTCTATCTGTTCTATACTCAGAAATGCTTCTGGAATATTCTGGAAAATTCCATGCCCATGACCGACCTGAATTTCAATCCCGGTATCGGCATCACCAAACCGCTCTTTGTCAAGAACCGTTATATAGGTAAGATGACATTCATGGTAGAGCACGAGTCGAACGGCCGCGACAGCATATGGTCGCGCTCCTGGAATCGTGTCGCCCTCGCCGCAAACATAATGGTTACCCGCAACCTTATGGTGCATGGCAAAATCTGGTATCCGATAGTCGACGGTATGAACAACAAGGATATAGTCGACTACTGCGGCTTCTTCCAGTTCGGCGCACAGGTGCTCAGCAACAACAAACGCTTTGTGGGCAATATTACAATCGTGAAGCACAAAGGCTGGAATATGAATTCCAATGTCATCGTCGACCTTGGTTTCCGCATCTTCAGGAAAGAGAACCAGTACCTATATCTCCAATTCTATAACGGATACGGCGAGGGGCTTCTCGAATATAACAAATTCCACTCCCAGATACGTGTCGGCCTGCTTATTAAGCCGAAACTCTTCAGCGATTACTGATATGCGACAGCTATTTTTCCTCTCTCTCTGCGCACTCCTTGCACTTTGCACATCTTGTTCGAACAACGACCAGTTCCGCGTCAACGGCACAATCGACGGCAAAGCTACGATGAACCTGCGTATCAATTATCTTGAAAACGGCGCTCTACGCACCATTGTCACCGCCGCCCGAGAAGGCAATTTCGAATTTTTTGCGTCGGCACCACAACCAACCATCGTAGAGATAAACGATTACGACAACCGCCCGCTCGCCCGTCTCTATGCCGTCAACGGCGAGACATTCGATCTGAAAATAGACCGTTCCAAGCCTTACAACTTAGAAATACAGGGCAATGAACTATCCGGACGATGGGCCGATTTTCTCCGCAATAACAGTGAAAAAATGAGCGCCGGCAGAGATTCCGCAAATGCTGTAATTGCACGATACATTGCCATACATCCCGACGATATTCTGTCGACTTTACTTCTTATTACAAATTATAACTCTTCCGAAGACGCTTTCGCCGCAGATTCTCTATTGTCGCTGATCGACGCCAAAGCAAGACCGTCGAGCCTTACAGAGAATTATACCATAATGCTCGAACGACTCGTCAACGAGCATACAACAGCACCTATAGAATCCTTCCGTTTCCTAAATGCCGACACGGCCCGAACGTTCCGTCCGTCCGACAACAAAGCGAATCTTCTGGCTTTTACTCTTGAAGAAGATGACGATTATAAGGCGCTCGCGAACCTGCTCGAACGTCATGCGAAAAAGAACCGTAAAGCATTTATCGTCGATCTTCGTACAGATCCTATCCGGGTAAGTTATGAAGGCGCCGACACCTGCACGCGCATCCTCGGACGACTCCCCGGTGGCATCGCGGCACCCGGAATCGAGAAACTCGGTATACCGCGGCTACCTTTCTTCATAGTCACAGACAATGAAGGTAACCAGCTTTATCGCGGAACAGACAGCGGAGCCGCCTTAAACAAACTCGACTCACTATCTAAAACAGACTGAAAATGCTCGTCAAAACCTACGCCGCCGCCGTACAAGGCATCGACGCTATTGTCATCACCATCGAGACTGTGGTGAAAAAAGGCCTGCAATACACCATCGTCGGCCTCCCCGACACCGCAGTGAAAGAAAGCGGCTACCGCGTACGTACGGCAATTTCCCAGTCCGGTTTCGGCATATCCCATCTGGCTGCCGTCATAAATATGGCGCCGGCCGACGTCCGCAAAGAAGGCGCAGCCTACGACCTGCCTATCGCCGTATCGCTTCTTGTCGGTTCGGAAATCATAAAGACCGACATATTGGAACAATACATGATAATAGGCGAACTGTCGCTCGACGGCAGCATAATGCCTGTCAAAGGTGCACTGCCCATGGCGATATGCGCCCGCACAGCAGGTTTCAAGGGACTGATACTACCGGAAGCGAACGCTACGGAAGCGGCTGTAGTGAACAGACTTGAAGTCTACGGAGTGTCAAACCTGAAACAGGTTGTAGATTTCCTCACCGGCAATGAGGCTCTCGAACCAACCTCAGTAAATACCCGTGCCGAATTTACAGCTGCAAACGAAAGTTTCGACTATGATTTCGACGAGGTAAAAGGCCAGGAAAATGTGAAACGTGCTTTCGAGGTAGCATGTGCCGGAGGCCACAATATCCTTCTGATAGGTTCTCCCGGCGCCGGCAAGTCGATGATGGCCAAACGTCTGCCGTCGATTCTTCCGCCGCTCACTCTCGGAGAAGCTCTTGAAACTACAAAAATACATTCCGTAGCCGGTAAGCTCAAACGAGGTTCCCGGCTGATGACAGTAAGACCGTTCCGATCACCACATCATACCATATCACCGGTCGCAATGGTAGGTGGCGGCAACAACCCGCTGCCGGGAGAGATATCTCTGGCGCATAATGGTATTTTATTCCTCGACGAATTTCCCGAATTTCCGAGAACAGTATTAGAGGTTCTACGCCAACCGCTCGAGGACAGACACATAAGTGTGAGCCGTGCACGGTATCAGGTCGATTATCCTGCCGCATTCATGCTCGTGGCATCAATGAATCCCTGCCCATGTGGATATTACAATCATCCTACGAAACGTTGTACCTGCCCACCGGGAGCAGTATCGAAATATCTCAGCCGTATTTCGGGTCCGCTTCTCGACCGAATAGACATTCAGGTGGAGATCATGCCTGTGGAATTCGATGAACTGAACTCAAAAGCAAAAGGGGAGAGCAGCGCATCCATCCGCGCCCGCGTGGCATCGGCACGCCGCATACAGTCGGAACGCTTTGCGTCCGAGCCCGAAATCCACTGCAACGCGCAGATGAACGCGCGTCTGATGCAGCAACACTGCCAACTGTCGCCACAGACAGCTGATATTCTCAAAAAAGCCATGAAGCGCTACGACATGTCGGCTCGCGCATACGACCGCATCCTTAAAGTAGCACGCACCATCGCCGACCTAGCCGGCAGCCTGGAAATCGAAGCCGCCCACATAGGCGAGGCCGTCGGTTACCGCTCCCTCGACCGTACCGGATGGGGTACACCCTAAGTCATTTTTTCATTTTCTACGGCTTATACCTGACATGTGTATTCAAAATACGAGTTTTAAAACAATACCGATTAAATGATATTAAACTCTTTTAATTTCCTGATTATCTTACCACTGGTGCTTTTCATATACACTGCGGTAATATTTTTATGCAGGAACAACCGATACTCAAATGTTATTTCTGCCATATTATTGACATCTCTCTCCTACGGATTTTTTATTTCCTATCAACCTCTTGGCGCTCTGGCACTGTTTCTAATAACTGTCATAACATATCTTTTCGCCTTACTTATTGAACGTTACCGTAATAAGATCGAACATAAAAAAGCATTAATTATTTCAGCTTTTTCCCTGATTGCCATTGCTCCATTGGTTATATTCAAATATTCATCCTTCATTATGGATATTTTGGGTTCAATTTTCAGGAGCTCTGATATCATCAATCCGCCCGATAATACTTTTTTGAACAATCTGTTCATTCCATTGGGTATTTCATTTTTCACCTTTCAGTCAATCGGATATCTTTGGGATGTGTACCGCCAAAAATTCAATGCCGAACACAACTTTCTATATTATATGCTGTTTGTCGGTTTTTTCCCTCAGATAGCATCAGGCCCAATCAGCAAGGCTGATGAATTGCTGCCTCAAATCAAACAGCGTCCGTCCATATCATTTATAAACATTACCGAAGGCGCACGCCTGATGCTCTGGGGGTATTTTTTAAAAGCCGTTGTGGCAGACAGGCTGGCTACATTCGTGAATCCGGTGTATGCCGACTATATGAATTTCTCGGGAATAACCTGTTTCATTGCATCCATTTTTTATTCATTACAGATATATGGAGATTTCGCAGGCTATTCTTTAATAGCTATCGGTGTCGGTCGCCTTTTCGGATACAATCTTATCAACAATTTCAAACGTCCTTATTTAAGCCAAAGTGTAACAGAATTCTGGAAGAAATGGCATATTTCCCTTACCCGCTGGCTCAAAGACTATATATATATCCCGTTGGGAGGCAACCGTAAAGGTAAATCCCGTACTTATACCAATATTATGGCGACATTTATTGTCAGCGGTTTATGGCATGGAGCCAATATGACGTTCATCGTCTGGGGAGCACTCCATGGATTGGCACAATGTATCGAAAGATTTTTTGGTTTCGGCGCAAAATCATCCGGAAAAACCATTGCTTTTATCAGATTTATCGTAACGTTTCTGATTGTAAATTTCGCGTGGATTCTATTCCGGATGCCAACTCTTAAAGATGCTTTACAAGTAATGAAACGCATCATATCTTTTGCTCCGGGAGCTTCTTTGCCCCTCTCGAACTCGGACTTGGTTTTAATTTCATTCGCATTAATCTTTCTTTTTGCCGCTGAAATAATTCAGGAGTACTATCCGTCAAAAAATTTACTGAGAAATAAAAATAAAATTGTGCGTTCGGCAAGTTTCATAATACTTTTATTCATAATTTTGACAATGGGAGTATTGGATTCAAGTCAATTTATCTACGTTAGATTCTGAAATGATGAACAAAAAGCATATTCTCTCAATAGCAGGCATATTGGTTTGCGTTTTGCTTCTGGATTTCATTTTCGGTCAAGGGATGGATTACCTTTCATCCAAAGCCAAAGGAGGCGATACATTCAACAATTATTATATCAACCAATGCCTCAATGATTCCATTGTTATTTTCGGTTCATCAAGAGCCAACCATCACTATGATACAGGCATTCTTGAAAAAGAACTGAAAACCACAGCTTATAATGCCGGCATTGACGGAAACGGCATTATCTTAGCCTACTGCTTTTTGAATAATATATTGCACCATGGAGAAAAACCACAGGTAGTTATCTATGATTTTTTTCTCGACTTTGACTTACATGATAATGACGACCGCCAGGCTGCCTTGAAAAGAATCAGACCGTTCTACAAGATTCCGGGAATAAAGGAAATCATAAATGACATCGACAAAAACGAATATTATAAGTTACATTCGGCAAGCTACCGCTATAATTCGATATTCTTACAAATAGCCAGCGACGCCATCTCCCCCAAGCAGAATGTCATTAACGGATACAAACCTTTGAATGGGTCAATAACAAACCGTTTTGCCAATAATGAAGATTCCGGCCCCGGACCGGTCGACTCTATAAAGGTAAAATATCTTAACAAGTTTATCGACATTTGTGACAGAGAAAATATCTCTCTTATATTCGTAACCTCACCATCCTACCACAAGATAAAAGATGCGCAATTATACCATCGAATGCTAAAGGAATATACCGGAAACCGGGATTTGATATATCTTGATTTCAGAAACAATCCTACTTATACAGGGAATGATTCTCTCTTCGTAGACCCTGCGCATATGAATCATATTGGCGCCGAACGGTTTACCCTTTCATTAATAGATTCTCTTAAATCAATAAATACCTCACATCCTATATTTAATTAGACTGATTGGGCTTATTAGTCTGATTTGACTATTCTTTATGCAAGGTGTTGGGGTCGAACGGGCGGACAACAGTAACCGTCATATCGTCGTTGACGCGAATACCACCTTTTTCTTCAATCGTTGCCAGCTGCTCTTTACGTAAAGCAGCGATTTTCTTCTTTGCTTCGGCCGGACTTGCAGCAAGTTTGTTTATAACCCTTGATTCAAGCCCGATCTTATAGAAAGCTATACGAATGAATTTCCAGTTCTGATCTGTAAGTTTGTATTTTTTCCGCAACTTGTCGGCAACCGCATTTCCCTCGGCAAGAGCCTCCGCATCGAAGATTCCTCGGTAATATTGCTGAAGCTGCTCATCGGAAAGAATATCGGCGAGTGCACGCTCTCTCATCTTAGCAAGTCTCCGTGTTGCCTTAACACTTAAAATTCCACCGTCAGCCTCCACAGCCTTCACAAAGGCGGCATCTTCATTCTCAAAAGCCTCGGCAAGCGCAATCTGAGTATCACCGTCGAGCTTAACATAGCGCGCAATCTCGAAGACCTCACGAACAACGGAAGGCGGGAATGATTTAAGAGCCACCACATCAAGAGTCTGAGCACTGACGGAACCACAGATACAAGAAAATAAAATCGCTGCGAAAATATAAATGTTCTTCATGATATTTTACAATGTCGAAATACTTTCGTTTCAATTAAAAAAATGTAATTTTGAGCAAAAATACGAAATTTCAACAACCCTCAAAGTGATGTCAGGCAAAAATATGAATTATTTCTTGTGCGGAATGAATATTCTTGCACTCAGCCCTCTCGCAATGCAGACATATGCGGCAGAATCGAAAACCGACAACCGCCCCAACATACTCTTTATTGCTGTCGATGATATGAAACCGTGGCTTTCGGCCTACGGCGACTCTATCGCGCACACTCCAGGCATGGACCGGCTCGCCGCCCGCGGCACCACTTTCAACAATGCCTACTGCCAGGTGGCACTCAGCGGTCCGACGCGTTCAAGCCTCCTTACCGGCCTTAATCCGGACCATACCGGCGTATGGTGGCTGATGGGCTCTTTCAGAAAAAACAACCCCGACATAGTGACGCTTCCCGAAGCCCTGAAAAACAACGGCTATGAAACCGTAGGCGTAGGAAAAGTCTACCATCCGCTCACCGACAAAACCGTGCGCGACGACCCCAAATCATGGAGCAAGCCCTATGTCAAGACTCCGGGCAAGACATATGCCCTTGCCAACGGACGCGTGGCCACGGAATGCGCCGACGTTCCCGACAACGGATATGTCGACGGTGTGATAACGGAAGAGGCAATAAAAACGATGAAAGAACTGAAGAACGGAGACAAGCCTTTTTTCCTCGGTGTCGGCTATAAAAAGCCCCATCTGCCGTTCTGTGCACAAAAAAAATACTGGGACATGTACGAGCGCGACAACATGCCCGTGGCAAAATTCCAGGACATGGCAAAGGACGGGGTAGAGTATGCCTACCACAATTCCCTTGAGGTGAAAGGCTACTCCGACATACCGCCATTTGAAAGCTATGTCGATACCAAGCATCTCGACACGGACACACAGAAACGCCTTCTCCATGCCTACTATGCCTGCATATCATACGTCGACGCCCAGGTCGACAAGCTGCTTGATGCCCTTGACGAAAACGGACTTGCCGACAACACAATCATCGTGCTCTTCGGTGACCATGGTTACCATCTCGGCGACCACGGCCTCTGGAACAAGATGACAAATTTCGAACAGGCCACACGTGTGCCTCTTATGATATCCGTCCCAGGTATGAAAAAAGGTGTGAAAACCGATGCCATGGTGGAATTCCTCGACATATTCCCTACCCTCGCCGAACTCACCTCCACCCCGCACCCGCAGCAGCTCGACGGCACAAGTCTCGTTCCTGTACTCCGCAATCCCGGAGCCAAGGTAAAGGATTATATAATGAGCCAGTACAGCCGCACAACGACCGAGGACTACACAATCTACTCCGACACCGACCTCGAGGGAAAAGCCGATATGCTCGAGGAAGACATCATGGGCTATGCCCTGCGTGACAAACGTTACCGCTTTGTACAATGGACAAAAGGATTCAAAACCTATTTGCCATTCGACAAATCAAAAGTAATAGCATACGAACTTTTCGACTATGAGACCGACCCGCTGGAAACCAAAAACCTTGCCAACGACCCCAAATATGCCAAAGTGGTGAAGCGCATGGAAAAACAGCTTGAAGAATACTATGCCCGCAGCTACAAGTCACCCATGAGCGCACCCATCCGCCAATGCGCCGAAAAAGGACGCTAACGGATTATGTATCCCTATTATGGATTAGCTGTACTAATCATTATTACAATAGCTGAGTGGTAGGCAGCTTCATGTTATATTCCGCATATATTAACTTGCAGTTAATGGTTGAAATAATTTCCCGGCATCATTGAAATATTAAGTCTATTTATTAATTTTGCAACATAAAGGCAGCACGCTTTTAAAAACGTCTACCAACATCCCACAATAAATGGACTATAGTATTCTTGACTTTTTATGCCTTATCGGTGCCGTAGGACTTTTCCTTTACGGCATGAAAGTAATGAGCGAGGGGCTACAGAAAGCCGCAGGCGACCGTCTCCGCAACATCCTGTCGGCAATGACCCGTAACCGCTTCGCAGGTCTTCTCACCGGCTGTGCCATAACGGCGCTGATTCAAAGTTCATCAGCATCGACAGTAATGGTGGTGAGCTTCGTAAACGCCGGTCTTATGTCGCTCGGACAATCTATGGCCGTTATATTCGGCGCCAACGTCGGCACCACATTCACAGCATGGATTATAGCATTGTTCGGCTTTAAAGTCAATATTTCCTCTTTCCTACTCCCTCTTATCGGCCTGGCAGTGGTTCTGCTTCTTCTCAACAAGAGCAAGACAAAGAATATAGGCGAACTTCTTATCGGCTTCTGCTTCCTTTTCATGGGTCTGGATATGATAAGCAATTATGTCCCTGACTTGCAGAGCAACCCGGAAATGTTCGAATCGCTGCGCAATTATGCGTCGATGGGTGTGAAATCCATCCTTATCTTTACCCTGGTGGGTCTCGTTGTTACGATGGTAATCCAGTCGTCGGCCGCCACCTTCGCCATCACTCTTATAATGTGCAGCAAAGGATGGATAACTTTCGACCTCGCCTGTGCCCTTGTCCTCGGCTCCAATATAGGTACCACCATCACCCCCATCCTGGCATCTCTCAGCGGTAATGTCGCCGCAAAACGCGCCTCGATGGGGCATCTTCTTTTCAATCTTTTAGGTACTGTGTGGTGTATCTGTGTGTTCATACCATTCGTCAACCTCAACTCTTGGATAACAGAGGCTATAGGCCAGGGCGATCCCAATTCTCTCTACCGTTTCGTATCTGAGCTTGAAATGAACAACCCCGAAATATACAACCATCTGTTCGACAATTCCCTGCCCGCCGGCCACGACGTCCTCCGCCAGCTCGCCGCAATGCAGATGAGCGTATCGTTCGGCCTTTCGATTTTCCACACCACTTTCAATATCATAAACGTATGTGTCATGATATGGCTAACCAACGTGTATGTAAAGATTGTGGAATGGATCATACCTTCCAAAAACCGCGACGACGAGGAATTCACCCTCAAATTCATTTCCGGCGGTCTTATGAACGCTGCTGAACTCAATATAGCACAAGCAGAAAAAGAAATTTCCGTATATGCCGAACGTGTTGGAAGGATGATTGACATGGGACAGACTCTGATACACACCAAGGAAAAATCAGAAGACTATAATACTCTACTGTCCCGAATAGAGAAATATGAAGATATCTCCGACCGGATGGAACTCGAAATAGCGCACTATCTCAACCGATGCGCAGAAGGACGCCTCTCCAATGAAGGCAAACTCAAGATTGCCGCCATGCTCAACATTATCAGCGAGATAGAGAGTATTGCGGACAGCTGTCTCGGAATCGGCAAAATCATGAACCGCAAAATACAGTCGGGTGTTGAATTCAACAATGAAATCTATTCCAATATCGATACAATGTACACCTACGTTAAATCGGCAATGGATATGATGATCGGGCATCTCAACAATATTGAGAACGTCAGCGGCAAGCTTCTGATTGATTCCTACAACAAGGAAAGAGAAATCAACAATTACCGTAACGTTCTCCGCGGCTCAAACATCGAGAACATCAACGCCAAGCATTATGAATATCAGGCGGGCATATACTACATGGATATCATAGGCGACCTTGAAAAGACCGGCGATTATATCATAAATGTGGTGGATACACTCCATGATAATTTCCGAAAAGCGGCAAAATAGGGTTCTATAACCGTCAGTAGCGGTTTTAAAGAATAAAATTCAGCAACAAAGACAATACAATTCCGTTACTCAAAATCTAAAAAAACGTTTTTTGTTATTTTTGTGCATCGTAAAACAGTGCAATAATCTTGATGGATGCCAATCCCGCTCTGGGACACATATTAGTTGTAGATGATGACAAGGATATATGTGAGCTTCTGCAGGTAAACCTGCAAAGCGAAGGGTATGTTGTACACCTACAGAAAGAAGCTGACAAAGTTGATCTCGACAACCTCGACAATATAAAACTTATTATTGTCGATGCTATGGGACAATCGTACAACGGAATGGATTTCATCTATGATTTGAAAGATAATCCAGGTACGGAAAATATAGCTGTCATACTTTACTCCAACATACGCAGCGAGCGCATGATAATCGATGCCCTCGACGCTGGAGCCGATGATTATATAGTAAAGCCATTCTCCCTACGTGAGTTGCTGGCACGTGTAAAATCAGTGCTTCGACGCCACAGCCGCATAGCGTCGCCCAGACTGCTCGAATTCAAAACTCTCAGCATAGACCCGCGCAGTCAGACTGTGAAACTGGATGGACAGCCCCTGACTCTGACTAAAATTGAATACGCAATTCTAAAATTACTTATAAAAAATGTCGATTCATTCGTTTCACGTGTAGAAATACATAAAAACGTATGGAACGAAAACAATGCCGGCGCCAACGAGCGTATCGTAGATACAAACATTTCGCGCCTGCGCAAAAAACTTGGCGACCTCGGGTCGTACCTCAAAAGCCGAACCGGTCACGGCTACATGCTTTCGACAACAGAATAAATACTGACCGCTAACCTTAATTTTTTCGTTTTGGATATAGATCCTTTGCCGGCCACTGCCGATTTATTACTATTTATTCCTGATTTCCTGAATTTATCCTTTACCACACCTGAAATGGGTGCGGGACATATCTTCGCGCTCTTATTGGCAATTTTATGTCTTTTCCTTTCAGGATTCGTCAGCGGAAGCGAAATGGCTTTTTTTTCCCTGACAGACCCACAAGCTGAAGAACTCGCCGAAAGCTCCAAAGGAGAAATAGTTAAAAAACTGCTCGACAAACCTCAACAGCTTCTCGCCACAATCCTCATAGCAAACAATCTGGTGAACGTGACGATTGTAGTACTGACAAATTTCGCCCTCGGGCCTGTGTTCAGCGGCATGTCTGAAATAATGAGTTTCATTCTTCAGACTGTCATTCTAACCTTCCTTATTCTTCTATTCGGAGAAATCATACCCAAGCTTTATTCGAGCAACTACAACACCAAATGGGTGCTTGTCGCTGCATCACCACTCTATTATCTCTGCAAATTCCTGTCACCTTTCGCAAGAATACTTGTAAAATCAGGCTCCATAGTAAAGAAAGTTGTGGTTAAAAAAGCCAACGACCTCAGCACCGACGAGCTTTCACGTGCCCTTGAAATTACCCAGGGAGCTACCGGCGATGACAAGGAGATGCTTGAAGGAATCCTCAAATTTGGCGATACAACAGCTTCCGAAATCATGACTCCACGTGTCGACATAACCGATATTGACAGCTCCATGACATTCAACGAAGTAATGGAAGTGGTTATTGCAAGCGGATATTCGCGTCTTCCGGTATATGAAGGAACTCAGGACAACATAAAAGGAATTCTCTACTCCCGCGATATGCTGCCGTTCATCGGCACTCCCGATACTGACAAACTCGATTGGAGAAAATTGCTGCGCCAGGCATATTTTGTGCCCGAATCCCGAAATATTGACGACCTTCTTGAAGATTTCCGCCGTCTTAAACTCCACATGGCGATCGTAGTTGACGAATTCGGCGGTACACAAGGCGTTGTAACTCTCGAGGATGTTCTCGAAGAAATAGTTGGCGACATCGACGATGAATACGATGAACCGGATACTACTTATAAACGTCTGCGCGACAACACTTATATGTTCGAAGGCCGGACGCCTCTTACCGATTTCTTCCGTATCACCGACCTAAACCCTGAAGATTATGAAGATGTGACAGAAGATGTTGAGACACTCGCCGGAATGCTTCTCGCTATCAAAGGAGACTTTCCCAAAGACAAAGAGCCTCTCGTATATGGGCGCTGCCGCTTCCTTATTCTTGATATAACCGACCATCGCATTGCAGAAGTTCGTGTAAAAGTAATGCCGGAAGACTACACAGGCGAATGATGAAAAAGCTCCTGCCGCTTATAATCCTTGTTATCATCAGCCTTGTGTCTTGTCGGAAAGACAATTCATCCGTCCCAAAGCGCTATGCATATCCGCGCATAGAACTTTATGACACTACCAGAATGACGGTCGACATTGCAGGCGTTAATTTCGAAATTAACGCTAATACCGTCTGTACCAGACCGCGCCCGGAATGGCTCGACATTAATTATCCGCGTTATGGTGTAACCCTCCACATCGCAGTCAATGCATTCGACACTGAAACCGATTTCATGGAGGCACTTGCAAACAGGCAAAAAAGACTGGAACTGAATTTCGGTGATACAAAAGCCAGGACAGAGAGTTTCACCAATCCCGATAGTTTTATATGTAACATCACCGGAGATCCCGGCGCCGGTTCCGCTCCTGTTTTTTTTACAGCATCACATAAAAACAGTCTCTTGCTAAGCGGAGCAGTCGTATTTTCGGGAAATACCACACCTGTGGATTCAATTTTCCCTATATATGATGCTGTCTACGGCGACGTCGTAAATCTTTTACTCAGTCTGAGATGAAAATTCTGATCCGTGATATCAACTGTAATACCGGAGATAGTCGAATAAAACGGGAAAAAGAAGCAGTTGACGCACTCATAGCCGAAGAATTCGGTCCGGAAGCAATAAAAAGCAATCTTCCATCGGGCGAACCGGTAATAACAATCGAAGGACAGACAATCAGAGAGACTTTCAGTATTTCACATTGTGCAAATCTGGCAGTTCTTGCGGTAAACGATAATTCCACTCCTGTCGGAGTGGATGTCGAACAATATCGCAGTCAGCTGCGTCGAGTCATGCACAAATTTCTCAATCCGGAAGAAAATGCTTTTTATAATAGTGATGAAGGTCTTCTCAAGGCATGGACGCTTAAAGAAGCCACTTATAAAGCAGCTCGTACTCCCGGCCTCGCCCTTGTTGACATTCACCTGCCACTCGACGCCAAATCTCAAATTATCTCGGCTAACGGTAGCAATTTCAGAATTATTGAAAACCGTTATATTAAAAATAATGTGATGCTTTCGCTCGTTGTAGCCTTATAACAGAAAAAATTCATATTTTTGTAAAATCATATACCAATATTCTTTTATAATGAAATTCAATAGTTTATTTATTGCATCCATTGTTTCTGTAGGCTTGTTAGCTTCCTGCACACAGAAAACCGACAATATCGGTAATATTGTCACTCCAGCAGATGACAATATAGTAAGGATTCTTGCCATCGGCAACAGTTTCTCGGAAGATGCACTTGATACATATTTCCATGATGTATGTGAAGGTGCCGGCAAAAAGGTGATAATAGGCAACTTGTATATACCCGGTTGCCCAATAGACCGGCATATGCTTAATGCAGATACCGACTCCGCTGCTTATCGATTCCGCCGTATCGGCTTGAACGGCGATATAATTGAAGCCAACAACATTCGTCTGAGCTCGGCAATTGGTAGCGATGATTGGGATTTCGTGACATTCCAGCAAGCCAGCGGTGTCTCCGGAAAATATGACACATACAAGAATCTGAAGCCTCTCATATATTATGTAGATAGTCTTACTGACGACAATACACGTTTTGCCTGGCATCAGACATGGGCATATTCCGCCGATTCCAAACACGGCGAATATCCCAATTACGAATGTAACCAAAAGGTGATGTACGATTCCATAATGATTGCAAGCAGACGTGCTGTTACAGATAATCCGGAACTTACTGTTGTTATTCCGTCGGGCACTGCCATCCAGATTGCCCGTGAAAAAAGCGGTAACTACGACCTAACACGCGACGGATATCACCTCGACAACATACTCGGCCGATATATTGCAGCATGCACATGGTTTGAAACTCTGTTTGGGGAATCGGTTGTAGATAATAAATATATTCCCGAAGGTCTCACTCCCGAAGAAGCACGCCTCGCCCGCGAAGCCGCTCACGAAGCTAATCTTAAACCTTTCGGAAAATAAGTTTATTACATAATAATAAACGAGCCTGCAAGTTGTAGTTTGCAGGCTCGTTTGTTATATTATGAAAATTTATTCTTTTGTACCATAGGCAAGGTCGCCGGCATCGCCCAGCCCCGGCACTATATAACTGTGAGCGTTTATTTCGGGGTCGATTACACCCACCCACAGTTCAGCATTCTCAGGCATAACTTTTTGCAGATAGTCCACTGCCTTCTTACTGGCGATAACCGATGCTATTTGTATTTTTTCCGGTGTACCCTTTGTGAGAAGCGCACGGTAACTGAGTTCCATGCTTGCACCGGTAGCAAGCATAGGATCACAAAGAATAAGAGTTTTTCCATCAAGCCGCGGCGATGCAAGATACTCTATGCATATATCAAAATTTTCTTTTTCCTTATATTTACGGTAAGCAGATACAAAGGCATTCTCAGCATTATCGAAATACTGGAGAAAGCCCTGATGGAATGGAACACCGGCACGGAAAATAGTGGCAAGAACAATATCCTCGTCAAGAACCTTGCAATCGGCTTCCACATTCAGAGGAGTCTTGATTTTCTCTGTACGATAGCGCATTGTTCTGCTTATCTCGTATGCGAAAATTTCACCGAGACGTTCAAGATTACGACGGAAACGAAGACGATCGGCCTGAACGGATATATTGCGCATCTCGCTCAGATACTGATTCACCAGAGAATTATAGTCATCAAAATTATATACTTTCATTTAGATGGGTTATATTTGTTTTTCTTTCGCAAAAATAAACAAATTCCTCAACATTGACTGCATCATATATCTATAATACATACCTGTTATAGATTGTTTTGTATATTATATTTTCTTTTGTTGATGCAATATTCTAATTTTGCATGGCAAACATTCATAAGAATATGGAAAATTCAGTACCAGTATTGCTGCTCACGGGTTATCTCGGCAGCGGTAAAACAACGCTTCTTAACCGCATTCTCGCAAACGAACGCGGTATAAAATTCGCAGTCATTGTAAATGATATCGGCGAGGTTAATATAGATGCTTCCCTTATAGCGAAAGAAGGCATAGTAGGTAAAAAGGATGATGCGGATCTTGTCGCTCTCCAGAATGGTTGCATATGCTGCACCCTGAAAATGGATCTTATCAAACAGTTGTGTGAAATCACAGCTTCGGGCAAATTCGACTATATTGTTATCGAAGCCAGCGGCATATGCGAGCCTGAACCTATCGCACAGACTATCTGTACAATTCCACAACTCGCCAAAAAAGTACGCGGTGCTGTTTTACCACGGCTCGACTGCATTGTAACCGTAGTGGATGCGCTCCGCCTGTTGAGTGAATTCAACTGTGGCGATGCCCTTCAGAATAAAGATATAGATGAAGAAGACATAGAAAATCTTATCATAGAACAGATAGAATTCTGCAATATGATTCTTCTTAATAAAATATCAGAAGTTACTAAAGAGGAAGCCGAACATATAAAGGCTATCATACGGGCAATTCAACCCAACGCCCGCATCATAGAATGCGATTATTGCGACGTAAATCTCACCGCTCTGCTAAATACAAACATGTTCAATTTCGATAAGGTTGCAACTTCTGCCGCCTGGGTTAAGCATCTCGATGCAGCACCAACAGAAGAAGAGGAAGATGATGCGCATCATCCCGGACATCACCATGAACATGATCACGAACATCATGAACATGAATGCGAACATTGCCACCATCACCACCATCATGAGGAAGGAGAAGCAGAGGAATACGGTATACAGACATTTGTCTATTACCGCCGACAGCCATTCAATCTTAATAAATTCGACCAGTTCATAGCCAAAAACTGGCCACGGAATATCATCCGTGCAAAAGGTGTAGTATATTTCAGTCATAACGCCGATATGAGCTATGTATTCGAACAGGCCGGTGTACAAAAGAAACTCACTGAAGCCGGCTATTGGTTCGCAACAGCACCAAAGGAAGAACTCGAGCAATTCATGCGCAATGAACCGGGCCTCGCACGCGACTGGGATGAAACATACGGCGACCGTATGATAAAACTCGTCTTCATCGGACAACATCTCGACAAACAAAAAATTACCGAAGAACTCGACAAATGTCTTGGAATATTCCGTAATTAAAGAAAGAATATATAAAAACAGAGAGGCAGTATCGGTGAAAGTACTGCCTCTCTGTTTTATTAACAACCCCTGTTGATAACTATACAATAAGTAAAAAACAAGTTTCTAATAAATAAATTTGGAATTTCACCGCTTATTGCATAAGCCGGCACTACCCGCTCATTTCCAAATTTATGACTCTGTTTTTTTATTTATTTTCCTTAGACGTTATTAACCGTAAAAACTATGCTTATCATCAGTTTTAAACCCTAAAAAGTTATCAAAATATCTACATATACAGTTATCAACATACTGTCAATAAAGTGCATATTCCATTATATTACAGCAATTTGATATGTCAATAAAATATTAATAACCATAACATATACATCAATAAGCGTAAAAAGCAAATTTAAGTCATAGAAGTTATCATCGCTATCGACAGGACTTATTATTGTTATTAATCAGTCTTTCAAAAAAATCATTTTTTAATATATAAAGAGATAATAAAAACAATAGATGTCAATAACCATGAAAACCGAAAAAGAAATCGGCAGAAAGAAAGCATATTAAACAAAAGGGCCGCCCGACTGTGTGGAATAATAATAGTTTCAACAAATTTTTTACCCTATATTATTATCATTCCAATTAAATGGTGTACTTTTGGAAATAAGTATAGAAAACCATGAAAAATCGCACTCTCCTTCTTTTATCTATATTATTAGCAACCATATCGGCGGCTTTTCCACAAAGACGCATAGGATTCGCATACGATGAGGCCGGTAACAGAGTGAGGAGAGAAATCATAATAGAACAGAACAGGATAGCAAATAAAAATACCGACCAAGGCAAAATCTATTATGATTCATCTGTAGGTTTGACTGTCAAATTCACTTATCATTCTTCCGGAGTGATTGAGATAAATGTACAAGGCTTCGGTTCGGAAGATACCGGATACATAGAAATCTTTTCTTTATCATCAAAGCCGGTGTATGCACAGGACATTGATGACTCTTTAACAGTTCTTGATATAGGAGGACAACCGGACGGAATATATATACTGCGTATTATAGTCAATAAACGTCAGACAAGCTGGAAAATTACTAAGCGATGAAATCGATATTTAAAGTATCATTATTTCTTCTTGTTCTGCAATCAAGTGCTTATAATGCTGTCTCAGCACAGAATCAGCCGGACAGTATTCTATTGGAAGATGTCAATGTGCACACTGGAGATGAGTTGATTTTTGATCCTCCGATTAGTTATGTAGATCCTGAAAATCCGGATATTCCTAATGTTTCAAGCAATTATTCTGTAGGCTCGTCTAATGGCAGTTTTAACGTAACAGAATCAGGTGCAGCGGAGTATTCCATAAATGTTAATTGCCCTGATGGAGGTGGTCTTACACCACAGATAAGACTTGTTTATAACAGTCAGAATGCAACTTACGGACCGGCCGGGTACGGAATCTCCGTAACCGGATTTTCTGCTATTACCCGAGGGGAAAAAACGTTATTCAATAATAATGGAAATGTACAAGGTGTCACGTACACAGCTTCCGACAATCTTTTTCTTGATGGCAAACGACTTATATTACAATCCGGCAATCAATGCCAGGAAGGTACTACATATTGTCTTGAAGGCGATCCTTATACTTTAGTAACCGCTCACGGCACATACGATGACAGCACAGCTGATGTATGGTTCGAAGTAAAGACTCCCGACGGCAAGACTTATCATTATGGAAGTTCTCAATTTTCTCGTATTGAATTTAAGGATACGGAAGGAAAGAATCGCATTGCATCATGGTATGTAGATAGAATTGAGGATGTATATAAGAATTACATTCAATGTTATTATATAATCAGCGACTATTATGCCTATCCATCTTCTATCCATTACGGAATGAATTCTCAACAGGACAGGCATCTTTCAAATGCAATATATTTTACTTATACAAACCGATTTGCCGAACCATATTATTTTAATATAGGAGGTCGTAGAGGTCAGATTAACAACTGCATTTCCAATATAAGAACAGTAAGTAACGGTTCTACATACAGAGAATATAATCTCACTTATGATTATAATTCAGATCAGAGTTATTGCAAATATGCCCGTCTTGTAAGTATTCAGGAAAAAAACGGTAAAGGAGAATGCCTGCCTCCTACACAATTCAATTGGAACTATCTGCCGTCCGGAAACATACATACTACCGCTATAAGCATTCCAACTACTGAAGGAAATACTTATGTAAAAGAACAAAGCAAAACTTTCTATGCAGCAGACCTAAACGGCGATGG
This sequence comes from uncultured Muribaculaceae bacterium, assembly GCA_910576775.1. GTDB lineage: Bacteria > Bacteroidota > Bacteroidia > Bacteroidales > Muribaculaceae > CAG-873. The sequence goes on along the minus strand of CAJTJV010000023.1, from coordinate 3,848 downwards.
AGTCAGTGATATTATAAGGATTTCTCCTGTAGAGGTAATACAATATAGCAGTGGCGATTATACACAATCTAAATACGAAACAAGAGTTTATATAAGTACAAGTAGTATATCTTCAAACAGAAAAGTTTCTTATTCAACTCCGGTTATATTTGAAATACCAACATCAATATCTTTAGGCGATATTGTTTTGTCAATGGGAGGATCCTTTCTTTTAGATTATGACGGAGACGGCCTTAATGATATTATTTTTCCGTATTATAGACCCGAAGATGATAAAAATTATCAAGAATTTAGAATCATCTATGGAAAAGATGTTGTAAAAAGGTACGGAGGCATTCCTTCAGGTTTCGGTATTTCTTTAAATGCTTCTTCTGAGGCTCCATTAATGGTCGCTTTCGATACGGACAAAAATGGTACAGATGATATAATTTGTATAGAAAAAGATGCTTTAAATGGAAAATACACTTCTCATATTATTAAAAATAAAGAAATTACAACATCAAATTATAATAAGTTTTATTTAAGTTTTCCGGATAAACCGCAGAAATTATTTTGTGGAGATTATAATAATGACGGGCTGACTGATATTATAATACTGTATAAAGGAGGATATAAGATATATTTCAACAACGGTGGCACAGAAGACGATTTGAAATTTACAGAGACGAATAGCAGGACAGGAACGAATATATTCGACAACTGGCGTGTGAAGCAAGGTGATTTCGATGGCGACGGGCTGATTGATTTCGTCTATAATGTTTCCGGTGAGACATGTCTATGGGTAGCACGAAATAATGGCGATGGTACATTTTCATGTACTAAATCTGAAGATATAGGTGTTTCTGATGGCTCTACTGTCAAAGATGATGATAAATTTGCCATCATGGTTTATGATATAGACAGAGATGGACGCTCTGACGTCATGCTTTGTAAGACTGGCTATAAGAAAAACGGATTTCCTCAATATAAATATGTATACACCGATACACAGATCAAATGGTTGTTTTCAAATGGCAATAATTTGAAACTTAAAAATAGTTTTACAATTAGTAAGCGAGAGGATGACGCAAATGAAGGGCATATTTTTTTAGGAGATTTCGATGGTGACGGGAATATGGAAGTCGCCAATTATGGAAGCGACCTTCTGAAAACGACAGATACATTTATCGAAAATACTTTAAATATATACAAAATACCTTCTTTTTATCCGGAGACAGGAAGAGTCAGCAGTTTCACCGATGGACTTGGAAATGTGGAGACCGTATCTTATGCCTACACAACCGATCCAAGTGTGTACACACGGACATCTGACGAAAATACGTATCCGGTAAACACCTATACGCTGCCATTGTCAGTAGTAAAGAAATCTTCATCCACAAATGGCGCGGCAGGAATCCAACAGTATGAATATTCCTACAAGGATTTTAAAATACATGTGAAAGGAAGAGGTCCTCATGGATTTTCAGAAATATCGAAAACTAATACAACAAATGGAGAGAATACCAGAACCATTATAAAAGAATGGGACAAAAATCGATGGATTCCGATTAAAACCGAGGTAATAACTACTGTAGGAGAAAAAATTTCTTATGTTATTTCTTCCAATACAATCGAGAGCGTAGGAAATACGTATTTCATGTATGAGTCCGTTAATACTGTTACCGATATTGACGGAAATACAGCCACTACTGTAAGTACATATGACACATCGAAAGGAGTCATATTGGAACAGACCGTTTCTAACGACGGTGAAAATATGTACAAAAAAGTTGTCTACTCAGGTTATGAAAACAAAGCAGGAGTATGGATGCCGACATCGATGAAAATGATTCAGAAACATGCTGACGACCCGGTGCCTTACAGTTCGGAAACTCGTTATCAATATGGAAATTCAGGTTTTCTTCGGAGAATAACTACCAATTATGGTACACGTCAGGCAAAAGAGACTGTCTCAAGATGTGATTTTTATGGTAATTATACTTTTTCCGAAACAAGAGGGGAAGGAATGCCAATAATAAAATCGGCTTATGAATATGACCAGACAGGGCGCTTTGTTGTCAAGACATATTCAAATCCGGCCTCTGCGGTCAAGACCTTCACATACGATGAATGGGGAAATGTTTTGACAGAAAATGATGAATCAGATTCTTCCAATATTCTGACAAGCACCTATACATACGACAACTGGGGGCGGCGTATATCCTCGCTGGCTCCGGATGGAACAAAGACAACCACAGAGTTGGGGTGGGGTACGGAAAACAATAAAAAGTATTATATACTGACACGAACATCAGGACGGCCATGGGTACTGACTTGGTACGACAGCCGGGGACATGAGGTGGAACAGAGAACTTTCGGACCTCAGAATGTAGGGATTGTAAAATATACCACATATAACAATAATGGTCTGGTATCACGCACAGAAAATCTGAATGGAAAACTCCGGATAGCGAAAAGCTTTACGTACGACGCATTGGGTCGTGTACAGACAGAACACCTCAGTACGGGCAAAGAAAATTCGTACAGCTACGGCAACCGTTCGGTAAGTGTCACATCGGCCGGACGTACAAGTACTAAAACCATAGATGCGTGGGGAAACACCGTCACATCCACCGATCCGGCGGACGGAACAGTAAGTTATGTATATAAATCGAATGGAAAGCCTTCGGAAATAACATCAAATGGCACCACAGTATATATGGAATATGACAGTATAGGATGTGTGGCGTCTGTTACCGACCCGGATGCAGGCACAGTAAAATCCATGTATTCAGCACATGGAAAACTTATGAGCCGCATCGATGCCAAAGGCGTGGAGACAATCTATACATACGATAAATTAGGACGTGTGGCGACTGTAAAAATCGGAGAACATCTTATAACCAATACTTACGGGGAATCCGGCAACGATTATCTGCGTCTGAAAAAGCAGACGATGGGTGATAAAACCATAGAATACTTTTACGACCGTTACGGAAGAATTCTCCATGAAAAAAGAACTATTCCCGAAGAGGGCGTTTTAAATTTATATTGTACATACAACGAACAGAACAGACTATCCAAAACATACTATCCCGGCGGTCTCGTAGTGAAATATGATTACGATGATTACGGATTTCGGACTGCCACGACGGCCGGAGGCATGCCTATATTTACTTTGGATGAGTACCGAGGACCTGAGAATTATACCTTGTCCTTCATGGATAATATAACATCGATAGTAAAATGTGATATAAACGGTTTTCCTTATACCCGTCAGCTTGTATTTGGCGACAGCGTCCTTAATCAGCTTGAGTTTAAATTCGACAGGCTGACGGGCAATCTGCTGTCGCGTACAAAAGATGACAGTGTGGTGGAAAGCTTTGAATATGACAATCTCGACAGACTTACAACCGAAAGATGGGGACTCAAAGTATTCGGTGATTTGAAACCGGAGAAAAGTCGTCCGTCAATACTTAATCCGAAAATAGAATATGCTCCCAACGGCAATATACTTTACAAACCCGGCGTAGGAAACTATACATACGATAGCTCTTTCAAGCCACATGCTGTTGTAGCCGTTGATAATAAGAATGGCAGGATACCTTCTGAAGCACTTATCACTGCGTTCAACGATTTTGGCAAGATACAGATTATAGAGGACGAAGGTACCGGCCGGATTACGGAATTCACCTACGGTCCGGACATGCAGCGATGGAGTTCCCGCCTTACAGTAAACGGCAACGACTCTATAAAGACAGTCTATTTTGGCAATTATGAAAAGATAACAGACAACGGGCACACTCGCGAGTTCTATTATCTTGACGGTGGTGTCATAGTAATAAAGGAAAACGGGGTATTCAAGCCCT
>CAJTJV010000022.1 GCA_910576775.1 uncultured Muribaculaceae bacterium | reverse complement strand
TCCGGTCGCTTGCGCGACCGTTTCTTACTCTTGTACTACTTTGTCTTTGTTGTCATACTTTCAATGTTCTCGTGCTTTCAAGGCTTGCTTCCCGAAAGCGAGTGCAAAATTACACCATCCCGATTTCCTATGCAAGTATTTTGTCAAAAAAGTTCACCAAGAGCACGAATTTTAACACACATTCACATTTCAAGCGAATTGTATCAGATATTATTCAAGAAGCATTTTGCCATCAACAACACCTGAGACAAAACATTATGCAATGTCACCAAACAAAAATAGAGTTCAGCAAATATATTTATTATCAAATTTGCGTATATTTGCAGTTCATACATCAAACAAATAATCATCATGAACGAAAAAATCAAACGGTATTTTCTCCCGGAAGAAGAGATACCTCGATTCTGGTACAATATCCAGGCGGAAATGCCAAACAAACCGGAACCAATATTAGACCCAAAAACAAAAAAGCGTCTAACGCCAAAAGATTTGTACCCATTATTTGCCCGCGAACTCTGCGAACAAGAATTCAACCAAACTGACGCATGGATTAAAATCCCCGAACCTATACGGGAAATGTATAAATATTATAGGAGCACTCCACTGGTACGCGCATTCGGACTTGAAAAAGCCCTCGGCACACCGGCACACATTTATTTCAAAAACGAAAGTGTAAGCCCAATGGGCTCACATAAACTCAATTCCGCAATTCCGCAGGCATATTATTGCAAGGAGGAAGGCGTAACAAACGTCACTACCGAGACCGGCGCAGGGCAATGGGGCGCATCCCTCGCTTATGCTGCAAAACTTTTCGGACTCGAGGCCGCGGTCTATCAGGTAAGAATCAGCTATGAACAAAAACCTTACCGCAAAAGCATCATGCAGACTTTCGGAGCACAGGTTACTCCATCACCATCCATGTCGACCCGCGCGGGCAAGAACATCCTCACCGCACATCCAAATCATCCGGGCTCATTAGGCACCGCCATATCCGAGGCTGTTGAACTGGCAATGACAACCCCGAACTGCAAATACACACTCGGCTCCGTATTGAATCACGTATCCCTCCACCAGACCGTAATCGGCCTCGAGGCGGAAAAGCAGATGAAAATGGCCGGCGAATACCCCGACATTGTAATTGCCTGTTTCGGCGGAGGCTCGAATTTCTGCGGCATCTCCTTCCCCTTCATGCGCCACAATATCAAAGACAACAGGAAGACACGCTTCATCGCTGCAGAGCCTGCATCATGCCCCAAACTCACACGCGGTAAATTCCGCTATGATTTCGGCGACGAAGCCGGCTATACCCCACTATTACCAATGTACACACTCGGCCACAATTTCACTCCGGCCAACACCCACGCCGGAGGTCTTCGCTACCATGGAGCCGGTGTAATAGTATCCCAGCTAATGAAGGACGGCCTAATGGAGGCTGTCGACATAGAACAGACAGAGTCGTTCGATGCCGGAACTCTTTTCGCTCGTGCCGAAGGTATCATTCCAGCCCCTGAATCATGTCACGCCATAGCCGCCACCATTCGCGAAGCTCTAAAATGCAAAGAAAACGGCGAAGAAAAAGTGATTCTATTCAATCTCTCGGGACACGGCCTTATAGACATGGCATCTTACGACAAATATTTTTCCGGCGATATGATAAATTATGCTGTCTCTGACGAGGAGATTGACCGCAACATCGCCAACCTCGACAAACAATAGCATACAATAATCACCATATCAGTAATGGCGACCGCATCGCTCGGCCGCCATTTTTTCATAGTAATATATTTACAACACATTATTAATATAATACCGGACAATTTTTGCCGAGTGGATTTTTTTTTATACTTTTGTATGCTAAATCAAGAATGACAATACCCCAATCATAAAACATGACAGAAGAAAAAGAGGAATATACCGCCCATAATATTCAGGTGCTTGAGGGACTCGAGGCAGTCCGCAAACGCCCGGCGATGTATATCGGCGATATTTCCGAAAAAGGCCTTCACCACCTTGTGTACGAAGTGGTGGACAATTCTATCGATGAAGCGCTTGCCGGATTCGCCAACGATATAGAGGTGAGCATCAACGAAGACAATTCCATCACTGTTGTCGACGATGGCCGCGGTATTCCCGTGGACATGCATGAAAAGGAGCACAAGAGTGCATTGGAAGTAGTGCTTACCGTGCTTCATGCCGGCGGCAAGTTTGACAAAGGCTCATATAAAGTATCCGGCGGCTTGCACGGTGTCGGCGTCTCATGTGTGAACGCACTCTCCACCTACCTCCGTGCCGAAGTGCGCCGTAACGGCAAAATCTACGCGCAGGAATTCAGCTGCGGCAAAGCCACCTCAGCCCTTGAAATCATCGGCGAAAGCGACCGCACGGGTACCACTATCACATTCAAACCCGACGGCAGCATCTTCACCACAACCGTCTACGATTACGCCACCCTCGCCAACCGACTGCGCGACCTCGCATTTCTGAATTCAGGAATCACCCTCCGTCTTACCGACAAACGCCAGCGCGATTCAGAAGGCAACCCGCGCTCAGAGACATTTTACTCACGCGACGGCCTTCGCGAATTCGTCGAATACATCGACTCAAACAAAGAATCGCTCATCAATGACGTAATCCACCTGAGCACCGAGCGCCAAAACATACCCGTAGAGGTAGCTCTCACCTACAACACCACCTCGAACGAAAACATATATTCGTTCGTAAACAACATCAACACCATCGAAGGCGGCACACACCTTACCGGGTTCCGCCGCGGCCTCACCACCACCCTGAAAAAATACGCGGAAGACAACAATCTTCTGAAAAACGCAAAAGTAGAAATCGCAGGCGATGATTTCCGCGACGGTCTCACGGCTGTAATCTCGGTAAAAGTTCTCGAGCCTCAGTTCGAGGGACAAACCAAAACCAAACTCGGTAACAGTGAGGTAGCGCCATCAGTAGCCCAAGCTGTATCGGAAGCTTTAAGTAATTATCTTGAAGAAAATCCGCGCGAAGCCAAGCTTATCGTGGAAAAAGTGGTTCTTGCAGCTCAGGCACGCCATGCAGCTCTTGCCGCCCGTCAGAAAGTACTCCGCAAATCGCCACTTTTCGGCGGCGGCCTTCCCGGCAAACTCACAGACTGTTCCAGCCGCACCGCCGAGGATTGCGAACTCTTCCTTGTCGAGGGTGACTCTGCCGGCGGCACTGCCAAACAGGCCCGCAACCGACACACCCAGGCCGTACTCCCCCTCCGAGGCAAAATTCTCAACGTGGAGAAGGCCATGGACCACCGCATTTTCGACAATCAGGAAATAACCAGCCTATTCCGCGCCCTACGCGTAACAATAGGAACAGAAGATGACCCCAAGGCTCCCAACCTGTCGAAACTCGCATACCATAAGGTTATCATCATGACTGATGCCGACGTCGACGGCGCACACATTGCGACCCTTCTGATGACCTTTTTCTTCCGGCGCATGCGTCCACTTATCGAACAAGGCTACCTCTACCTCGCATCACCTCCACTTTACAAATGTAAGATGGGCAAGACAGAGGAATACTGCTGGAACGATATGCAAGTGCAACAGTTTATCGCCAAATACGGCGAGCGCACCACAGTCCAACGCTATAAAGGTCTCGGCGAGATGAGCGACGAAGAGCTCAGAATCACCACCATGGCTCCCGAACACCGAATCCTCAAGCAAGTACAAATCAGCGATGCCGCCGAAGCCGACCGCATCTTCTCCATGCTGATGGGCGAGGACGTCGGTCCGCGACGCGATTTCATTGAATCAAACGCCACGTACGCAAACATCGACGCGTAAATCAACAAGATATGGCTCGGGCTTGTTATTACTACAACCCGGGCTTTTTTTATAAGCCCGAAACATAAAACACTTTTCATCACTACAAAAAATGGGCAAAACCAACAATAACAAGAAACAGGCCGCCCGTCTCCGACTGGCGGTAAACGCATATATCGCCGAGTCACAGACAGGAACATACAACTACCGCCAGGTAGCATCCGCAATCGGCATGACATCTCCTGCCGAACAGCGCTCGGTAGCTCTTTATCTCGCCGAACTGGCATTCGACGGCATCATCATCGAGACATCGCCCGGCAAATACAAGTCGCCGCAACGCTCAGTCACAGCTACCGGTGTTTTCGTACGCCGCTCCAACGGCAAGAACAGCGTGATAACAGACGACGACGGAGAAGAGATATTCGTTGCCGAACGCAACTCCATGCACGCACTCAACGGCGACAAAGTACAGGTAAGCATAGCAGCCAGGGTGAAAGGCCGCGAGCCGGAGGCCGAGGTTGTCGACATCATTGAAAAGAAAGACCAGACATTCATCGGCACCCTGAAAGTAGAAAAACATTTCGCGTACCTTCTTACCGACTCCAAATACCTCGCCACTGATATTTATATTCCCAAAGCCAAGCTCAAAGGCGGTCGCAACGGAGACAAGGCGATAGTAAAAATCACACACTGGCCCGACGACTCAAAAAATCCGCAAGGGGAAGTAATGGACATTCTTGGCGAAAGCGGAGACAACACGACAGAGATGCATGCCATACTTGCCGAATACGGACTGCCCTATCAATACCCCGAATCAGTGGAAAGAGCCGCCGCCAAGATAGATGCCGGCATCACCCCGGAAACAGTTGCACAGCGCGAGGATCTCCGGGGAGTAACGACATTCACCATAGACCCGCGCGACGCCAAGGATTTCGACGATGCACTGTCGATGCGACGTCTACCAAACGGCAACTACGAAATCGGCGTCCACATCGCCGACGTGACACATTATGTAAAACCCGACACTATAATCGACCGGGAAGCAAAAGACAGGGCAACAAGCGTCTATCTCGTCGACCGTACAATTCCAATGCTCCCCGAGCATTTAAGCAACGGCATATGTTCCCTGCGTCCTGACGAAGACAAACTGACATTCTCGGTAATCTTCGAGATGGACAAGCAGGCCCGCATAATAGATTCGCGTATCGTACGCACTGTCACCCGCAGTGTCCGCCGCTTCACATACGAGGAAGCACAGGATGTGATAGAGACGGGGAAGGGAGACTATGCCGATGAAATCCTCACACTCGACCGTCTTGCAAAAATACTCCGAAAGGAACGTTACGACAACGGATCCGTAGATTTCGACCGCATGGAGGTGCGTTTCGACATCGACGACAAGGGACACCCCATTGCTGTTTATTTCAAAGAATCTAAAGACGCCAACAAGCTTATCGAGGAATTCATGCTTCTGGCAAACAAGACTGTGGCCGCAGCAATAGGTATGCCACAGAAAAAGAAAAAAGCCAAAGCATTCGTCTACCGCGTCCACGACGTGCCGGACGCTGAACGCCTCTCCAATCTCGCAGCCCTCGCCCGTGCCTTTGGGTACAGACTAAAAACGACAGGCACTCCGCGCGACATAAACCGTTCCATCAACAAGATGCTTGTCGACATAAAAGGCAAAGGCGAAGAGAATCTCCTTTCAACGCTTGCCATACGATCAATGGCGAAGGCCATATACACTACCACCAACATAGGGCACTATGGCCTTGGTTTCGAATACTACACCCATTTTACATCCCCTATCCGTCGCTATCCCGACATGATGGTACACCGCCTTCTTGAAAAATATCTCAACGGCGGACGCTCAGTCAATCAGGAAAAACTCGAAGAAGAATGCAAACATTCTTCCGACATGGAGCAACTTGCCGCCAACGCCGAACGCGCCTCCATCAAATACAAACAGGTGGAGTACATGGCCGACCATCTCGGCGAAATATTCACCGGCATCATCTCCGGAGTTACAGAATGGGGGCTATATATCGAGCTTGACGAAAACAAATGCGAGGGACTTGTGCCTAACCGCGACCTCGCCGACGACTATTATGATTTCGACCCTAAGTGCTACTGTCTGATAGGACGCCGACACAACCACCGCTACCGCCTCGGCGACAAGATAACCATACAGGTTGCCCGCGCCGACCTACAGAAACGTCAACTCGATTTCACTCTCGTTGATGAAAAGAATCCCCCACGAAGCCTGTCCCAACTGAACGCACGCCCAAAGCCCAAAACACCGGAAAAGATAGGTAAAAAACACCGCAAAGGCGGTTCGCGTCGCTGATATGGGTGGTACATTAATAATCGAAGGTCTCAGGCTTTTCGGACGACACGGAGTAGGAACGCAGGAACGGGCAATAGGCAACACTTTCGAGTTCAATATCCGGCTAAGATGCACCGACATTCCGGCAATGCGAAGCGACAATCTCCATGACACAGTCAGTTATGCAGAGATTATAGATATCATTAAGATTGAAAACAGCAATCCGTCTGCATTGCTGGAAAACCTTGCGTGGAGAATCTATCTACACCTCACAGAAAGATTCCCTGAGATTTCAGGAGGAACTATCGAGGTCTATAAACCGACCCCCCCTGTAAGCGCCGAACTTACACGGGCCGGTTTCCGTTTCGACTGGTAACACAAATAGACTGATTTTAACAAAGTCAAACAAAAACCAGACATACCTTAACAGAGAAAACGCACGAAGCAAGAACAAATTCTGTTAAAACATACACAGCTGATTACCAGTATCATGTAAAGACAGACGGTACAAAAGCCTTCTGTCTTTACAATTTTTTAGACCTCGAAGATTTCATTTTAAGACAAAGATTCATTATCTTTGCAAAACACGAAGATACCCCTATCCCTACAAAATTCTGCCATTATTGACTTTGTAGTCATTTGTCGGTATCTTCCGAACATTAAACCAAAACACTAACTTGCCTTTACAGCTCACCATGGAGCAGACTTTCATCATCCTCAAACCATCCACCATATCGCGTAGTCTTGTAGGCGACGTACTATGCCGCTTCCAGCGCAAAGGTCTTAAAATCGCCGGCATCAAAATGATGCAGCTCAACGAATCAATTCTACGCGAGCATTACGCACATCTTGTAGAGCGTCCTTTCTTCCCTACCCTACTCAAATCGATGATGGCAACACCCGTCATAGTAATGGTTCTTGAAGGAAAGGATGTCGTTACAGTCGTACGTCAGATGGTAGGCGCGACGAACTGCAGAGTAGCTGCTCCCGGCACTATCCGAGGTGATTTCGGCATGAGCGGCCAAGAGAACATAGTGCATGCCTCCGACAGCCCCGAAAATGCGAAAATCGAAATTGCAAGGTTCTTCAAACCAGAAGAAATTTTCAACTACGAACTTTGCACCGTAGCCTCCATCTACGCACCCGACGAAAGATAACAAACGACATAAAATATACGTCTCTCCGATGAATAGAATATTAGCAGCGGCAGCATTCGCACTGGCATTCAGTGCATCGGCACAGACATATCGTCTGCCCGACCGACACCTCGCCAGCCATGACAATCTGCTCGCGAACCAGGGAAATGCCGGCATATCAGTTGAAAACACCGGCAAATACCTCGAAGCCCTCTTTAACGAAGAAGAAGAACCTGAATTCGACATATACACAGAAGGATGGGACAGTCAGGCCGTCAATTGCTACACTGCCAGCCAGGTCCCCCAAAGCGCCGTTATCGACGTATCGAAATTCTGTATGCCTCACAAAGGCTATATTACCTCCCCTTACGGCTACCGGCGCCGTTTCCGCAGAATGCACAAAGGTGTCGATTTAAAACTCAACATTGGCGATACCGTACGCGCCGCATTCGACGGCAAGGTGCGGATTGTCCGCAACCAGGGACGCCGCAAAGGATATGGCATGTATGTTGTGATACGCCATACCAACCAGCTCGAGACCGTCTATGGGCACTTGTCGGAATGGCTCGTCAAACCCGACCAATATGTAAAAGCAGGCGACCCTATAGCCCTCGGCGGCAACACCGGCCGCTCTACCGGACCTCACCTTCATTTCGAGACCCGTTTCATGGGCTACGCAATCAATCCATGCGCCATATTCGATTTCCCCAATCAGACAACCCATACGGATACATATACATTCGACAAACGGACATACCAAAACGCCCGAAATTTCGATCCTGCGGCAAACAATGCCTATGCTGCACAGTACCGCAAGGAGAATCCGGCCAAACCATATGTGCGCACAGGTACAACAACGAATACACGAGGCAATGCATCGACCTACCGCGTCCGCAAAGGCGACTCTCTCAGCAAAATCGCTTCGCGTAACGGCACTACAGTAGCAAAGCTCTGCAAACTGAACGGTTTGAAAACAACGTCTAAATTACAAGTAGGTCAGCGGCTAAAACTCCGCTAATTCGACTTATGACATATCATAAGGCCATCGTACGACGCGTACGGTGGCCTTCTTTTTGGATAGATAGGTTAATTCACAATTACAAAATTCAGGTAAAACAGCACAACCTATTGTTTTTTTTATAGATAATATATACTTTTGCAAAAATTATCACATCATTCTTCAATTGCATTAAACTTTATCATCAAACATGAAGAAATTCGGAATTCTGGTCAGCGCGTTTGCATTGGCCATAAGTGCGTCGGCAGCAAGTCCCGCTCAGAAGATTCCCGTACATGAACTTCTCGGATTTAAGACTACACCGACACAACAGGCATTCGACGCCTTCGGTTCGGCCGTGAATGCACCTACAGAGCCTCGCCAGTTCAGAGTAAGTTCTACCGACGGCAGCTCTACGAAAATCAATGCCAGCGTAATCTATCCCAACAACCTGGAAGGCATGTGGAGCTACTCTCTGACAGAATGGAATCCCACACAGATAAAAATCGGCATCGTAGCAACAGGCGGCGGATTCGCCGCAAACGGCAAATACTATCTCACCAGCTATATCGAACTGATGGGGTTCGAAGAAATCAAAACCGTCAGCTATACCCTCGATACATGGGAAGAATACGACAGCTATACCGGTAAAATCAACTATGTAGCCACCACAATGGCCTACACCCCTATCCGCGATGAAGTCTACGGCTGTTTCATCAACGAAGAACGCACCGGCTACAATTTCGTCCTTTGGAACTATGACTACTATACTCCCAAGCGTGTAATCTGTCCTATTGAACGCCCATGGAGCGGCTGTGCCTTCTCGTCCGACGGCACGCTCTACGCCATTGAGCGTAACGGCGACCTCTATAAAGTGAACCTCAACGACGGCGCCATGAATCTAATCGGCAAAACAGGTATAGAGTCTACCTACATCGGCGACGCCACAATTGATCCAGCAACCGACATAATGTATTGGTCGGTAAGCAACGATACTGAGAACGCACTCTACAGCGTTGACCTTAACACAGCTCAGGCCACGAAAGTCTACGATCTCGCAGGCGGCGAACAACTCGCCGGCATGTACATTCCGGTGGAAACTCCGGCTCCTGCCGGTGGCGCTCCCGCCAAGATATCGTCAGTCAGTACTTCGTTCAGCGGAGCCAACCTGTCCGGCACAATCCGTTTCTCATCTCCGTCATATTCCGTTGACGGTACCCGACTCCCGGCAGAAGAAGAGCTTACATATACCATACGCGCAAACGGCGAAGAAATCGCCACCGGCACATGTCTCCCCTACAAATCCGTAAGCGCGCCTGTAACACTCGAAAAAGCCGACAACTATTATTTCACCGTCACCACATCAAACTCTGCAGGTGAATCCCTGCCTCAGGGCACACACAAATTCGTAGGCCCCGACACACCGAAGAATCCGGAATGGTATAATATCACCATTGCCGGCAACACCGTCAGCCTTCAGTGGCGCGGCATATCGTCGAGCGGTCTGAACGGCGGCAGCGTCGACACCAAGAATCTCACATATAAAGTAGTGCGTCATCCCGACATGCATGTTGTCGCAGACGGCGTAACAAGCACCAAGGCAACAGACGAACTTCCTGTCTCGGACGACCGCATCGAATACTACTATGAGCTAACAGCCACAGTAGGCGACTACACCACCCCCGGAACAAAATCCAACACCATTGCCCTCGGTCCCATCACTCCGGCATTCTCGCAGGAATTCACCAACAGCCTCAGTGTGGCCGGATGGACATTTGTCGACTCGAACACCGACTCCAACACATGGAGATATTACGGTTCGGACAAAGTTCTGCAAGTGAGTGGATCCAAAGGCTTCGATGACTGGGCCTTCACTCCTGCCGTTAATGTCAAGGGCGGGACCTCCTATCCCGTAAGCCTTGCAATGAGCACATCGAGCTATTACGACGAATCCTTTGAGGTGAAATGGGGCAATGCCCCCACAGCAGAGGCCATGACAAACACAATCATAGAGTCTACAAGCTTCAAGAGCACCGAGAAGGTGAATTACAGCGGTGATTTCACACCTGACGAAACAGGCCGAATCTATATAGGCATCCATGCGACCACCGCCGATAAATCCTACAAAGTAAACGTACACTCCTTCTCTATCGGAGATGGTGTTGTCGCATACGCACCGGCCGCTGTCGGCGATCTCAAGGCCGAAGGTGCAACCAACGGTTCGCGTCTGGCTACAATATCATTCAATGTCCCCTCGACCGATCTTGCCGGCGATGAACTCACAAGTAACAAAGCAGTCACTGCCATTGAAATATCCCGAGACGGCGAAATCATCGCCACACTAACCGAAAATATCGCGGCAGGCACAGCTGTAAACTACACCGACGACAGCGAGACCCTCACCTTCGGCAAACATACCTACAGCGTCGTTGCGGAAAACGCATATGGCAAAGGGGCAATATCCGAAGCCGAGGTATTCGTAGGCGCTAACCGCCCAGTAGCTCCCGCATCTGCTCTCATGCTTGAGGATGGCAATACCGGAAAGGTGACTATATCCTGGGAAGCTGTCACCACAGACATCAACGGCAACACTATCCTACCCGAGGCCGTGACCTATCGTGTCATTGACCGACAGTACAATACAGTCGCCGAAAACCTGACAAAAACCTCTATATCCATAGACGCTGTAGAAGCAGGCAAACAGGCATTCTGCCAGTTTGCAGTCTATGCAGTGACTGCCGGCGGTGAGTCCGAAAAAATGGCCGCCACAGCATACAAACCTGTCGGCACGCCTTATTCCACACCTTGGAACGAATCATTCACCAATCGCGAGATTTCCTCAATTTTCGGTTACAACTACATTAAAGGCAATGAACCCTGGCAGTTCGTAGCATCACACGAATGGGGTATAGAACCTCAGGACAAAGATGGCGGCTTTGCCTTCCTCGAATGCTATGGCGACCTCACGGCACTCGTCACCGGTAAAATCGACCTCGCCGGACTATACAACCCCTCATTCATCTACTATACCTATAACTATGGAGGTTCGTCCGGCAGCAACTGGACAAATGCTCTCGAAGTTCAAGTAGACCGTGGTGACGGGAAAGGATTCGTAACTGTGCAGAACAATGTTGTATCGGAAACCGGTCCGACAGACACTTGGAACAAGGTAGTGGTTCCCCTTGTCGACTATGAAGGAGAAACAATCATTATCCGTATTGAGCCCAAGACACCGGGACTTGCGCTATATACTCTTGATAATCTCCGTGTAAGCAGCTATGCCGAGCATAACCTATCAGCTACACGCCTAACAGCCCCCGAGGCGGCCGAAGCCGGCAAATCATTCGAACTTGCAGCAGTGGTAAGCAACACAGGTGAAGAAGCTGTCAATAGTTATACTATCGAGCTTTTCTGCAACGACGAACCCGCATGCACTCTTGAAGGTGGACGACTCGCATCCGGCGATAGCAAAGAATTCACTTTCGAATACACGCTCGAAGCCATTAACGCTGAATATAACGAATTCCATTTCGAAATCTACTGCGAAAACGATCAAATCGAACTCGATAATGCATCACCAACAGTAACAGTAGGTCTAATCTCGGCAGCAGTACCGACAGCTTCCAACCTTAACGCAGCCGACAGCGAGGCCGGAGCAGTCCTGTCATGGACAGCACCCGACATGTCGACAGCTCCCGGAGAAGCTACAACCGAGACCTTTGACAACGCTGAAAGCTGGACTAATTCAGTAAGCGGATGGAAATTCATCGATGCCGACAAAATACCTGTCGGCGGCATAAACACCAACAATTTCCCCTGCACCGGACTCCAGTCATGGTTTGTCGCCGAAAATACCTGGTCGGGCTTCCCCTCTGACGGAATAGACCGCTGGACGGCTCACTCTGGCAGCAAATTCATGGTATCGGAATATGTGATGCGAAGCAGCGTCCCCTATCAGAGCGATGACTGGGCAATCTCACCCAAACTCTTCGGTGGCACACAGGGCATCTCCCTATGGGCCAAGAGCTTCGACCCCAACTATCTCGAAGATTTCGAAGTCCTTGTATCAGACGCTACCACAAACATCGATGATTTCAAGTCGGTATCGTATGTAAAAGTAGTTCCTAACGCCTGGACAAAATATCAGTTCAAATTGCCCGAAGGCTCCAAGTATTTCGCAATCCGCAGCCGTTCCTACAACAAATTCATGCTTTTCGTCGATGACGTTACCTTCATTGCCGAAGATGCTCCCGCTGCGGTCCTCGAACTCAAAGGTTACAACGTCTATCGAAACGGTGTGAAACTCAACGGAACTCCTGTTGCCGAAACATCGTACACCGACGACAGCACCGTCAAAGGCCGCGACTATACCTATTTCGTAACAGCAGTATACGACAAAGGTGAATCGCGTCCGTCGAATTCCGCAAGTCTGCTCTTCACGGATATCAACGGTATTGCCGACAATAACGTCAGCATCAGCACCCGCAACAACAATGTTATAATCACCGGTCTAACCGAAGGAAATGCACGTGTCATTTCTGCCGACGGCCGTCTGGTCGCCACCGCTGAAGCTGCATCCGAAATCAGGATTACACTCAATCACGGCGTGTACATAGTCCTCGCCGGACAGAAGGCAGTAAAAGTTATGATTAAATAACCGATAGCATATTATCTAAATAGGCCTATATCGCCACCCGCGATATAGGCCTATTTTATTATTGACTTATATTCAATAGTTTGTAGGTCTGCGCTCGAACCAGCCCTGGTCTACACCGCATACGGGGCAGCGTTTTGGGGCGGCTTTGGCTGTAATTGTAAAGCCACAGTTGCGGCACATCCATTCAACAGGTTCCTCATCTTCGAACTCTGTACCGGTCTCAAGACGTTCGAGCAGTTTGAGATAACGCTGTTCGTGCATCTGCTCTACGCGGGCAACGAGCTTGAAAGTGTTTGCGATGTGAGGAAATCCTTCCTCCTGAGCCGTCTTGGCAAAGTCCTCATAAAGGACTCCCCATTCCTCACGTTCACCGGCAGCGGCCTCTGCAAGATTCTTGGCCGTATCACCAACAACACCGGCAGGATAGGCCGCTGTAATTTCCACCATTCCACCTTCAAGGAGACTGAAGAACTGACGGGCATGCTGTAGTTCCTGCTCGGCTGTCTCACGAAAAACAGCTGCAATCTGCTGGTAGCCTTCTTCCTCAGCTTTTTTTGCAAACAATGTGTAGCGGGAGCGAGCCTGACTCTCACCTGCGAACGACGCAAGGAGATTATGCTCGGTGCGTGTACCTTTTATACTTTTCTGTTCCATAATAATTCATTATATTCATTCAAAATCAGAACACCGGAGAGTCCCAAAAGTTCACTTTACCGCGATTAACAATGATAATCAAGGAATAAAGTGTCGAAAAATACGTTAAATAAGTCCATCGGCCATGTGCCAAACCAATCCTCAAGGCGTTTTTAATGTAATATAACTTATGATTAACGCTTAGACTACATTTTTATGGGTTCAAAAATATTCCGCGCCAAAGTACTGGCGCTACAGAATAATCTTCTCAGTTTTGCATATACACTGACATCCAATCGCGACGATGCCTACGACCTCCTTCAGGATACAACCCTGAAGGCCCTCGACAGCGAGGACAAATATGTAGACAACACTAATTTCAAAGGATGGATTTTCACTATAATGCGTAATCTGTTCATCAACAATTACCGCAAACAGATGCGCTCTGTGGTAGTAGTGGATCAGAGCGATGACTTATATCAGATAAACATGTCGCAGGATTCCGGCCTCGAGACACCGGACGGCGCAGTCAATACCCGTCAGATTCACGATGCACTTAACTCCATTCCAAAAGAATATGGAGAACCACTGTCGATGTTCATTTCCGGTTATCATTACGACGAAATAGCATCGCATCTCAATCTACCTTTGGGTACCGTAAAAAGCCGCATCTTCCAGGCTCGCCAGCGTCTACAGTCGATGCTCGCCGATATGCGCTATGATTGAACGCCCTTTGATGCCCGCGCTATCGACGACGCAATATATACTGTAAAGACGGGAAAAAGTATTAGTCCCGCCGCCGGCAATATCGAAGCAAGCGCCTGGCCTATAACTGTCATTTCAGGTATATTCGACCCCGTTGTTGTCATGCTCATCACGGCCCAGTAAAAGGCCGAGCGGAAAGTATGCACCTCGGGGTTGATTCCATATTCGGCAATATAGAATATCAACGACGAGAAATAGAGTATTGCCGCCAACAATGCCACATATGCCCCTGTTATACTGCCTATATTGCTGAAACGCAATGCTCCAAGCAATTCTCCGAACACAAATACAGCTCTAAGTAACGGTATAATCTGCATTACCAATGCCCATGGTTCGGCAAGCTCCACCCCGAGATTTCCGAAAACGAGACTATATGGAATGCACAACAACAGGAACGGCCAGTGAGTGAGAATATATCGTGTGCGGTGGTCTGAGATGAAATATCCGACAATCAACTCTATTATCATCACCGTGCAAATCAGTGCCTGCTGCCTTATAGCCCATGACGAAGAAGTAAAAGAGTGCGTGGAAAAGACGTCGACGCTTGCAATCACAACCAACGCCGCTGCCGCAAGCAGAACAAGCACCTGCAGCCCATGCAAAAGCCTGTACTTATTAATTGTCACTGATAAAGGTAACGCTTTATGGAACGCTTGGGAGTCTTCTCGAATTCCTCATCGAACAATTTATATGATGAGACCTGGCTATAGGCCGGTATGTGGCTGTTTAGATTCTTGATATTCTCTTGCATTTGCTTTTCAAGCTGTGCATGGCCTATTCCGGACCGGTTGGCACTATCGAAATCCGGATATATCAAAGCCACCAGAGAGCCGTCGCGCGACACTATAAGCGACTCGGCCACATATGGAAGATTATTCAGTACCTGTTCTATTTCTTCGGGATATATATTCTGTCCCGATGGGCCGAGAATCATATTCTTGTCGCGGCCGCGCAAATATATGAAACCGTCTTTATCAATCTGCGCAATATCACCGGTATTCATCCAGCCATCATTGTCAAACACAGCCGCAGTGGCATCCTCGTTCTTATAATATCCGTCCATCACATTCTGTCCGCGCACCCACAGTACTCCGGGAATGTTTTCAGGGTCGGAAGAATCCACACGTGCCTCCATTCTGTCGACAAGTCTGCCACAAGCCCCGGGACGTATATCCTCCCATGACGCATATGATACAAGAGGGCCGCATTCCGTCATGCCATAACCGACGGTATATGGAAATTTGATCTTACGGAGAAATGCCTCTACATCCTTGTTGAGAGGAGCGCCGCCGATGATGATCTCTTGCATCCGGCCCCCAAATGTCTTTTCGAGTTGATCTTTTATCTTACCCAATAAGTGTTTGTCTACTCCCGGAATTGCCATCAGTACTTTCATGAGAGGTTTGTTTAGCAGAGGGAATATACGCGTACGGATAATCTTTTCAAGAATCAGCGGGACAGCGATAATCAGTTTAGGATGCACTTCGGCAAAAGCGTCCATAATGATTTTAGGCGACGGCGTACGCGTTAGAAAATAAATGTGGCACCCCTTTACAAACGGATGCAGCAGCTCTATTGAAAGTCCGAACATGTGCGCCAACGGAAGCATACACACAGTCCCGTCGCCAGGCAAAAGAAACGAAAGACCGTCAATACTGTATTGTATGTTACTCCATAGGCTCCGATAGCTGATCATCACGCCCTTGGAAAAACCCATAGATCCTGAGGTGTAATTTATAAGCGCCATGCGCTCCGGTTCGAAATCGGCATATTTCACATCTGAGGGTGAAAAGCGCTCCGGATAGCGTTCTCCAAAAAGTTTATTAAGCTTTTCGCGAGCCTCCGTCAGCTTCTTGTTGCGGCTGAACAGCAGAGAATAATCGTTTATCAGCAAAGCGCCTTTCAGATGCGGCATATTGTCATGGTCGAGGTTTTCCCATGTCTGGGAGTCTGTGAAAAGCAGTTTGGCCTCTGAATGCGACACAAGATGATGGACGGTATCGGACTTGAAATCATGCAGGATAGGAACTGTTACAGTCCCATAAGTAAGCGATGCTATTGCCGCAATCGCCCATTGAGCACAGTTGCGACCGCACAGAGCGATTCTGTCTCCCGGCTGCAATCCGGCATGTTCGAAAAGCAGATGTAGTTTGGCAACCTTGCGGGCAACATCGCGATAAGTAAAAGTGCCTCCTTTAAAATCTGTAAGAGCGGGCAACTCCCAGTTGTCGCTGATGCTCTGTCTTATATAGGCGTTAAGTGTGTCCTGTGGTTTCATGTCGTTATATTTGTACTATCAATTGCAAAGATAAATAATAAAGCTTATAAACCATTGAATTGTTCAGCAATATCATCTGATTTTAAAATCTTTGCAATCAGCGACGGTTCATATCCTCTCGCCGCGGCGGCCTTGAAAAGGCGCATGCGACGTTTGTAACGATCATCATCGCGCAATATTTTGTTTTTGTTGATTATCAGCTCCTTCAAAGCTGATATATAGATATCTTCGTCAATTTCCTCCAGTGCCTGTACTATAATGTCGCTATCAATGCCTTTTGCACGAAGCTCAAGCCTTATCCGAAGGCGCCCCCAGTGATTGAAACGATATTTGTCGCGGACATAAGCACGGGCAAAGCGCTCGTCATCGACAAAACGACGCCGACACAGCGATTCGATTATATCGTCGGCATCGATCCCGCTTATATGCCAGGAATAAAGCTTGCGGCGCAGTTCGCCCGTGCTGTGCTCGGCGCGAACACACAATTCTTCAAGACGCATCAACGCTTTCTCAGGACTTATCGGCTTTATCTTCATTTTCCGACAATATGTACCGCACGGGCAAAACGCACCGCTCCGCGGTAATCACGGATAAGTTCACAATCATCAAATCCGAAACCCTCAAGAAGAGCCTTCAATGCATCTGCATGAAGCGGATTTATCTCAAAATAGAGTTTCCCGCCAGACGTTAGCGCATCCATGGCATATGAGGCAATAGAGCGATAGAAACATAGCGGGTCATCGTCAGGGACAAAAAGAGCAAGAGCGGGTTCATAGTCAAGCACACGGCCGTCCATATCTTTTTTCTCGGATTCGCCTACATAAGGAGGATTGCTGACTATTATGTCATATTCGACTCCTACGGCTTTCATCGCAAGTGCATTCTCTTTTTCGAAATCCACACAGACTTTCAAGGCTGCCGCATTTCCGCGTGCCACGGCAAGCGCATCGTCGCTTATATCTACAGCTTTTACATCTGCGAAAGGCAACACACGCGCAAGTGAGACAGCTATACATCCGGAGCCGGTGCATACGTCAAGCACTCTCAGTCCGCTGCGACCGTTATAATCATCAGTAATAATGTCAACAAGGCCTTCTGTTTCCGGACGGGGTATCAGAACTGCCGGCGACACAGTGAATTCCATGCCCATGAAGCGTGCTTTGCCTGTAGCATACTGCACGGGCATACCTCCGAGTATTTTAGCAACAACCTCCATAATCCGCGTCTGCATAAAATCAGAAATCTCGCGGTCGCCGTTGACAAAGATAAAGGTTCGCGAATATCCCGCCACATCCTCGAAAATCATACGTGCCGCAGCTTCAGTCTCTGGCCCGAGAGCAGGCTGCAAAACAGAAACAATATGACTGAAATATTCTCTTATCGTCGTCATTTTTCCTCTTCGGAATCGTCGTATTCCTCATATTCGGCATCGTCCCAGTCGATGTCCTCACCCCATGCATCCGGGCTGATGCTCTGCAAATCCTCGGCCTCCTGTTCTTCCTCTTCCGGTGATGGCTCGTATGTGATGATGAATTCGTCTTCCTCGCGCACACGATGCTGTCCGTCGAGCGGACGGTGGACGATATCACTTTCTATCTTATTGTTCTCATCGTTTATGGCTTTCCAGAGCATATCCTTGAGCTCGATAATGCCATATCCGGTGACGGACGAGATAAATACGTGTTCGATACCTTCGGGAAGAGTAGGTTCTATCTCTGCGCGCAGCTCATCATCGAGCATATCCGACTTGGAGATAGCGAGAACCCGAGGTTTGTCGACAAGCTGCGGATTAAAGCGGCTCACTTCATTAAGCAGGATTTCATATTCCTTTGCAATGTCATCGGCGTCGGCAGGAACCATGAACAGCAGGACTGCGTTGCGCTCGATGTGACGCAGAAATCGCAGACCGAGCCCTTTACCCTCGCTTGCGCCCTCTATGATCCCGGGAATATCCGCCATAACAAACGAACGGTTGTCGCGATATGCCACAATGCCGAGCTGCGGCTCCATGGTTGTGAACGGATAATCGGCAATCTTGGGTTCGGCGGCACTGACAGCCGACAGAAGAGTGGATTTGCCTGCATTCGGGAAACCTACCAGGCCGACATCGGCAAGCATTTTGAGTTCGAGTATGATACTGCGCTCTACTGAAGGCTCCCCGGGCTGCGCATAGCGCGGAGTGCGGTTGGTAGAACTTTTGAAATGCCAGTTGCCGAGACCTCCACGGCCTCCTTTAAGAAGTTTCACCTCCTGCCCGTCGTCGGTAACCTCGCACAGGTATTCACCTGATTCGGCATCAAAAACCACAGTACCGCAGGGAACATCCACGATTACATCCTCGCCATCCTTACCGAAACTGCGTCCGCCGGAACCGCTCTGTCCGTTTCCGGCAAAGATATGACGGCGGTATTTCAGAGGCAACAGGGTCCACATGTTGCGGTTGCCCTTCAAAATGATATGTCCGCCACGACCACCGTCACCACCATCGGGACCGCCTTTGGGCACATACTTTGCGCGATAGAAATGGCGCGAGCCGGCACCGCCCTTTCCCGAGCGGCACAATATCTTCACATAATCTATAAAATTGGAGTCAGCCATGTCTGTTAAGTCGATAATAATATTATTGAAACGTGCTCAATGCCTAAGAGTTCGGTTGCGACATAGAGTTGTGATGACGCATCAGCTCCGAAGCCTGACGGAAATCAACCGGCGAGCCGACATCTATCCATGTTCCGCGGATGGGATAATATGTCACCTTGAAGCCGCACGCTATCGCCGTCTCGATAAGGTCGGTCGCATCGGTGCGACGCCCCGGTTCAAGCAGGGCAAAAACTTTGTCGGAAAAAATGTAGATACCTGCATTGGCATAATATGAATTGGAGGGCTTTTCCTCGATTGCAATAACACGGTCTGCATCAGTACCGTCAAGTGTCAGAATAGCATATGGTACAGATACCTGATATGGAATCGCTGCAATGGTAACGTCGGCTCCCGTAGCCCGATGGCGCAGATACATATCTTCGAAAGAAATAGTTGTGAGCAGGTCGGAATTCATCACAAGCGTTTCTCCGGGAGTCCTGTATGCTTCCGTGAGAGTGACAGCTCCTACCGTTCCCAACGGCGAATCTTCTCTGACACACTTTACCTTCACACCGGCGACAGATGCGTCGAAATGATTGTAGAGCTGTTCGGCAAGATAACCCGTCGAAACGGTTATATCATCGATGCCACATGCAGCGAGAGCCTCTACATTATAATCTATTATGGCTTTGCCCTCAATCTGAAGGAGAGGTTTAGGCGTTGTCAGTGTGGCAGGACGCAGGCGCTCGCCTTTTCCACCCGCCATAAGCACAGCGCGCAAAGGGAGCTGTGTTCGCCGGCCTGATATATCAAGAATACGGACCAGACGTCCGGCAGCATCAACCACCGGAACAAGAGTTATCCCGTCGTTACGAAAACGACGCAGCTCAATCGGGTCGATATCATCGACACGCACACTGCGGAAACTGCCGTGGCACACCTCTTTAACGGCAGATTCAAGACCGGCACCGGCGATAAGAGCACGTCGCACATCGCCGTCGGTAAGAGTACCGACAAGGTGGCCTGAAGCGTCTTCAACAAAAAGAGTCATCGCACCGCCCGGTAGTGCATTAAGCCTACGGAGAGCCTCTATAATAGAGGCTTCAGCCGATATTATGTGTTTGTCCTTCATTTTGATATATATTGTTCGGCACGCTCCCAATCGGCCGGAGTATCAAGATCGATGCTGCGCGACCGCGGCATCAGATAGGGGCGACGGCACGGAAAAGCACCGAGACTCATCTTGCGCAGCGACCCGGGATTTATGACATAGACGGCACCATTATATTCCAATACCGGCGGCACGTCCTGTCGACGTGTGAAAAGGCCGTCGCCCTTGCAGATATGAAGAATACCGTCGGCGTCGGTCTCGAAAAGATTGTAATATGGATTGGCATCCGACTCGCAGACGCTCACAACCATGTCGGTGCCATGGGTAAAAAGCTTCATGGCACCCAGAATATCGTCAGCAACGCGCATGGGAGAGGTAGGTTGCAGGAGAACAACACTATCGAAATATATGCCGCGTCTTTCCGCCCATTCCATGGCGTCAAGAATCACCTCGCGCGAACCCGTAGTATCGGCGGCAAGTTCGGCCGGACGCATGTACTCTACCTCCAATCCACAACGGCATGCCACTTCTGCAATCTCTTTGTCATCTGTCGACAGAAGGATATAGCCGCCCGTCACGCACTGAGCCTCTTTGGCCGTATCGATAGTATATGCAATCAGCGGTCGACCTCCGAGCTGTTTTATGTTCTTGCGCGGGATGCCTTTGCTACCGCCACGCGCCGGTATAATATAGAGGGGTGTCATTATTCTATATCGTGAAAATGTTTTGGAGGAACAGGCAAGGAGCGGACAAAAGAGAAAACCGCATCCACCATCAAAGCCAAGGTATCAGGTTTATAATAAGGATTGATGCGCTTTGCGGCAAGAGCCTGAATTTCCTCGGAAAAAGCCTCGCTCAGGCAACGTTCAATGTCATCGGCATAGGCTGCACAATGGAGTACGGACGGCGCCGCAATACGCCCCTTCTGGCGAATGCCTATATCGACTGTCGGCACTCCGGCCGACGGAGCCTCTACAATACCGCTTGACGAATTGCCGACAACGGCACGTACATAACGCAAAAGCGACTGATAGCGCACCATGCCGAGAGAACGGACAAGACGTACCCTGTCAGCATGCTCGGCAGCATATAACTCAAGACGTTTGAGGATATAAGCGCCTCCTGCATCGTTGTTGGGGGCGGTTATAACGGACGTTACATCAGGAAAACGGTCGAGGGCATCCAACAGAGCATTCATCTGCTCTTCAGGACTCACGGACGATTCATTAGTTGCGGGATGGAAAGTAACGGCAATCACCGGCTTGCTGAAATCGACATTCAGCTCCATACCAAGCTCATCGGCATCCATAAGCTGAGTGTTGAAAGCATTCCATACACCGATAGCGCCGGTATTCACCACCCTTTCGGGAGCTTCGCCCATCTGTATCACCCGATGCCGGTATGCTTCTGTTGCCGTAAGATGGAGAGTGGCAAGTTTTGTTATGGCATGACGGAAAGAATCGTCAAGGGCGCCTTCGGAAATCTCGCCGCCGGCGATATGTATTATCGGAATATGCATTATCGCTGCAGCGGATGCCGCCGCAAGCATCTCGTAGCGGTCGCCGAGGATAATGACAGCATCGGGACACAAATCTTTAAGCGCCTGTGCCGTACCTTCGAGGCATCGCGCCATAGTCAAGGCTTTGGAGAAATCATCGTCTCCGACCACATGGCAATCCACACGGCGGTCTACATCGAACCCGGCATCTGTAATCTCGTCGACCGTCATACCAAGCTCCGGAATAAGATGCATATTTGAAGCCACGATTTGAAGCTCAACGTCCTCAGAGGCTCGCAATTCACGCGCCAAAGGCATCAGAAGCCCCCAGTCCGCACGAGTGCTCGTAAGAATGCATATCTTTTTCATTTCCGCATCAGTCATGAACACAAAAGTACAAAATTTTTATGACACACCAATGCACTCCAGCCCATGCCTGCGAATATCAAAACGGAAATCTTAAATTTACATCAAGTACCGCCGCAAAGGTTCATAACAAAAGAAATACGCATTATACCGAGATTCGTTAACACTCTTTCAAAAATTGAAATATACAGTGAATCCTGATATTTGTGATTTATAAGAATAACGATGAACCCAAGAAGGTGCATATGATGGGATATTGTAATTTCTCTCTATCACAGCAGCAAACATCTCATCTCCATAATAAAGCAGATATGAACAACCTTTTTTTATCAAAACAGTCTTCATCGTATTCCAGCCACCATTCCAGTTATCATAGTAAACATACAGTTTTTTTATGGGAATAATCCTATCCGGATATGAAGAATCTTCAGTCTGTGATGGAATCCACTCATAATCCATATTAAAATAATATGGATCCGTCAATGAAAAACCTCTATTTATTTCCACTACATACAAATATTTTTCAGCCCATTCGTCTTGATTATACATCAGACGCGCAGAATCCTTAACACGCTGTACTTTAAGATGCTTTCGCTCAACCGTTCCATTATATCCGGGAAATGCAATATTCAAAAAATACTGTCCATCATCCACAACAATCTGTCCAACAGTCTGATGAATACCTCCATTGCCATTATCATTATAAACAATCACTGTTTCGGCTCGTGATATAGCAGAGCCGATTAGCATAAATAATGAAATATACAAGAAATAATAGTTTGCTTTCACTGCATCTATTTTCATTTCAACCGATCATTTAATTAAATATTACCTACGCAATTCTACCTGTGAGTTGCAAAATCAGGTAATAAATTTGAAGAATTCCGATACCCAACAATAAAGCCATCAAACCAATAATCAACTTTAACCGTTTTTTTTGATGCTTCAATACGCAAATCTCATTTTGCAGTTTCGCCACCTCATAGTCGTTCGGGCTAATTCTTTTGCGCAATGATTTAACGATGCCGGGAATAATACTATTATACTGTGTGTTATTATCATATATTATCACACGAGTATATTCATACGTTAGCTCCACTATATAATTATCTGATTGCCCAAATTCGACAAAGCGCTCAATTTTTGACTCCGGCAGTCCTTTTATCGGCTCACATCCAAACCTTTCGGAGAAAGCGTTTAAATGAATTTCTATATTTTGGCAAATGTTTTCTATTTCTGTCAAGTTATCGCCAAAGCAGCTATATGTATAACACGGTTCTCCATCATAATTATAAGTCAAGAATACCCCATTACTTACAGCCGTATACGTCAAGGACGATAATAAATCCATCAAAGCCTTTGGCTTTGAAATCTGCATCGAATTAAATGTCAGACGATAGCCGAGAAATAAATGTTTAGACAGACTCTCGCAATACACATATGACATCACGCGTTCATTACGCTCTATAACCAGAACTCTTCCCGCGATTGCCGGCAAAAAATCTGCAACTATAGCATTATCACCGGACGTTTCATCGTCCGGCCATTGCGTAAACCGCCCTTTCGGATTGCCAAATATATGAAATCCAAAATTCATTCGTCCTTAAACACTATTACCTGTTCCAAGTCATTAAACGAATATTCAGGCAATTCTTTCATAACATTCTGCCCCAACAGCATTGAAGCACTAATATTAGACATCACCATCACTTCAACATTATTTACAACATATGGCTCCCCATCTGTTCTTATAACAAGTTCTCTAATAGAATAAACCGGAACTGTAACTTCAGAACCGTCGGCAACCGTACAACTTGCATAACATTTGATATTGTTATCAGACAAAACTCCGGCCTTGTACAATGACAAACATTCTTGAAATGATATCGTAGTTCCTGCAGCTCCAGTATCCCACATCATTTTGAATGGAACTCCATTCATCTCTACATTGATTTCGGGTGTCGAGGTTTCCGTCTGACGCGTATAGGCCACCTTTCTAACAGTCAGAACTTCTTTCTTATTGGTGCGGTAACGATCCGACACTTTCTGATTGTTGCAGGCTCCCAATATCAGAACACATACGAAAACAAAATATACAAACTTATTCATTGGAGTAATTATCAACAACTGAAAAATACGGTGCGGAAATATTTTTATCTACGTATTCGCTCTGCTGTTCTGACAACGTCCCCCAGTACATCTTTGACAATTCCGCCCAACTATTTGCCAAAGCCGTTATCCTCGTAGCAATGCTTTTTGAAATTATAAGCTTACGAGACTCTCTGTCATCATCAGAATGTGCGGCTTCCAATCTTCTGATTCTATCTTCTACAGTCTCCAACATTTCCTTAAACTCTCTGAATTTCCGCAATAGCCGATAATGATTGAGCAAAGATAATGGCACATCGTTTTCATCAGGCAGCGGAGTAATGAATACTGAATCAGAAGGAGTTGTCAGCATTTTTATAACCTTAGTGCTTGACAACTCACTACTTAATTGATTTTCAAGATCTATCATAGTAATCGAATCTATCCTTTCCAAGTCTTTCAATCTTGCCTCCAAAGATAAATAATCGATTATCTGATTTCGTAGGAAATTTTTATTCTTGAAGAATTTCGAACCAGACTCTCTGCTTTTAATAACCGTACGTAAACTGTCAATGGATTCACGCAGACTATTCCTATAGAGCACTGAATTATCAAAAGACTTATCTACATAAGATATACTATTTCTATAGTGTATTGGATTGTCATAATATTTTTCAATGGCGACAGTGTATAGACTATCAGCAAATTCAGCATTGTGCGCAAAGATATTCTCAACCTGAATTATGACAAAAACAAGTATAATATACACATACTTTTTCATAATCAATCATCTACTATTTTTACTGTGGCAATTACAAAGGAATTTTCTCCGGCAATCTTAAACTGAGTCGTTCCGATTTCTTTTACTTTAAAACGATAGCCATATACAACTCCTTTGTCTCTTATCGGAGAAGAAATTTCTAACCCATTCGCTTTATCAAAACGCAAATTGCAATTTTTATTTATTTTTATCTCAATAGGTTTATTCTTGTTTTCCTTGAGTTTTATTGTAAAAGCAACAGGCTTCGTACCATCTGTCGTCTTTACGTCACCGCCACATGTCACAGTTATATTCTTTTGTTCTATAGCTCCTCTATTTTCGTCTGGCTGATTCA
Source organism: uncultured Muribaculaceae bacterium (assembly GCA_910576775.1). Classification (GTDB taxonomy): domain Bacteria; phylum Bacteroidota; class Bacteroidia; order Bacteroidales; family Muribaculaceae; genus CAG-873. Next base: position 20,794 of record CAJTJV010000022.1, on the reverse strand, counting down.
CACGGTTCTTCAAATCTGCCAAATCATCATTATACCGGCCTTCTTCTATCTCATTTGCAAGAAATTCCGCTTTTTTGTATTCAGATTTCGTAAGTGTCCTCTTTGACAAATATCCGGATAATTCTTTATGCCTTGCCGCCTTTGTCCCCCATGTGATTCCTTCTTTTTCTCCAAGACCTAAATATTTACATATTTCATCATTCTGAATGAAGAAACTAGTTATAGCACCTTCATCATCGGAATTGACGAGGCTCCACAAATGTTCAGTTACAGCATTAAGAAGCTTTTGCGGATATTCTCCACCTCGGACTTTTGAAATAGCATAAGCATCCGTAAAACGCTGAGACGCGATTGCAGCATTAAATTGTATGAAATCTTTATTTTCAGTATCTTCAACAGCCCCGTCAGGAGATTCATTAATTACAGTATCATTATACTCAGGAGCAGAAAACTCAACAATTCCATCTGCCCTAAATTTATTCAGGGTGATTATTAATATAACGATACAAAGCACAACTATACATACAGCTAACAATTTCGGGGGTACTGATTTCAATATTTTCCATACTCTTATAACAAAGGGGTCTGTTGAAGGATTTGGATTTGAACTACCACCAGAATCAGTTCCAGAACCATCTCCTGAAGAAGAACCCGTAGAAGACAATATAGAGTCAATTTGTGATGCGAGATTGGAAAATGCCGATTGAAGAGTTCTCACTTTTACTACGTCATCCGTTTCAACTCCGCGTTTATTGACATACGAAGCCAACACGGCTCTTTGATTATTGGCTATCGCCATTATCTTCTGTAATAATTCTCTCCGCTTAATTTCGTTAGGTATAGAGGAGTACTCATGAAATTGATTACTCAATCTTATTTGAAGCATCGAAATTTCATACAGATTTATCTCTTCACGACCGACATTTCTTGTTTCACCATCCGGTGAATGCGATTCTCGGAATTCCGGCGAGACAGCCACCCAATTGTTACGTTGAAAAGCGGAAAGAATCTTCCTATCCGATGTCTCATCCGACAAGGATATAGTTTTTCCTGTTGAACCATCCGTAAAATCATAATCAGACATGGATTTGACTCCTGTCTTATCCAATATGCGCGGCATCATGGTACGCAACCATTCAACAGCAGATTCCGCTTCTTCAAACTTACTGATCTTATAAGCATAAGGCAATTCTCCATTATCCAAGACCATTATCGGAGAATCAGGTCGCTGTAGAAGCTTTTCAAACAACTGTAAAAAAAAGCGATAAACCATTCCAAATTCCGGTGTGAACTGGTAGTTATCAAGCACTAATGCCATTCCCAAATGACCGTAGCCGCCGCGTTTTTGCTCCGTATTCTTGTCAGACCGGATCTCTGATATGCCGTACATAAGCCATATGTAGATGACGCTACCGTCATCTCGTCTGTTGACCATCAACCGGGGTCCGCGGCGAGAATTGACATAGAAACTCTTAAAATAATTAATCTCGCTTTGATCCTTATTGTAAAGCTTCCATCCGTCGGGATTACCGAATATATATGTCCGAATATTCATTTCGCGAAAATTCAGCGCATTGCTTTCCAAAATGCTTCACAATAAAACGGCTTACCTTTAATCCAGGCTTGGCGTCCATCATTGGTAACAGAAAATGTTCCCGACGAGAAACATACAGAATTGAACTTATATGGTCCGAACATAAAGCGGGCTATTCCGGTATTACTATATCGGTTGAATATGCCCGGGTACTGCTGCGCAATAGTGCGAAGGAATAAATCCAATTTCGGACGCCCCCCTCTATCATACTGATGAGCTTTCTTATCACACTTATTAAACAGAAAGACAAGCTTATCATTGGGTGTCAGAGTCTGCATTTCGCTTATTTTTGTTGCGTAATTATTGCGATCCGTCTGGTCTCTCCAATCCTGTTCTACAAAATAAACCCAGATTTTTCGGTTAGGAATGCTGTGTATAATATGCTGAATATACGCAGGAAACGGAGCGGTTGGTATTGTTTCGTCAAAATAGTGCTCACCGGGAGCCTCCAAAATCTGTAAAATCGGATGTCCTGCAGGATCGAATACTTTTACAAGCATAAACGATATGGCATCGGTATTCTTTGGAGCAAATTGACTATTTACCATCATACTCAATTCGTTGCACATACGGGCATAATGACGGTCATGAGATGGGCGGAAGGTGCGTTCTGCCTCGACTGTAAAACTCAATTCCTCTTTGAAATATCTTATCATCCTTAACAGAGCCATTGTCTTACCTGATGATGAAGGGCCGAAGAACACTGCTATTGGAGTAGTTGTATCGGTTACTGTAGTAACTATCGCATTTACATCATTAAGTTCTTCGTCAGAATAGGTTGCGGCATCAACCGCCGACACAGTTTTAATTGACACAGGCTTTGACGGCTCACCGTTTATCTCGGTGTTATTTGCAGATGGAATAGTATCCACACCGAGAATATCATCAAACTCATTATTCTCCATAATATTGATTTAATCTTGTTTATTAGCGAGATAAAAGAATATGAAACCTGCAATATCGACAAGTATTGAAATCAACACCCACCATATAAAGCCGTGACCATCATATCTGCTTGTCAGTAAAAAGTCTTTCCACACTTCAGGGACAACCTGCAACGCCTTAACTCTCGGATGAGCATTTTCTCGACAGTATCTGTCTTTTTCCTCGTTCGACTTGAATGTAAGATATTCTGCATTATCATTGATATGCGAATAGGCATCAGTCAAATCTTTTACGGCCGCCTTTATAATTTCATTATTGACACCTTCCATCCGCTCCACATCATTCTGCGCAATCCTGCAATCAGCGATAAGTGCCTGAAGACGTTCACTATTCATATTCTTCCTTACATCAGCAATCTTGGCATCGCACATATTACGATATATCTTCAGAACTCTGTCAGCCTGAGCTTGATAATGATAATAAGTCGCCAACCATTGTGTAGGTGTCGAGCCCGGATATTTCACCTCCTGAACAGCAGGCTTACCATCTGAATTTCTATCAATTCCGCTCAAAACATTGTTGAGTTCTGCAACAATTGTACGAAACCGTATGCCTATACCTTTATTATCATGTTCTTGCATTTCCGATTGCATACGCTGAAACAACATCTTCACCTGAGTTTCTTTACTCTCATATTCGGCGTTTATATTTTTGATAGCCGTATTATTATTTTCGAGCGCATCAAGATAGCCTATAGTCGTTGTCAAGTCTTCCGACAGCACGTTGCGAACCTCCGCGCTATATAACAAAGTATGGGTGTTCGTCGGCATGGAACATACGAGCCAGAAAAGTATAAGTCCAATCACACCAAGCACCAGTGAAGCGCCGCGCCCCAAAAACTGACCATAGAAATCATGATTACGGTCGAATGATTTGAGTACAAGAGAGAAACACAGCGATGCCATGACATAGAAAAGAATGGCAAGCAGCCATGAGCCTACAAGTCCCAACACTGGTTGCCATACATAAAGAGAGTCAGCCGTCCAATAACAACTAAAAAATCCAAGTACAAGGAACGCAAACCAGTAGAATAGTTTTTTTGCTTGAAATTTATGCATGTAGAGTAATAAATTATGGATAATAATTTTAATATTATTCTACGGCAAAATTACGCATTGTTAACCTAAGGCATTATCTTTTGAAGTATCGGCTACGGGTACATTTTGTATTAAATTACAATACACCGGTAGTTCTACCGCTATTACGTTCATCCAATAAAACTGCGATATCCTTGAAAAAATTATGGTTTAAAGCTTTTGATAAACGTTCAAGCAATTCTGTATCAATCGTTGGACGACGAAATATATTGTAAATATTATTGCGGCGACAATTAAGTTGCTCGGCCAACCAAATAACAGTAACATGCTTTGGTTGTCTATCAAACACGTCTTTAACAAGCATACCAACATGAACCATGCCTACTTTTATATGACAATTCGCCGCTTCGCTCCACCACGGAAATATATTATTATGTAAATACAAGAAAAGCGTGGAACGATGTTCGGTTTATCTCACCACGGGCATCGCCAAACGCCTATCCTGAAATAAACAGTCCACTCCCACGCCATATCGCTATATCTCGTAGCCCCTTGTCGGGGAGTGGATAAACGACAAGCATGAGCGTTTTATAACTGCTTATGCCCTCAGGATTTATGAAATTGGCGATTTCGTGGTGAAGGATAAAGCAAAAACGCTTTTCAATATGTCAAGCCGAAGCTTTCGATTGCAAATTTAATCAAAAATCCTGAAATAACATCTTCTTGTTTGAATGATAATGATTATAAAAAACGCTGCGGAGAGGTTTGCCGCAACGTGATATCTCAATAATTGTTGATACGAACTTATTGCCTGTTTGAGAAATGCATTGTCAATGCTCCTATTATCCAGAGAATGATGCCGGCGGCAAATATGGCGCCGAGGATGGAGATAAAAAAGAGCATCATGGTGGTGCCGCCTACATATTGAACCGAAAGGAATCCACCGATACAAGCAGCGACAACGGAGATTATAATATTGAAAGCCAACATTTGGCGGTAGGGCATGAAACGCTGTGCGAACAACGCGGAGACAACTCCGATCAGCCCCCATATAATCCATATGAGAACTCCGACCTTTTCAGGTGATATTGTAATAATTGCATCCATAATACTGAAATACTAAGGGTGATTTACAATATAGGGCGCCAGAAATGCAGCGACATCAGTATTGCCGGTAAGATCGGCGAAAGTGAGCCATAAAATAAGAAGAATGATAAGAAATATGGCACCTATAGCAATCCAGACTGAGGTTTTGTTTCTTTTTTTTATTCGGGAGTCAGACATTTGCGTAATGTTTAGAGTTTCTTCAAAATAAGACGAAATAATACGGGTTTTTCAAGCCTGTGAAATTCCAACAAACGGTAGACGCCCATTGTTCATCTGTCACATTATCTTTCCGATAATTTATTGCTTTCAAAAAAGAGATAAGGGAATTTTTTGTGTAACTTTGCAGCGTGTAACCAACAGCATCCTGACATGGAATTATTTGAACACCTCACAGCCAAAGCTCGCAAACATCCGCAAAGGATAGTACTTCCGGAAGGCCTCGAAACGAGAACTCTTACAGCGGCCGACCGCATCATCGCCGACGGCCTTGCAAATATAACCCTTTTAGGCGACCGTAACGAAATTCTACAACTCGCCAAAGACCTCAAGCTACCAAATATAGAGAAGGCCACCATTGTCAATCCGGCCGACAAAGATGTTATCGACCGCTATGCGCCCCTGTTCTATGAACTCCGCAAAAGCAAGGGCGTAACAATGGACGAAGCATGCATGACAGCCACTAATCCTCTTTATCTCGGCTGTCTTATGGTGAAGGCCGGAGATGCCGACGGACAGGTTGCCGGCGCGCTCAACACTACGGGCAACGTTCTCCGCCCGGCGTTTCAGATAATAAAGACTCTGCCCGGGATCAGTGTCGTTTCCGGCGCGTTCATCATGGTTCTCCCGAAAGGCCTCAATTTCGGGACAAACGGCATCCTTATCTTCGCCGACTGTGCCGTAGTACCCATGCCCACATCGGCGGAACTCGCCCAGATTGCGATTTCTACCGCCCGTACGGCACGCGACATCGCAGGAATCACACCCCACGTAGCCATGCTTTCATTCTCGACAAAAGGCTCCGCAAAAAGTCCTGCCGTCGACAAGGTTATCGAAGCATGCAACATCGCCCATAACATGGAGCCGAGCCTTATCCTCGACGGAGAGCTTCAGGCTGACGCCGCCATCGTGCCTTCGGTAGCAAATCAGAAAGCACCTAACAGTCCTCTGTCGGGTCGTGCCAACGTGCTCGTTTTCCCATCGCTCGAGGTAGGCAACATAGCCTACAAACTCGTGCAGCGTCTTGGTGGCGTACAGGCAGTAGGCCCAATCCTGCAAGGACTCGCAGCACCGGTCAACGATCTCTCGCGTGGCTGTTTCCCAGAGGACATCTACAAAACAATCATAATAACCTGTAACCAGGCCATAGGCATAAAAAATCTCGATTAAATGAAAATACTTGTTCTCAACTCGGGCAGCAGCTCGGTAAAATACAAACTCATAGACCTCGAAGGCAAAAATGACACAACCCTTGCCGAAGGAGGCGTAGAGAAAATCGGACTTGAAGGCGGATTCCTCAAATTCAAGAAAGCCGATGGCTCAAAAGCTACCGATATGCTCGGGCTAACCGACCATCAGGGTGCTGTGAAGGCTATCCTCGCCAAACTCACCGACCCTGTTGACGGATGCATCAGAAGCTACGACGAGATTGATGCAGTCGGCCACCGCGTGGTACACGGAGGTGAGAAATTCAGTGAAAGCGTGCTTATCAACGACGACGTGAAAGCGAAAATCCGCGAATGCTACGACATCGCCCCGCTCCACAATCCGGCCAACATGACGGGCATCGAGGCAATTACAGCTCTTATGCCGGATGTCCCGCAGGTAGGCGTATTCGACACGGCATTCCACCAGACAATGCCCGCAAAAGCATTCATGTACGCCATACCCTATAAGTTCTATACCGAGGACGGAGTGCGCCGCTACGGCTTCCACGGAACCAGCCACCGCTATGTAAGTTCGCGAGTATGCGAATTCCTCGGCGTCGACATCAAAGACCAACGCATAATAACATGCCATATCGGCAACGGTGCATCCATGGCAGCCGTTGTGGGAGGCAAATGCGTCGATACCTCCATGGGACTCACACCCGTGGAAGGTCTCATGATGGGCACCCGCGTAGGCGACATCGACCCCGGTGCACTTACCTTCCTGATGAACAAGCATCATCTCAGCGCCGACCAGCTCCAGACAATAATCAACAAGGAGAGCGGCGTCCTCGGGGTGAGTGGTGTAAGCAACGACATGCGCGAGATTGAAGCCGCCATAGCGGAAGGAAACGAAAGAGCCCGCCTCGCACTTGACATGTACATGCTCCGCATTACCAAATATATCGGTGCTTACGCTGCCGAGATGGGAGGCGTCGACATCATCGTATTCACAGGCGGTGTAGGCGAGAACCAGGCCGGGCTCCGCGCCGACGTCTGTTCCACACTCGGCTTTATGGGAGTGGAAATAGACAAGGAGGTAAACGCCCGCACCCGCGGTACCGAGACAGTGATATCTACCCCCGGCTCTCGTGTCAAAGTATGCGTAATCCCCACCGACGAAGAACTTACCATCGCCCGCGACACCGCAGCTTTGGTGAAGAAATAATATTCTATTCGGAATAATCGACAATGGGAGGCCTCGACAAGAAACCTCCCTTTGTTATATATTGCTATAATCCATTTATTCCACCAGGAGGAGGCCGTAGCAGTTGAGAACGGCGCCCGGCTTTGGTGGCATGTCGATTGGCAGGCCGGCGTTACGGACTGTTGCGACAAGGTCGATTCCACATGCTTCCGGCGACGGCATCACCTCATTTGGATGCGGACAATCGGCCGGAATACATTTTTCGCAGCGGCGACAAGGCCCCGTACCGAATGCTATTGCCTTATAATACCCGTCGGCAATAAGGGCTTGCATACACTCGAGAGCCGCAGGAGTTCCGGCGTCCATGTCGTGGACACTGAAAAGGATTGCGCAACTGTAGCAATCGATAATCCGACGAGTCTCATTATATGCCGGCGCAAACGGCGGGCACGAACGGTTATGTCCGAAATTAGGGCAGCCATATCGGCATTTCATTATCGGCCATGGCGCAATTTTGATATCCGAAGGTTTGATTTCCCTGACTATATCCGCCCCTTTATCGCGCAGAATCTGAAAATATTTCAATAGAGACATATGGAAATAAAAAAGGGTAAGCTTACTACATCGCGCCTGCTCAATCCGATACCCTTGCTTCGGTCAAGACCTGGGGGAATTCTCGGAGTGCAAGCCGTATAGGACTTACCCGACTGCAAAGGTACGACCTTTTTCCGGACCCACAAAAACGCAATACGAATTTAACATTTATTCAGCATGCCGTAACTACAGGCCCTCTTCCCTGAGGAAAAGCGCGGAAGGAGAATTTCCGGATGCGATTTCCTCCGGGGTCCCCTGAGCTATGATACGACCACCGCCACGGCCTCCCTCAGGTCCCATATCGACAATATAATCGGCGAGTCGCAGCACGTCAAGATTATGTTCTATGACAAGTACGGTGTTTCCACGGTCGACAAGTCGGTTGAGAATCGACATAAGAGTCTTTATATCATCGAAATGCAGACCTGTTGTAGGTTCGTCGAGGATAAAAAGTGTACGGCCGGTATCACGTTTTGCAAGCTCGGTCGCAAGTTTCACTCGCTGGTTCTCGCCTCCGGAAAGCGTAGAAGATGGCTGTCCGAGCTTTATATAACCAAGGCCGATATCCTGCAATACCTTTATTTTCTTATAGATATTCGGGATGCCCGAGAAGAAATCCACAGCCTGATTGATAGTCATGTCAAGAACATCCGCAATAGATTTACCTTTGAAACGCACCTCAAGAGTCTCCCGGTTATAACGTTTGCCCTGACATTCCTCACACGGCACAAGCACATCCGGAAGGAAATTCATCTCTATTGTCTTATAACCGTTACCCTTACATGCCTCGCATCGGCCGCCGCTGACATTAAAAGAGAAGCGGCCGGGCTTATAGCCGCGTATTTTGGCCTCGGGAAGATTCACGAACAAGCTGCGAATATCGGAGAACACACCCGTGTACGTCGCAGGATTTGAACGAGGTGTGCGACCGAGTGGCGACTGGTCGACAGTCACCACTTTATCGATATTCTCTATGCCATCTATTGACTTATAGGGAAGAGGAACAGCAAGAGAACGATAGAAATGTTCACTGAGAATCGGCTGTAGAGTACCGTTGACAAGCGAAGACTTGCCGCTGCCCGACACTCCGGCAACTACAGTAAGCGTACCTAATTGCAGTTCGAAATCTACATCTTGCAGATTGTGTCCGGAGGCACCTATAAGTCGGAGAGTCTTGCCATTGCCCTTGCGTCGCTCGGCAGGAGTGGAAATCTCGGTTTCGCCGTTCAGATACGATGCAGTAAGAGTTTTGCTTTCAAGGAGCTTCTGCGGCGTACCCGCGAAAACAACCTCTCCGCCCTTTCGTCCGGCGCCGGGTCCTATATCAACAATATAGTCGGCTTCCTGCATTATCTCCTTGTCGTGCTCCACAACAATAATTGTATTCGATGCATCACGCAGATGCTTTAGAGAATCGATAAGGCGTCTGTTATCGCGCTGATGGAGACCAATACTTGGTTCATCAAGGATATAAAGCACATTGACAAGCTCAGAGCCAAGCTGCGTAGCAAGTCGTATGCGCTGACTCTCGCCACCCGACAGTGTACCGGACGCACGGTCGAGCTGAAGATATCCGAGACCGACATCGACAAGAAAATGCAGACGGGTAGATATCTCCTTTACAATCTCGGCGGCAATCTTGCGGTCTCGGTCGCTGAGTCGGTCCAGCACTCCGGACGACCATTCGGCAAGAGTGTCGATATCCATCGCGGCAAGCTCCGCGATATTGTGTCCGTCGACATAAAAATGCAATGCTTCGCGATTGAGACGCGCACCATTGCATTCGGGACAAGTGCAACGGCTGATGTACTGTCCGCTCCATTTCTTGGCCTGATAACCGGCATCTTCGTCGCCGGTCTGCTCGATGAATTTCACAATGCCATCGAATGTCTTGAAATAATCAACTGAGGACCAGGAACTATCCTTAAGGCGCGGCACGGAAGTACTGCCGTTGAAAATATCATCGACAACTTCATCGCTCAGATCTGCAAACGGTGTGTTTATCGTAAAACCGTTCCCTTCAAGAATAGCGCGGATCTGCTGGAAAGTGAAATTCTCAGTATATTTGCCAAGAGGGGCGATAGCTCCCTTTGCAATCGAGAGTTTCTCGTCAGGCACAATCTTGGCACGGTCCACAATATTTATATAACCAAGACCTTTGCATCGTGGACACGCTCCCTGCGGCGAGTTGAAGGAAAAATTATGTGGCGCCGGGTCGTGGTACGACAAACCGGTTTCGGGATCCATCAGTTCCTGACTGAAATGTGCCATTCTGTCGCTATCCACATCATATACCATCATCTCCTTGTCGCCCTGCAAAAGGGTCTTGCTCACCGATGATTGCAGACGTTCTCGGTCCTTTTCAGAAACTTTCAGTCGGTCGACTACGAGTTCTATGGAGTGATTCTTATAGCGGTCGAGACGCATCCCGGGTTCAATCTCTCTTATCTCGCTGTCGACACGGACATGCAGGTAGCCTTTGCGTGTCAGCTGCTCGAAAAGATCGCGGTAATGCCCCTTGCGGTTTTTGACAAGCGGCGCGAGAAGATAAATTTTCTTCCCGTCATAATGGGAAAGAATTTCATCCACAATCCTCTCGTCGGTATATTTAACCATCTCGCGACCCGAAAGATAACTCCGGGCATGGCCGGCACGGGCGAACAACAGACGCAGGAAATCATAGATTTCCGTTGTGGTTCCGATGGTGCTTCGAGGATTCTTGTTGATAGTCTTCTGCTCAATGGCGATTACCGGACAAAGACCGGAAATACGGTCGACATCCGGACGCTCAAGAGTGCCGAGCATATTGCGGGCATAGGCTGAAAAAGTCTCGATATATCGTCGCTGGCCTTCTGCAAAGATCGTATCGAAGGCAAGAGATGACTTTCCGCTGCCACTCAGACCGGTAATTACAGTAAGACTGTTGTGCGGAATGTCAACATCTATATTCTTTAGATTGTTGACACGGGCACCAATTACGCTTATACACCCTTGTTCGCCGTCATCTCCTACAGCACCACCGGACAGATAGCCGGAATCGATATCCTGCTCGTTTATGTTAATCATATTCATTGTATCCTATTGGACAATATCCTGTCACCGCGACACCCATGCTTTGTTATATGTCCTTGTTCCGGCCGATTTCCTCGACATTGACTGTTCTGCAGGTATTCTCACCTTATAAGTCTTTCCTGTCTTGTTGGTAAGCTTCTTGGCTCGAATCCAGGGATTTTCTTCACGCAACGTCGAATAACTGATACCCTGCTTAGCGGCCCAGTCCGGCCAACTCTCAACCGGACCGTTCACCTCAACTGTACGGTATTTGCGAGGCTGATAAAGCTGGTCGTCGCGAAGATAATAGCCATAAGCGGAAGGATTCTCCATTATCGTCTTGATAGCCATAATACGGAAAGGATAGCGCGTAGTTTCCTCTGCAAGATAAAGATCGAGCGAAGTATCGGCACCCTGAGCGTCAAGCTCCTTCGCCACACGTGCCATGCCGCCATTATAGGCAGCCATTGCCGAAGGCCAGTCGCCGTAGCGGTTATAGGCCTTCTTGAGATAGCGGCAAGCGGCCGCCGTAGCCTTTTCGATATTATACCGCTCATCTATTTCATCGTTTACCTCAAGGCCGTACTCCTTCGCCGCCGAAGCTATGAACTGCCATAGTCCGGCTGCTTTGGCCGGGGAATATGCCCGCGGATTGAGCGAGCTCTCGGCACAAGCGAGATAAAGCAGATCCGACGGAACACCGTTTGCTTCAAGAATAGGCGCCATCTCGGGAAAAAAGCGGTTGGCACGCTTTATCATAAGCATTGTGGTTCCGTGGGTGTATGCCAGAGACGTCAACTCGCGGTCGAATTTCTCGTATAAGTCCGAACGGTCAAGATCAATTGTTTTACCACAGAGCTGTGCGGTAGCAGGCACATCAGGACTGTACACCTCACTGAAACGTGGTTGTATACGTTGTGCAGATAGTATGAGAACTGTCGACAAGGCGACAGCCGATAAAAAAATCCTTAATTTCATGTTTTCCTGTTCTGAAAGAAAAATATTCACTCCGCCTCACTTTCGGCGCCCGATGACGAGCCTTGATTGCTGCCAGGAGTATATTTTATTATGTTTATGTCACCGGCCTTGTTGTAGCGTACACCATCGGCACCCTCAGCCTTTATGACATAATAATATACACCCGAGGGGACATATTTGTTGCCAACCTTGCCGTCCCAGCCTTTTGCGGGGTCGGTGGTATGGAAAAGTTCCTTGCCCCACTTATTGAAGATATGACATTCGAAACGCACCAGTGACTTATAGCTCACCTTCCATTCGTCATTTACGCCCGGCGAGGCCTCCGGTGAGAAAGCATTGGGGATATCGAGTTTCGATTCTCCGACAAACACCTCATATACCGGTCCTTCCCATGGGCACGTTCCGTCGTTATTATTGGCGTTGAAACGGACATATGTTGTTCCTTGCTCGGTAAAAGTATAAGAAAATTCGAGGTCGTTGAAACTGTTTTCGAGAATGTTGAACTCAGGATCCCGAGAAATCTGCCATTCGCGGAATATTGCCGCATCACTCACGGCAGCCTCGAAAAGAATCTCTACAGGCGCAGAGCCACCAAGCCCCTCGTTCTCGTCCTTGAGTTCGTTATCGGCATCACGTGGGGTCTGTGTGGCACGGGTATTGGCATCTACAGCGTAAGCATTTACGAGGGGCGATTCTATACTCTGCTCCATATTCCATGCCTTGAGGAAACGATCGCCCGAGAGGATGAATGTTGTATTACACAACGGAGCCGGAGCACTCACAGTTTCCGTTATGCCATCGATTGTCTCACGACCTGAGGCATTGGCATAACTGAAATTCTCATCGTCGAACTGCAATGTCTGCCAAGTAAGCTCCATTTCTCTCGAAAGCACAAAGCGGCGACCGGTGATACTATAATAAACAATATCGGCAGCCGATCCTTTAAAATTCAACACAGCTCGCGAACAGTCGAGTTCCTCCGACGGAACCAGCGACTCCATCGATAGTTCATGGGCAGAATAGTCCACAATCCAGAAACACGTCTGGCGCCCGCGGTCCTCTATAAGATATCCCATGTCACCGTGACGGGACTGAACGGAAACTCCGGTTCCTATTTCTTCGGCATACGCCCCTCCGAGATTGCTGAAACAGGACCACCGGGCAGATGACGAAGCTCCGTCAAACGTAATGGTGACACCTTCGGTCGACGGAAGGACATAGACGGCCTCCAGTCCGGTGGCAGCCTCAACAAAACATTCTACTGCCGGCAGCGAAAGCCCCGAGAAACTCAACGAAGCGGCAGATACAAATAAATATGTGCTTGCTACAACGGCTATTGCAAGAAAACGGCGGTGCATAGACGGATATTGATGGGTTAAACATACAAAGATAAGCATTTCCCGCAACATAGCCAATCGCAGCAACACCGCACATCATACCATTAAAGTTTTTTTGCATTATAATTTTTCAGAATATCTTTGTAGTTATATATCAACCTTTGCGTCTTATAAACAGAACATCTTCTTAAAAACAATGAACCACAACAATGGACGGAGAACCACATATCACATTCGGACGGCTCGTAAATGAACAGAAAAGCACAATCTATTCTGTCTGCTACATGTTCTCTTCTTCAAAAAACGAGGCAGACGACCTGTTTCAGGACACGCTGATAAATCTTTGGCAAGGCTTCGAAAAATTCAGGGGAGAATGCAGTATCCGCTCATGGGTCTACCGCGTAAGTCTGAACACTTGCATATCACACAAACGGAAAAAGCAAATCAAAACAATCCCTTTGGATCTGTCGCCCGATATTCTTGACAAGAGAACCACAATCGGCAAACAGAATGCTATGCTACACGAACGGATAACGAAACTCGAGCCGTTCGACAGAGCCATCGTATTATTATGGCTTGAAGACATGTCATACGCAGAAATAGCCTCAATAATCGGAATCTCCATAAAAGCTCTGGGAGTAAGATTGGTACGAATTCGCGAAAAACTCAAATCTTTGTAAACAAAAAAACACCTACTCGATATGGACGAACTTAAAGAACTGCGCACGCAGATGGCCGCAATGAAGCATAGCCTCGAGGAATACAATATTGTCAACAATCGCCTTATGCGCACTGTAATGAAACAACGTTCGGGATGGATGAGCAACTACGTTACAGCTGAAATTATCGCCATGCCCGTGCTCTCACTTTTTATAATAACAATATGCCACACCATGCACATGTCGATGTGGATTGCCTACAGTATCATAATAGCCATGATTCCGAGTACTTACATCGACTGGAAATCGACAATGCGAATTTCGTCGGACGACATAAACAACCTGAGTCTTCTGGAACTGAAAAGGAAACTTCAGAAACAGAAACATTATCGTAAAATCCAGTTATTGATCGAATTACCTTTCTGCGTAATCTGGGCCGGATGGTTCCTTATAGAATACCTGCACCTCCGGGACGCCTTCAAGGGACATTCCGAAGAGAATGCGTCGGCATTGGGAAACATAATTTTCATGCTGATTATGCTCGCTCTATCGGTTGCCGTCATCCTCATAATTTATCGAGTCGCCCAACGGACAAACGACAGGATTATCGAGGACATCGATTATTCCGACAAAGAATAACCATCATATATAAGCCTAAAAAAGGGGGGCGGGCCTGAGCCCGTCCCCCTTTCGGGAAATATTCAGATCGTATTATCGCATTGTCGTTAGTAATTCCACTGGCAGGCAATCATCCGCAGGTTGGGGCAAGCAATTGTGCGGAGATCCGTAATCATGTTGTAGCGGCAATTGATGTAGGTAAGAGCCTGGTCGAAGCTTACATCAAGCATTGTAAGTTCGTTGTTGTTGCAGAGCAGACGCTGCAGGAAGGTCTGGTTTGCAAGCGAGAGGGTTGAAAGATCGTTGTAAGAGCAGTCGACGAAGAGAACATTGGGGCAATTGCTTACATCCAAACTGGTAAGGTTGTTGTAGGAGCAGACGATATCCATCAGAGCCTGGCAGTCGCGGAGACCGAGAGTCTTCATGTTGTTGTCGGAACAGATGAAGGTAGCGAGCGAAGGCAAGCCGGAAACAATCATGTTTGAGATACGGTTGTCATCAATGTTTAGGTTCTGAAGGCTGGTAACACCAACGAGATTGAGACTTGTAAGCTTGTTATAGCCGCAATAGAGATTCTTGAGTGCGGTGCAGTTCGCAACGCTGAGGTTTTCCAGATGATTGCTCTGGCAGTTTACAGTCTCAAGAGTGGACGAACCTTGTAGGTCGAGGTCTACAAGAAGATTGGATGCAATGTTGATACTCTTTATGGCAGGTGCGTCGGTAAGAGTAAAATCGGTAAGACGATTGTTATTCAAAGAAAGCTTTGAAAGAACGGTTGTACCGGAGAGATCTACTTCACTGATTTTATTGCGCGAAGCATTGAGTTCGGAAAGAGCTGCGTCACCTTTTACGGATACAGCCTGGAGAGCGTTACGGGATACGTCGACTTTCTGTAGAGCCTTGAAGCCGCTGAGGTCGAGAGTACCTCCAAGTTTCTTGTCAGCCCACTTGATTTCTGTTACATTACCGCCGACAACGGTAACCCCTTCCCAAGTGGCGGGATTTTTCATGTCGGTAATTTTCAGAGCCTGAGCATTTGTAGCCGCCTCTTTGGCAGGCTGATTCAGGAAATTCTGAAGCTGTTTGAGTTCGCCCTTGTTAATCTGAGCGATGCAAGCTGCGCTACCGAGAGCAACAGCAAGCAGTAATGCGATCTTTTTCATATCATTCATAAATAATAGTTGTGAGTGTTCTATTGGAGTGATTTTGTAATTCTAACACGCTTTCAGCAAAAAAGGTTTAGTTATTTTTAAAAATTTTTCTTTTTTACCCGAAAATAATCTACCTTTGTATTGAATCAAAATATCTAAAACGCATAATGAATTGCAAATCAATAGTATCAGCATTAGCCATCCTTATAACCTTAAATCTGAGCGCACAACGCATAGCCGTTCTTAGCGATATCCATGTCACCCCCGGAAGTGCCAATGAAGGAGCCATGCGAACTGCTGTGGAAGAAATCAACAAGACACCTTACGACCTTGTTGTTGTCAACGGCGACCTGGGTACTGAAGGCTCCGACTGGGAGCTTACAAACGTAAAAGGCATTCTTGACAAAATAAAACATCCAACCTTTTTGATTCCTGGCAACCATGAGTCAACATGGAGCCAAAGTGCCACAAAGACTTTCATTGACCTATGGGGTAACGACAGATTCGTAGCGGAAACCGACAGCATCATACTCATAGGAATCAGTTGCGGCCCGTACATGAAAATGGGCAATGGCAACATCAAACAGGAAGACCTGCACTGGCTCGACGAGACCCTCGGCAAAATGACCACATCGGGCAAAAAGGTATTATCTTTCAACCACTATCCTCTTCTTTCCGATCTTGACAACCTCGACGATTATCTCGCCATCCTCGAGCGCTACCCAGTCATCGGCCATATCAACGGCCATTACCACACGTGGAAATCATATAATGCCGGAGGTCCTGAAAGCGGCTCGGATCTGCCTTGCGTGATGGTTCGCGCCCTCGACATGGGCAAAGGCGACTACGGCTACTCTGAGATTGAAATAGACCCTTCATGGGTGCATATCTATAATAAGCGCATCGGTTATCCTCGCCAGGCGAAATACGCTTTTGCAAACACCATCGACCATAAGAAATCAAAGAAAAAAGAGAAACCCCAGATCATAGCTCCCAAGAATTTCGAAGTACAGAAACTATGGAGCGACAACGCCTCCGTGTTCACCCGTCTCGGATTCGACAAGAACAATGTATATTTCGGCACTTCAACAGGAAACGCACAGGCAGTAAGCAAAAACGACGGAGCCATCCGCTGGACAGTACCGACCGGTGCAAGCCTTTTCAGCCGTCCCGTATCGCTGGGCAAAGATGTGGCAGTACCAATGCACAACGGCATTATGTTTATCGACGCTGCGACAGGCAAAGTAAGGAGCAAGCACAAATCCAAGGAAGGCCCTTACGTTGCCGACGGCACTATTACTCCTGACGGTAAAGGATATATCCAGGGGGGATACAAGCGTATCGAGCGTCTGAATCCTGTCAACGGCAAGATTGTCTGGGTATACGATTCCATCTTCAACTATTGTCAGGCAGCCCCGGCAATTGAAGGCAATGATCTCGTATTCGGCGCCTGGGATACCAAGCTGCGAATGCTCGACCTCCGCACAGGCAAATTACGTTGGGCTTGGGACAACGGAATGAACGGCAATCTGTTCAGTCCCGGCAATGTGGTGCCGGTAATCTCCGGTGACAAAGTATTTGTAGTCACTCCGGACCGATATATGACAGCCCTCGACCGCAGCAGCGGACGGCAGCTATGGCGTGACAATTCACACCGCTACCGCGAAAGCATAGGTCATAGCGAGGACGGCAGCCGCATCTATGCCAAGACAATGGATGGCGAACTTGTCGCCGTCGATGCCACAGCACCAGAATTCAAGGAACTTTGGACAATCGACCTCGGACTCGGATATGAACACGCGCCATGTGTGATTGTAGAAAAAGACGGATATATCTACACAGGCTCCCTGAAAGGAAAAGTAACAGTCACACGCGCCGACAACCATGAATTATTAGCCTCCCTACCGCTTGGTTGCAGCGAGGTTAACGGTATCGATGTCGATCCATTCAACGGCGACATATACGTATCCCTTATCGAAGGTACAATCTTCCGCATAAGGAACAACAATTGACTCGGATACAATTGAAGTCGCCTCCGCGATGAGCGTAAAAGGCGACAACTCAAATAAAACACATCTATGATTACCAAACTCGAACAACTCGTAGAAGCTGCCGGCGCCAAAGGTCGCCGCAGACTTGCCGTAGCTTACGGAAACGACGTCCACACTCTTAAAGCGGTCTACGAGGCGTGGCAGAAAGGACTTGTAGAGCCGATAGTATTCGGCGACAAGGCAAGTATCCTCGAAATATGCCGTACCGAAAATATCGACGCCTCAGTATTCACCATCGTCAACGAAGCTGTCGACGTCCGCTGCGTGCAGATGGCAGTAGCCCTCGTCGCAGAAGGCGGAGCCGACGTGCTTATGAAAGGTCTTGTTTCCACCGACAAATACATGCGCGGCATTCTCAATAAAGAAGCAGGCCTTTTTCCGCCGAAAGGCACTCTTAGCCATGTCTCGGCGATAGAGCTACCGGGACGAGACCGTCTGCTGTGTATCTCAGACGTTGCCGTCATTCCGCAACCGGATTTCAAACAGAAAACCATACTTATAAAATACCTCGCCGACATTTCGCGCTCTTTAGGTATTGACAAACCTAAAATCGCCTGTATAGCCCCCTCTGAACAGGTACTCCCGTCGGTTCCGTCATCAACCGAAGCAGCCATTCTTGCCAAAATGGGCGATAGAGGCCAACTCGGCAATGTCACAGTCGACGGCCCCCTGTCGCTTGACGTGGCGCTCTATACCGAGGCTGCCGTGGAAAAGAAAGTGCAAGGCTCCACAGTAGCCGGAATGGCCGACTGTCTTCTCTTTCCCAACATAGAATCAGGCAACGTATTCTTTAAATCAGCCACTCACATAGGGGGGGCACAGGTTGCCGCTATAGTTGTAGGAACCAAGGTGCCTTGCGTTCTCACATCGCGCGGCGACACTTCGGAGACCAAGCTTTATTCTATCGCACTCGCTTGTATGCAGATAAAATAAACAAGTATGGCATTCAATATATTAGCGATAAATCCGGGCTCCACATCTACAAAAATCGCAGTCTATAATGACGACAAGCCCATATTCTCCACCTCAATTGACCACAGTCCCGAAGATCTCGCACATTTCAATTCCGTCCCCGAGCAGTTCCATTGGCGTAAAAACCTTATAGAACAGACTTTAAGGGAAAACGGAATTGATATCAGAAAACTCGACGCAGTAGTAGGCCGCGGAGGCATCATCATGCCTATCGAAAGCGGTGTCTACGAGGTTAATGACAATCTCCGCCGGGATCTTATCAACGCCCGTATGCAACATGCATCCAATCTCGGAGGTCTTCTCGCCCGTGACATTGCCGACGAAATTGGCGTAAAGGCATATATTGCCGACCCTGTAGTAGTTGATGAAATGATGCCCTACGCCCGCATATCAGGAATTCCGGAACTACCCCGCGAATCGGTATTCCATGCACTGAACCAGAAAGCGGTAGCGCGCCTTTATGCAAAAGAATGCGGCAAGAAATACGAGGAACTCAATCTTATCGTATGCCATATGGGAGGTGGCATCACCGTCAGCGCACATCGCCGTGGCCGCGTCATAGACACAACAAATGCTCTTGACGGCTGCGGACCGTTCTCCCCCGAACGTTCGGGATCTCTGCCACCGGGGCCACTTATCCGCCTGTGCTTTTCAGGAAAATATACTGAAGAAGAACTGATTAAAAAAGTACATGGAGTCGGCGGCCTGTATGCACACCTGGGAACAACATCCGTACCGGAGGTCCTCGACCGCATCATGAACCACGACCTCCATGCCATGCTTATTCTCAGAGCCATGTGCTATACCATCTGCAAGGAAATAGGTGCTATGAGTGTGGCTCTGAAAGGAGATGTTGACGCAATTCTGCTTACAGGCGGCATAGCGCACAGCAAACGTGTCACCGATTTTATAGCCGACCATGTGGATTTTATAGCTCCCATCTATGTATATCCGGGAGAAAATGAACTTAAATCGCTTGCGGAAAATGCCCTTGCCGTACTCCGGGGCGAACGTCAGCCAAAAGTTTATGAAGGCGAACTATCAGAAGATCCGTCGACAATCAATGATGCCGCGCGTCCGTCAAAGTTACGCGACTGGCTGTTGGCTGCCATAAATCCTGAGACCAACAAACAGGCAATGACGGCCATCAGACACTACCTCCGCAAAATGAGTACCAGAAGGCAGGAATAATCTATAATTCTTTCCATTCTATTGCGGCGGCGACAGCGCGCATACCGTCGGGACGGATAATCTCACAGGTAGCCTTGTCGCCGTCGTCGCATACCCGCAGCTCCACTGCTTCACCAAAATGACACTCATGGTGAAAAAGAAGGTCGATTCGCGATGCCGTATGGGTATCGTAATGTTCAAGCGGCCAGTGGTTGAGAATAAGATCGAGATAACGGACTGTGTTGACATGACGGTTGAAATCGAGATCGCAATATCGGAAAACATAACTCTCGGAGTCGGCATCTTCGGGCAATGCGCCGATGCGGGGCGTTTTTGCCATGGGGCATTCGATATCGGCCACTGGAAAAGAATCCACGCCGAACTGCGAAAGCTCGGCAACCGTACGCCTTGCGAAATCCATCGGCACCCATACCGTGCGCATATATCCAAGGACCTCGCCGTCACCCGAAGTAAACACAAAATTGCGCTCACTGAAACGACGGTTATAGGTCTCGATCCATGTCTTTAAAGTATATGTCTCATTGATACGCGGATATCGGTAGACCTCCATGCTGAGTCTGCTTAGAACCCAGCCTATATTGCGTTTTATAAGTGTTGCATATCCGATACCAAGCTCATTGGCATGGTCAGTTGCCACTTCTATTACTCTCGACGCAAGGAGAGTGGGCGGCATAAGCCCTTCAGCATCACTCTCACCGGCAGTCAGAAAAAATGTCCTGCTGAGAGTATCGGTATTGCTCATCTATAATATTTTTATGATATTGTTTCCGAAACAGGGACAAACGTTTATTCAAAATTACAAAATATAAAACAAGCATCAAACTGATTTGTGCATTTACACATAAGCATCAAACGATAGCACACGGCTCTTTCATTTAAAATTGCGTTGCCATGTCAGGAGACATGCTATTTTATAGCCGGATTAAAATAGTTGCGGA
>CAJTJV010000021.1 GCA_910576775.1 uncultured Muribaculaceae bacterium | reverse complement strand
TTTTTTTTTTTCAAGCAGAAGACGGCATACGAGATTGTACCTTGTGACTGGAGTTCAGACGTGTGCTCTTCCGATCTCATCAATATGCCGAGCAAGGAACTGAACAGAGTTCTCGGAGGTGGGCTCGTAAAAGGTTCTATAGTTCTGCTTGGCGGCGAACCGGGTATTGGAAAATCGACTCTTGTATTACAGAATCTTCTTGCAATACGCAACCGCCGCATACTCTATATCTCCGGCGAGGAAAGCGCTACACAACTGAAGCTTCGCGCCGACCGCATAGGACGTGGAAGCGACAATCTGTTCATCGTATGCGAAACATCGCTTGAAAATATATTCAACCATATCGACACTGTAAACCCGGAAATTCTCGTTGTCGATTCCATTCAGACCATTGCCACCGATACTCTCGAATCTTCAGCCGGAAGCGTGGGACAGGTCCGGGAATGCGCCGCCGCTTTGCTCCGCTATGCCAAGGAAAGTTCAGTGCCCGTATTGCTTATCGGACATATCAATAAAGAAGGTACCCTCGCCGGCCCGAAAGTACTTGAGCACATAGTCGATGCCGTTTTACAGTTCGAAGGAGACCGACAATATATGTACCGGCTGCTCCGAGCCATCAAGAACCGCTTCGGCAACACCTCCGAATTAGGCATATACGAAATGGGGCAAAAAGGCTTGCGGGAAGTAACAAATCCGTCAGAGATGCTTATTAGCCATCATGCGGGAGAACTGTCCGGCGTCGCAATTGGAGTAACGCTTGAGGGTATGCGACCTTTTCTAATTGAGGTGCAAGCGCTTGTAAGCACTGCCGCATACGGAACACCGCAACGTTCAGTAACCGGATTCGATGCAAAGCGCACCAATATGCTCCTTGCGGTTCTCGAAAAACGGGTAGGATTCAAATTAGGCATAAAGGATGTTTTCCTCAATATTGCCGGTGGCCTCAAAGTCAACGATCCGGCTCTCGACCTTGCCGTTATAGCGGCTATACTGGCAAGCAACGTCGATATGACCATACCTGCCGGATGGTGCATGGCCGGGGAAATAGGACTCACAGGCGAGATACGCCCTGTGACACGCATTGAACAGCGAATAACCGAAGCCCAGAAACTCGGCATGACCGACATGCTTATTCCCGGAGGTAATCTCAAAGGAATCGATATATCGCGACTCAAAATCCGCCTGCACGAAGCCGGTCGCGTATCGGATGCATTCCGCATCCTTTTCGGTTAATCTATAATAATACGATAGAATCCCGGAAGACGATGATCTACCGGGATTCTATCGTATTATTATATACTATTTGATACTTTTACGAGAGGATGTCATCGCATTCCAGCAGAGAACAGCGATTACGGCGCCAATAACAGGACCGACTACCATAATCCAGAAATCGCCCCATGCCTCCGGACAGAATATCGCCGGACCGAAGCTGCGGGCAGGATTCACAGAACAGTTGTCTACCGGAATTCCTACTATATTGACAAGACCAAGAGCCAGACCGATTGCAAGACCGGCAAATTTACCGAAACCTTTCTCAGAATCTGTAGCGCCAAGCACAACAAGAACAAAAAAGAAAGTCAGCAGGCCTTCGGCAAGGAGAGCCATTCCTGTAGTTGCTCCGGGCTGTAGTACGTTTGTCGCCAGATATTTGTCAGGAGCTGTAGTTCCGCCGAAATTGAAATCCGGCGCAAGATACAGGAATGCGTAAAGAAGCCCGGCACCGATAGCAGCTCCAATAAGCTGAGATACAATATAGCCTACACATTCTTTGCCGCTCATGCGTCCTGCAAGATACACGGCGATTGACACTGCCGGATTGACATGACAACCCGAGATATTGCCGAGGCAATAACACAGACAAACAAGAACAAGGCCGAAACACAGACCGATGCCGAGGCCGCCAATCGACGGACCTGCAAGAACTGCACTGCCGCATGCAAGAAGGACAAGGAACATAGTCCCGACACCCTCAGCTAACAATTTTTTCATAATGATATTTTTGAAACGTTGATAAATATAGTATCACAACAAAGATATAAAAATTCAACAAGGCCATCATAATTAAGTTCGAGAAAGTTTACACTTTTTTATCAATATGCAATAAACATCAGAAGGCGTCGTTAGTAATATTGATGAAATATCTGAAGATACTGTTGTTGCTTTTAGCCGGCATTGCCTCAACTGTGCCGGCTGCTTCGCGTGCATTCAACGACAAGCTCCAGAACAGGCCATATGCCGATATGCGCGCCTGGCACCTGGGATTTTCAATCGGAGCGTTCTCGTCAGACCTCAGGCTTACCCATAACGGCCATATCACCGAGGATGGAGAAGAATGGCGTCTCGAACAGCCGTCGTATCAACCCGGATTCTGCGTAAACGGTCTTCTTGCCTTGCGACTCAACAATTATTTCTCTGTCCGCCTGAGTCCGGGCATGTATTTCGGCAGCCGCAACATCACTATGCGCGAAATTAACTCAGGAAACATAGAACGACAGAATCTTAAATCAACATTTGTCGTAGTCCCCCTCGAGCTAAAATACGCCTCTCTGCGCTATCGAAATGCCAGACCATATATCAGTGCCGGTGTGATGCCTGCTTTCGACGTAAACAAAAAAGGCAGCGACTTTCTCCAGCTCAACACCTTTGACTGTTATTTAAGTATCGCTTTAGGTTGCGATTTCTACCTGCCATACTTTAAACTGATTCCAGAGTTAAAGTTTTGCTTCGGTCTTACCGATGTACTCAATCACGATCGTCCCGACCTCGTCGATGACCCGATGAAATTAAAATTCACACAATCCTTAAAGAAGGCTACTTCCAAGATGATTGTACTAACATTTTATTTCGAATAGCGATGAAACAGAACATCAGCTTTCTTTTATTTCTGCTCATCGCTATTTCGGTACCTGCCGTTTTCGCACAGAGCGACATAAATCTTACACAATTCTATGCCGCACCCACATTATACAACCCGTCGGCAGCCGGCAACACGGATTTCCTTAGAATTCGCGGCGGCGCACGCCTGCAATGGCTCGGAATCGACAATGCTCCCCAGTCGTTCGTAGGGACAGCCGATATGCCTTTTAAAGTTGGGAAAAACCGTGTAGGCGTAGGCGTAGCTCTGATACAAAGCAGTGAAGGCCTTTACAAATCACTGAACATGGGCGTACAAGCGGCATATAAACTGCACAAATGGGGAGGCTCATGGAGCTTCGGCGTGAGAGTGGGGTTTTACGACCAGGCATTCAAAGGCTCCGAGCTATACCTTCCATCCGATGACGATTACCACGAAGGCTCTGACGACGCTCTTCCGACAAACGACATCCACGGAACGGCTTTAGACCTTGACGCAGGCCTATGGTTCGAACATCCGAAATTCTATGCCGGAATATCATGCACGCACCTCACATCCCCAACGGTAACTATGAACGCCGAGAATTCATCAGGCGGCTCCGAAACCTCCGGCGACCGCAAATACCAGTTCAGAGCAGACCGGACACTCTATTTTACCGCAGGATGCAATATTCCCGTAAAAAATACGTTATTTGAAATAATGCCTGCAATATTGGTAAAATCGAATTTTACCTTTACGACGGCTGAAATAATGGCAAGAGGCCGTTATAAAAAATTCCTGAGCTTTGGCATCGGCTACCGTTGGGACGATGCCGTCACAGCAACCGTAGCCGCCGAAATCAAAAATTTCTATATCGGATACAGTTACGACTATGCGACATCTGCCATTCACAGCGCATCGTCCGGGAGTCACGAAATATTCGTCGGCTACAGCATGAAGCTGAATCTCAACGACAAAAACAAAAACCGACACAAGAGTGTGCGGATAATGTAACAAAGAAACCAATTCAGATAAATATACATCCGGAACATGGATAACATGAAGAAAACAAGTCAGATATTGCTCCCCTTAGCTGCCGCAGGCCTTTTGGCATCGTGTGCCGGTGGCGCACGTTCCTCCGCCGGCGGTGAAGTCACCGGTGTCGGGGGTACCGCATGGGCAGAGCCCACACCCTACGGCATGGTTCTTGTAGACCGCGGTTCCATGAAAATGGGCGTTAACAAAGCCGACTCGCTGTGGAATCTACAGGCTGATGCACGCGGTATTTCCGTCGACGGTTTCTGGATGGATGAAACAGAGATAACAAACGGCAAATACAAGCAATTCGTATTCTGGGTTCGCGACAGTATCATCCGCGAACGCCTTGCCGACCCGGCTTTCGGCGGCAACGAAGAGTTCAAGATTGAAGAAGACCGCGAGGGCAACCCTGTGAAGCCCCATCTCAACTGGAATAAAGCGATACCCTGGCGTAACCCCAACGAAGATGAACTGCGCGCAATAGAAAGCGTATATCGCACAAATCCGATTACAGGCGTGCGCGAGCTTGATGCGGAGCAACTTAACTACCGGTACGAGATATACAACCATACAGAAGCCGCCCGCCGCCGCAACCGACTCGACCCAAAACGTCGCGAGTACAATACCGACAAACCGGTACCTACCGACATTCCAACAATCTCGAAGGATACCGCCTTCATCAACGAAGAAGGTGAGATAATTCGCCAAACCATTACCCGCGGACTCACAGGCGACTATGATTTTCTCAACACGTACATCGTAAACATATACCCTGACACCACTGCTTGGGTGAACGATTTCGAGAACTCGTACAACGAGCCATATGTCCGCATGTATTTCTCACATGGCGGATATAACGACTATCCGGTAGTAGGCGTAAGCTGGGAACAGGCAAACGCATTCGCCAACTGGCGCACCGAATATCTACGCCGCTCCCTCGGCAAAGAAGGTGTTTATGTAGAACCATATCGTCTGCCGACAGAAGCGGAATGGGAATTCGCAGCTCGCGCCGGTATTGACGAAAACATGTATCCATGGGACGGCGACCTCACTATGAGCGACGACCGAGGCTGTTTCTACGCCAATTTCAAGCCACAGGAAGGCAACTATGTCAAAGACGGCCATGTAATCACATCGCGCGTCGGCACATACGCTCCAAATGATTTCGGACTCTACGACATGGCGGGCAATGTAAGCGAATGGACGTCCACTGCATTCACCGAAAGCGTCGGACGCCTCACCAACGATCTCAATCCTGAATACCGCTACGACGCTGCCGTCGAAGACCCATATAAGATGAAACGCAAAATTATCCGTGGCGGCTCATGGAAAGATGTGGCTCACAACGTACGCTCCGACCTCCGCATGTGGGAGTATCAGAACGAACAGCGCTCATATATAGGTTTCCGCTGCGTACGCACGCAGATCGGCTTCGCAAAAGGACAGAAACAGAACAAGAAACGATAAAGCACTCTCCAAAGCATAATCGACTACAATGGAAAAAATAAAATCATACAAAAGCACTATCGGCAATTTCATCAGCAGTGAAAATGGCCAGCGCTTCTTCAATTTCGCTTATTCAATAGGCGCCGCTATTGTTATATGGGGTGCGCTTTTCAAAATCCTGCACCTGCCCGGCGGCAACGCTCTTCTCTCCATTGGTATGGGTACCGAAGTATTGATGTTCGTCCTTACAGCCTTCGACCGTCCACCGAAAGAATACCATTGGGAGGACGTATTTCCCGCTCTTAAAGACAAAGATGCAGGTCCCGGAATCACAGGCTCGAATTTCGGAGGTGGCGGTGTAGTAATCGCAGGAGGCAACGCATCGGCAGGTGCAGAAGTTCAGGCCGGAACCGCAGCGACATCGATTCCTGCCGGGGCAACTAATCCCGCAGGAACAGTGCTCCCCGCGACGGACCTTGCCACAGCGTCCCAACAGTATCTCGAACAGATGAATTCCATAACCGAGGAAATGCAGCAGCTCCGCCAGACGACAGCCGCACTGAACGAAGTATCGACGGTTCTTCTTGACAGCTACCGTTCCATTACCGAGAATTCAACAGGTATCAGCGAAAGCTCTCAGGGCTATGTGGATCAGATGCAGAATCTATATCGCAATCTCGGTGGTCTCAATACCATCTACGAGCTTCAGCTCCGCAGTGTTTCAAGCCAGATTGATGCGATCGACCGCGTAAACCGTGGCATCAAGGATATACGTGACATGTACGAAAAGAGCGCAAACCAAAGCGCGCGCTACTGCGAGGAAACAGAAAAGATGGCACGCTATATGCAGCAGCTCAATTCTATTTACGAGCGCATGATTACGGCTATGACAGTAAACATGTACCGCCCCGGTATGACACCGCCCGACATTGACGGCATGCCTATAGCAACCGACCTCCGTCAGCACAACTGTGCGACTCGCGACAGTAGCGAGCACTCCCCGGCACACACAAACAACGATAAAACTCTCTAATTATATAACAGATGGGAGCAAATACCAACAGACTTTCACCACGCCAGAAGATGATAAACCTTATGTATATCGTTCTGACGGCAATGCTTGCGCTGAACGTCAGCAGCGATGTGCTCGACGGGTTCACCCAGGTACACGAAGGTCTCAACCGCTCAAACGCCAACTACGACCAAAGAAACGGTGCCGTATTCAGCCAGCTTGAAGCTCTTGCGGAACAGAATCCGGACAAGGCACACGCCTGGCTTGACAAAGCGTCTGAGGTCCGCCGGGCGACTGCAAGTCTATATAATTATGTCGATACACTCAAACATCTTATAGTCGAAAAGGCCGACGGTAAAGACGGTAACCCAGACGATATCCTCAACCGCGACGACCTTGAATCGGCAGCTGTAATCATGCTGTCGCCAACTAATCCCCGCGGACAAATTCTCCGTACCAGAGTCGATGACTACCGAAACTATATCGCATCACTTATTCCCGATACTCTCAAACGGAATACCATAGAAGAAGCTCTGTCTACAAGCGACATAATGAAAAAGGGCACATTCACCCCACAGTCTTGGGAAGAAGCAAAGTTCGACCAGCAACCTGTAGTAGCAGCAATAACACTTTTGGCAAAGCTACAGAGTGACATCCTATATGCCGAGGGTGAGGTGCTTTCATCTCTTCTGGCTCAGGTGGATGCCGGCGACGTACGCGTCAATGAGCTCAACGCCTATGTCATGCCCCAGTCCCGCCTCGTGATGCGCGGTAGCAAGTATTCGGCGAATATTGTACTTGCCGCAGTAGACACAACCCAGCGTCCACAAGTATTCATTGACGGCAAACCACTAAACAACAACAATGGACTCTACGAAGTCAGCACCGGTTCTACCGGCGACTTTACCTATAAAGGCTGGCTTGAGGTTTCGCATGGTGACGGCACAAGTACAAAACATGAATTTACATCGTCTTACACAGTTATCGAACCAATGGCAACTGTGTCAGCTACGCTTATGAACGTTCTCTATGCAGGCATTGACAACCCTGTTGGCATTTCAGTTCCCGGTGTAGCCATGGGAGATATCTCTGCTACAATGACAAACGGTAGCCTGACGCGTCAGGGAGATCATTGGGTTGCCCGTCCATCAAAAGTAGGTGAAAACGCTGTGGTAACAGTAACGGCCAATATGGACGGACGCCCTGTGACAATGGCATCCACCACATTCCGGGTGCGCAAACTACCTGATCCCACTCCTTTCATAGCTTTTACCGACAAACAGGGTAACGTCGACCATTATCGTGGAGGCAAACCATTCCAAAAGGCACTGCTTATTGCCTCTTCCGGTCTTGAAGCCGCAATCGACGACGGTCTTCTCGATACACCTTTCACAGTTGAAAGTTTCGAGACTGTCTTCTTCGATTCATCAGGCAACGCCATGCCGGAAGTAAGCCAAGGTTCTCAGTTCTCGGCTCGCCAGAAGCAGCAATTCCAGCGGCTGTCGCGAGGCAAACGATTCTATATAAGCAGAATACGCGCAAAAGGCCCGGACGGCATCACACGCGACCTCTCTCCTATGGAAGTAATTATAAACTAAAGATTTATCCCTATATCATTCACGGAAGCAATATGCACAAGATATTCAAGTTAACACTGGCAGCCATAGCGCTACTCTGCGCAGTTCCGGTATCGGCTCAGGATGAAGGGCAAGGTGTGGTTCGCCGTCGCACCAACGACCGCAACGCGCCAAAGCAACAGGACGGAACTCAGGTTACTGAAAGAATGCAGAATTTCTATACTACAGACAATTCTTCGGTAACCGATGCCGACAAGCAATGGATGAGGGTAATCTACCGTTCGCTCGACTTGGACAAAGACAAAAACGCCCCACTCTATTTTCCGGAGGAGCCTATCGAAGGGCAGGATAATCTTTTCCGCATAGTAATGCGCCTGTTGGCATCCAATACCATTCCTGCATACGAGTATCTTGATGGCAGGGAAGTGTTCACCGACCAGTACCGCATCAAAGTGCGTGACGTTCTCGACCGGTTCTATATCCCCTATACCGATGCCAAAGGGTCGACGGAAAAAAATCCCAAATTCGACATTGATCCGTCGGATGTTCCCACCAACGAAGTACTCTCCTACTTTATTATAGAGCGTTGGGAATTTGATACCCGTCACAACCGACTCAAACCTGTTGTCGAAGCAATCTGTCCTGTTCTACACCGGGCCGGCGATTTTGGCGACGCACTGAAATACCCCATGTTCTGGGTAAAATTCTCCGACCTTCGCCCTTATCTTGCAGCACAGACAATTTTTGTTGACGACGACAACAATCTCCCGACCTGTACATACGACGATTTCTTTACTCTGACAATGTACGATGGCGACATTTACAAGACACGCAACCTCAAAAACAAGTCGATGGTACAGCTTCATCCGGATGCAGACGCATTGAAACACGCTCAAGACAGCATCCAACGGCGCCTTGACGATTTTGAGAAAAAGCTTTGGGTTCCGTCACGCGAAGAAGTCATCGCAGCCCGCGAAGCAAAAGAAGCAGCAGAAGCCGGACATGCGAAAGACTCTACTGAAGTGAAGAGTACAACTGACAAAACCTCTAATACCAGAGCTGCCAAACGCTCTACGAAACGCTCGTCAAAAGTAAAGGAAAAGAAGCCAAAAAGCATAAAATCTTCCTCATCAAGTAATGCTGCGCGTTCAGTACGCCGACGCAAATAATAATTACAGAATAAACAATAGAAAAGACGGCTCATTGCCGTCTTTTTTATATAAAGAGCCATCATCTCTGATTTATATTTCGGATTTGGGTACAGCTTTCATAAAAAGATAGACATTATTGCAATAATACTGAATAAAAGCATTACATTTGCAAAACAATCAAATCGCATTACAAGCAAAATGTCACAGAAACTCTACCCAATATGCTGCACTATGGCAGCCCTGCTTATCAATACCCTCTCCACAGCCATGCCGGCAAGAAAAGGTGTGGTTACAGCACAAGATCCCGACGGCCAAGAGATACTCGCTCTACAATATGGCGATGAGAATTTTCATTATTACGTTTCTGAAGCCGACGGTTCTCTGTTGATTCGAGAAGGCGATATATTTTATCCCGCCGACATATCCGGAGACGGGCGCCTTGTAAAAAGCGGACAAAAAATTGAAGCCCGCAAAGCGGTTACACGTCTTAATGATGCCATTAAAGCACGGAACAAAATCAGCGGCATAGTAGAAGGCACAACATTTCCGGCCAAAGGAAAACAGAAAGTTGCCGTCGTTCTTGTGGAATATCAGGATGTAAAATTCAATCTCGGTAATCCCCTTGACTATTTCACCCGTATGTTGAACGAAGAAGGATTCTCCGATTACCATGCCACCGGAAGCGCACGTGACTGGTTCATGCATTCATCAGGAGGGCTTTTCGAACCCGAATTTGATGTTTTCGGACCGATAACTCTTCAGCAACGCCGCGAATATTACGGCGGTAGCGACGCATATAACCATGATAGAAATCCACAACGCATGGTTATAGAGTCTTGCCGCCAACTTAACGCCTCGGTCGATTTTTCTCAATATGATTGCGACGGCGACGGTTTTATCGACAATGTATTTGTAGTGTACGCGGGCCGTGGAGAAGCATCCGGAGGAAGCTCAGACTGCGTATGGCCACACGCCTGGCGATTGTCGGTTGCCGAACCGGGCACAATTTACACTTTCGACGGAGTCCGTCTTGACAGATATGCATGCTGTAATGAATGGGAGCTATCCGAACTCGGTTACGGCTACCGTCCTGTGGGAATCGGTACATTCGTACACGAATTCTCGCACGTAATGGGGCTTCCCGATTTATATTCGACTGAATATGCCACCGGTTCCTTCACCGCAGGAGCTTGGTCTGCCATGGACTACGGTCCCTATAACAACGACGGATGCACACCTCCACAGTATTCCGCATGGGAACGCGCAGCACTCGGATATATCGATATTCCGACACTTTCCAAAGAAAGCGCCAACATAGCCCTCGAACCGCTTGAAAACGGCGGTGCGCGCCTCATTCCGACAGAAAACGAGAATGAATACTTTATAATTGAAAACCGCAGGCAGTCCGGTTGGGACGAATTCATCCCGGGACATGGAATGTTGCTGTGGCATATAGATTATGATAAAGAAATATGGAAAGCAAACAAAGTCAACAACGACCCTTCTCACAACCACGTGGACATAGTCGAAGCAGACGGTACCAGAACTGAAGAAAGCCGCAACGGCGACTGTTTTCCCGGCATTTCCGGTGTTACATCTATATCAGCGAATACCGATCCGGCGCTTGTATCATGGAAGAGAAATGGACTCGGGTTCAATCTCACCGATATCAGCGAACGCTTCAACAACGTCCTTATCCGTGTCAACGGAGGCTCCGAAGACATTTCCACTCCCGAAAATATACGGATCGAAGATATCCATGCCGGATATTTCAATGTTTTATGGAATCAGGTAAAAAATGCTTGTGGGTACACAGTACGCATTTACAACGATGCTTTCCAGGAAATATCAGAATTCACGACCTCGGGTGATGCTTCGCAACTAACCGTGACAGGATTAGAGCCATCTACAGAATATACATTTACGGTATGCGCCGAAGACGGTATGTACGGCAGCATACCGTCTGTGCCGCTGTCTGTCCGGACTCTTGATCCGACATTCGATTATTTCGCACCGGTATCATTGGCACCGTCCGACCTGACAGAAACATCTTTCACGGCAAGATGGGAAAAACTGGATGGCGCACATGAATATTTCCTTACAGTCTACAGGCAGGATGAGGGCGAATCTACAGAAACATCTTGCAGCTTCGACAATGGCGCGGAATCACTGCCTCAAGGATGGACAAGCTCGTCGAACGCTTCATATGGGATGTCCTCTTATTGTGGGGAAAACACGCCTTCACTACGATTATCTAAAGATGGTGATTATCTGGAAATCTCCTGTAACGGGAAACGGGGCGCCAATCTCTCTTTCTGGCACCGCGGAAATGGTACAGGAGTCAACGAAAAAATCCTTATCGATGCGCTTGCAGGCGAAGAATGGCAATCGATAGCCAGTAGCTCCGTAACGAGCGAGAAAGGTGGTAAAACAATCAGCATACCGCTTCCTGATACCGAATTTGACGCAGTACGTATTATATTCGACCGTCCTGATAAAGGCGCACTTGCAATCGATGATGTATGTATCATGTTCCATGGCGACTATGTCCTTAACGAACATGAAGATTACAATGCCGTCAGCACGGGAAATGTCAATTCGTTCAAAGTGGAAAATCTCGAACCGCGACATATATATTATTATGACGTGTACGCATATGACGGTGGCGAATATACATCGCTCCGCTCAGAGCGCATCAAAGTTGATCTGAATGCGTCTGCCGGCACAAACTCCATAAATGAAGGAAACATACCTCTAAAAATATACAATAATACTATAGAATCATCTTCACCGACAAAAATCTACGATATCAGCGGTCGCCTTATATGGCACGGCAGCGGGACATTCGAATTAAAAACACCCGGTATATATATAGTACATGTCAGTGGTTATCATTATATGAAATTATACGTATCATGACAATAAACCAGTATTTAATATGAAAAAACTATTACTTTCAGGAATACTCGCCTTATCACCGTTAATGTACGATGCCTACGGTCAGAGCTATTGGAATCCGGATTTGAATTCGTCTTCACTCGACGCAATCCAGTTTTCGGCACTCGATGCAAATGCCGACGGTTCGACATGGTATCCGACAACAAACAAACTTACATTCCGTAACGTCGACGGCCAGAGCGGCTACAATGAGACGCGTTCTCCGATTTACATTGCCGACAAAAACAACGATGACTGGCTGTTTACCCCCGGCATACTTTTCGAAGCCGGTAAATCCTATAAAATAAGAATCGAGGGATGCAAAGGTAATTTCGCGGCTGTAGATGGAGGCGTTGCCATTATGCTCGGCTCCAAACGGACACCTGATGCAATGACAAGCACACTCCTTGAATCCGAAAAATTCATTCTCGGTCAGATTGGCAGCAACAGTCTCTGGAATTTCAATGTCATTGTAACAGTCCCTACTACCGGTGACTATTATATCGGGTTTCATGCGACCGGCAAACCCGGACAGAAAATCGGTATCGCAGCCATTGATATAGCTCCCGGGATTGGCTTGTCGACACCTGCCGCAGTCGAAAATTTAAAATTATCTCCCGCCCAGGATGGCACAAAGAAAGTTGCACTCTCCTTTAAAGCCCCGTCCACGACAAAAGACGGCAATCCACTGACATCCATTTCAAAAATAGAGATACGGCGTGGCAATGACCTCGTAAAGACGCTTGACAATCCCGCTACAGGCAGTAATCAAACTGTGGAGGATATTGTGGCCGTAAGCGGTGAATATACATACAAAGTTCAGGCTTTCAGCGAATCTGGTGCCGGTGATATCGCCGAAGCTACAACATTTGTAGGTATCAATGTTCCATCGGCAGCGACTGACTTAAAAGCCGTCAACACCGGCACACATTCCGCAAGAATAAACTGGAATGCGCCACAGCTCGATAAAGACGGCTATACCATTTCTGCCAATCTGATTACATACGATATATATCGTGCACCGTTATATAACAATAATCCCATCCTTGTTGCCGAAGATGTTTGCGGTCTGAGCCATGAAGATAGAATTGCAGATGATAATGAAAACGAACAGCAATTCTATGTATATTATGTAGTTGCCAAAACCTCAACCGGAAATGCGGAAAAAGTAGCCGCAGATGCAGTTCCACTGGGAAAACCTTACGATGTTCCTTACGTAGAATCGTTCCCTAACGGAATGTCCACCTATATATTCAATTCCGCCACTTTCAAAGGCAACAATTACTGGACAAGGACAAGGAATTTCGAAGATATAATGTCGGTCGACAATGACAACGGTATGGTTTATCTGAACGGACAGATAGGAGGCGCCGCAACACTATATAGCGGATTGATAAATATCGGTACCCTCCCCTCTCCGACCCTGAATTTCTATACTTATAATATCGTTCCGGCCGAGCCGGGAGACAATCGCTTGCAGGTTACGGTATACGCGACCGATGGCACTACAAAAGTTTTTGATGAATACACCCCGGGGATGGCATGGAACAGAACTATATATCGTCTTGACGAATTTGCAGGCAAAACAGTCAGACTCGCTTTCACCGGATTCCGAAGCAACAGCACGGAACTTCATCTTGACGCCATTACGATTTCAACCATATATCGTCATGATCTGAAACTTAACTACATATATCTACCAACAGAGGTACGCACAAGCGAACCGTTCGATGTTACAGTTTTCGTAGGAAACAATGGGACGGAGGAAAGCGGAGAATATACAGTTGAACTTTACTGTAACAACGAAAAAATCGCTGAGCAAAGCGGCGACAAACTGGCTGCCGGTCTCGTCGCCCAAAAACATACATTCAACCTTGTACATTCAATTCTTGACCCTGACAAAGCTGTGTATACTGCAAAAATCGTATATGATAAGGACGAAAACAAAGACAATAACGACAGCGATACTATAGAAATCAAGGTTCGAAAAAACGCATATCCGACAGTAGCCGACCTCTCCGGAACATCCGATAGTGACGGAGTTACTCTCAGATGGGGCGAACCTGACACAGAAAAAGCCCAGCCTTATGAAATAACCGATAATTTCGAAAGCTATCCTGCATGGGCCAACAGCGGCCTCGGCGACTGGATTCTCGTCGACCTCGACAAAGCACAGATCGGGGGATTCAACAGCCAGGGACAGATAATAGAGATGCCGGGCATTCCTGCCTACAGCGAACAGTCATGGTGGATTTTCGATAATCTCAACACTAATTTCAACAACGGCTTTTTCTCCACAATTTCCGGCCATCAGTTCCTCGCGTCAATGTATTCAGGCTTCAAAAGCACCGGCGAAATCATACAAAACGACGACTGGGCAATATCGCCCGAGCTTTTCGGAGGTCCGCAGACAATCAGCGTCCAGGCTAGGAGCTACTCCATAACTGAAGACCGTTTCGAAGATCTCGAGCTACTCTACTCAACCGGCTCAACAGACCCTGCCGACTTTATCAGCGCCGCAAAATACACAAATATTCCCAATGAATTTCAGGCATACACCGCCGAATTACCCGATGGGGCCAAACGTTTTGCAATCCGCAATAATAACAAGGACAGGTTTATGCTTATGGTTGATGACATTACATATATTCCGGTAGGCGAAGCGGCAGCCTTTACAATCAATGGATA
The DNA here is from genome assembly GCA_910576775.1 of uncultured Muribaculaceae bacterium. GTDB lineage: Bacteria > Bacteroidota > Bacteroidia > Bacteroidales > Muribaculaceae > CAG-873. The sequence goes on along the minus strand of CAJTJV010000021.1, from coordinate 31,772 downwards.
TAATATCTACCGTGACGGCAAAAGAATCAATGATGCACCGGTAGAGGAATGCGAATATACTGACAGTGATGTTAACGGAGACGGGCACATATATTACGTGACTGTTCTTTATTCAGCTGGAGAATCACAACTTTCCAATGCTTATACAAGCTCTGCAACCGGCATTGAGAGTGTTTCTGCCGACACCAATGCGCCAATAGAATATTATAACTTGCAGGGTATCCGCATCCATACTCCCATAGCCGGCCATGCCTACATAATGCGTAAAGGCAACGTTGTCAAGAAGATATATCTAAAATAGAATTCATACACAATCGAAATTTATCATGACACAGATCCGACCGCATCCGGTCGGATCTGTGTCACTATTTTTTACGTAAGAAACTGCCATCAGACATATTTGAAATACAGCGTTTTACAAAACAATCATTATTTTTCAATAAATTTTCTTGCCGGAAAATTTGGATGATTCAAAAAATCAGCATAACTTTGCATCGCTTTTGAAAAACACGGGGTGTAGCTCAGTTGGTTAGAGTACGCGTCTGGGGGGCGTGAGGTCGCTGGTTCGAGTCCAGTCACCCCGACAAAACAAAAGCAACAAGTCCGCAGGTCAATAACCTACGGGCTTGTTTCATAATGCACCGGGACAAAAAACGGGACAGGTCGCTTAAATAAAGCCATCCGATAAGATGTATTTTCGGATATTTAAGCATATCAGCGTTCCACATAAATAGAATTACACCATAACCAATCCTATTTAAAGAGCTGCGTTAAAAAATACTTGCATAAACCGATATATTTCACTAACTTTGTGGCGCTTTTTAGCATCCCGTGTGATGGGAAATTAGGAAGCACTGTCTTAATTTTGAGTAACACAACAATTTACGCACAATGAAAGTATTTCAGCTTAGCGCCGAGCCCCGTACAAACCTCGGCAAGAAAGCCACCAAGGCACTCCGCGAACAGAATCTAATCCCCGTCGTACTTAATGGCGGCGCACTCGTTGAACTCCCCTACAGCGGCACGCTCAAAGAAGGTGAGAAAATTGTAGAAATCGGCAATGGCAAAGGTCTTATCACGACCGACCTCACTGTATCGAACGACGCAGTCCGCAAGCTTATCTATACACCCGACATCTTCGCAATCGAACTTGACGTCAAAGGTGAAAAACGTATGGCGGTCCTCAAGGACATCCAGTTCCACCCTGTAAAAGACAACATCCTCCACATAGACCTTCTCGAAGTAAAGGAAGACAAGCCCGTTGTACTCGAAGTGCCGGTTAAACTCGAAGGCCATGCAGAAGGTGTGAAAGCCGGTGGTAAGCTTACACTCTCTATGAAGAAGCTTAAAGTTCGCGCCCCCTACACTGCAATTCCCGAACGTCTCGTTATCAACGTCGACAACCTCGGTCTCGGCAAAACGCTTCAGGTCGGCGACATACATATCGAAGGCCTCGAACTCGTGAATGCCAAGAACGCCGTAGTGTGCGCCGTTCAGCTCACCCGCGCCGCCCGTGGTGCTGCCGCAGCAGCGAAATAAAACTCTGAACATTTCGGATGAAGCACCTTATAGTTGGGCTGGGAAACATCGGAGACGAGTACCGAAATACCCGCCACAACATCGGATTTATGATATTGGACGCCTTAGCCGAGGCGTCCAATATTTCTTTCTCTACAGAACGCTACGGCGATGTAGGTCGCGGCCGGATAAAGAATCAGGAGATTATTCTTCTCAAACCGTCTACCTATATGAATCTCAGCGGAAACGCCGTACGCTATTGGAAGAGTCAAGAAAACATAGACCTTGACAACATCCTCGTTGTTGTCGACGATCTGTCGCTGCCTCTCGGCGCAATACGCATAAAACAACGTGGCAGCGACGCCGGACACAACGGACTAAAAAACATAGCTCAGATGCTCGGCACTGAATCATATCCACGACTACGTTTTGGCATCGGCAATGAATTTCCCCGCGGAACACAAATTGACTATGTGCTCGGAAATTTCCCTTCGGACGAACTGCCACTCCTGCGCGAACGTATAATGATCGCTGACGATGCAATAAAAGAGTGCGTTCTGGCCGGAATCGGCAATGCCATGTGCAAGTACAACAATAAATAAGCTCCGAAAGACAATGGATATAAGAATTGACAAATGGCTATGGGCCGTGCGTGTTTTCAAAACGCGCACTATCGCTACAGAAGCTATTAAGAAGGGACGTGTCACTGTAGGTGATAATCCTAATCCGGTGAAGCCTTCACGAACAATCACGGTAGGCGACATTGTACACGTCCGCAAGCCTCCTGTCACATTCTCTTTCCGTGTCCGCGCCCTTACACAGAATCGCCTCGGCGCAAAACTTGTGCCTGACTACATGGAGAATATTACACCAAAGGAACAGTACGATCTTCTTGAGGTAGTAAAGATTTCCGGTTTCATCGACCGACAGAAAGGCCTTGGCCGTCCAACCAAACGCGACGGCCGCGAGCTTTCGCGCTTCACCGACAGCATGGCATCGGACGACGGCTGGGGTTTTGATTTCGATTTTGATGACGAAGATTCTAACGATTAATCCATTTCTCCTTTATGCGGTTTGACGAACTATCACTCAGTGATGACATACTCGACGCACTCGACGCAATGCATTTCGAGGAATGCACACCTATACAGGAACAGAGTATCGACAAGATTCTAGAAGGAAAGGATCTTATAGCCTGCGCCCAGACAGGAACAGGCAAGACAGCGGCATACCTTCTTCCGATAATCGACCTTCTGGCAGAGACAGAAGCTACCCCCACCGTAAAATGCGTGATAATGGTTCCGACACATGAACTCGCCCAACAAATCGACCGTCAGATGGAAGGCTTCGCTTATTATATGCCTGTGAGCAGCCTCGCCATACACGGCGGCAACGACGGAAAAGAGTTCGCCCGCCAACAGCACGCGCTGCGCCAGGGAGCCGACATGGTTATCGCCACTCCCGGACGCCTTCTTGCACACATGAAAATGGGATATGTGGATCTGTCCCATGTCGAATTCTTTGTTCTTGACGAAGCTGACAGAATGCTCGATATGGGATTCTCCGATGACATAATGCGTATAGTGGCCGAATTACCGAAAAAGCGTCAGACCCTTATGTTTTCCGCCACAATGCCAAAAAAGATACAGCAGCTCGCCGCCTCAATTCTAACAGAGCCGGAGGAAGTAAAAATCGCAGTATCGAAACCCGCGGAAAAAATCGACCAGTCGGTGTTCATATGCTATGAAGGGCAAAAAGACCACCTGCTCCGTATGCTTTTTGAACAAGGACACAACAAACGGGTTATAATATTCTCGTCATCAAAACAAAAAGTAAAAGAACTTACCCAAATTCTACGACGCTCCAAATGGAAGGCCGCAGAAATGCATTCCGACCTCGACCAGAAAGCACGCGAAGAGGTGATACTCGCTTTCCGCTCCGGACGCATAGAGATCCTTATTGCCACCGATATTCTTGCCCGAGGCATTGACATAGATGATATCGCGATGGTTGTCAACTATGATGTACCCCACGAAGCAGAAGATTATGTACACCGGATCGGCCGAACGGCACGCGCCGATGCAGACGGCAAAGCCGTGACTTTTGTAAGCGAACGCGACCAGCCGCGATGGGCACAGATAGAAAATTTCCTGGAAATGAAAATCCGTCGCGAAAATATACCGGACGAATTCGGAGAGGGACCGGAATTCAATCCTCGCAAATACAGCGGTACCGGCCGCAAAGGACACCTCGGGACTCGCTCAGGCAAAGGACATAAAACAAGATTCAACAAGCGCGTCAAAGAAGGCAATCCGGGAAAACACAAAAAAAGACAGACCGCCGATGATGTGAATAAATCACCGAACGAAAAGAGCAAAAAAAGATTCCGCTACCCCCCAAAGAAAAAGAACACAGACAAAGCTGCAGAATAGTTATTACCAGCATACAATAAAAAAGCCATCCTTTTGGATGGCTTTTAATCTTTTGGGCATTCGCTTATTTGCGGATACCAAGCTCTTTCTGAGCGATGATGGCACGGTAGCGGTTGATGTCTTTGCGCATCACATAGTCGAGAAGACGACGACGCTTACCTACCAGCATTTTCAGAGCACGCTCTGTTGTATGATCTTTGTGATTTGACTTCAAGTGCTGAGTCAAATGAGCAATACGGACCGAGAATAATGCAATCTGTGCTTCAGGCGAGCCAGTGTCAGTCTTACTTTTACCGTATTTCTCGAAGATCTGAGCTTTTTCTTCAGAATTTAAGTGCATTCTTTGAAAATTTAGGTGTGAATATGAATTGAATTATGAAAAGGCTTTGCTTTTCAGGGCACAAAATTAGTAATTTTTGCAGCAAGAGCAAAGCGCTTAACTTTTTTTAATGCTTTATTCCGCTATAATTCTTGCTATAACGGAGCATCTGCTCAACATAGTTCTCCGGATATGAAATTGTCACATCGGTTATACGACCGTTCTCGTCACGGACGGGAGTATATACGGGATTGACGAATCCTTTATAAGGAGCAATATCGAGTCCGGCATATCGGTCGAGAATTTCCTTATGGAGACTGGGATCGACCTTTACAGCATAAGTTTCAACAAGATTTGTAGCAGCCTCGTAATCTCCGGTTGATCGTATGCGCTGAATTTCAGCAAGGAGTTTGCCGAAAAGTCCGCGAAGGGCTTCATAATCATTTATCTTTACGAATGTCTTGCCGTCCCGGTTAATAAGTTCTATCACATTCGCATCCTTTCCATGCTCGTAGGCCCACTCTGCGATAAGCTTGCGGTTACGCATGTGAGCCTCTTCCACGTCCTTGCCGGGTTCGATACGCATCAACTGTGTCATCAAGCCGTTGAGGATATATTTGTAATATTCGGCCTTGTATGCCTCAGGGTTGTCAAGAAGACCTATTTCAACAAGTTTTGGATCTGCAAGATAATAAAGAGCGAAAAGATCGGCACGGGCTTCCTCAATAGTGGAACCGTGTACCTTCAAGGCATCAGGATCAACTCCCGGAAGAAGACGGCCGGATCCGTGACCGAGGCATTCATGCAAATCGGTATGCAGATTATCTGTGATAAAGAGATAATCGTCGAGAAGCTGCGATGTCTCGGCGTCAATAACGAATTCTTCATTGAAACCGTTGCCATGACTTGCAGCATCGTATGCCTGGGTTATATTCTCAAGAGTGACGGACTTGGAACCGTGAGCGGCACGAATCCAGTTGGCATTCGGTAGATTGATACCTATAGGTGTCGAAGGATAAGCGTCGCCGGCAAGAATGGCTGCTGTGATCACTTTTGCGGAAACTCCTTTCACCTCCTTCTTCTTAAAGATTGAGTCGACCGGAGAATTATCCTCAAACCACTGTGCGTTAGCCGAAAGAGTCTCTGTACGCTCACTGGCAGGAATATTCTTGAAATTCACAATGGATTCCCACGAACCTTTCATACCGAGTGGATCGCCATAGCTCTCAATGAAACCATTGATAAAATCGACCTGACTATCGGTATCTTCCGCCCAAAGAATGGAATATTCATCAAAAGTCTTGAGGTCGCCTGTGGTATAAAAATCAATAAGCGAACGGATGATAGCACGCTGCGCGTTGTTTTCAGCATAATTGGATGCACTGTCAAGATTCTCAACAATGTGGGCGATTGCATCGCCGTAAAGGCCTCCGAGACGGTAAGGCTCTTCCACAATCTTTCCGTCGGCCTTACGGATACGGGTATTCAGTCCGTACGAAATTGGGGTTGAGTCGTCAGCTTTCTTGATTGAAGCGTAATATTTCTCCACCTCATTCTGAGTCACCCCGCTTTCATAGAAATTGTTGGCACTTGTGGCGATCAGATCCTGTCCGGCAGCCTGATTAACGCGCTTAGCCGCAATACCAGGATTGAATATCACCTCCACAAGTTCATCCGCATTGGCAGGAATCATACCTTCTGGCAACTCAGCAATCTGCTCGGTGAAAAACTCCCGACTAAAAGTCGGAATAAACTTATCTGTCGAATAATGATGATGTATACCGTTGCCGAACCATACTTGCTTTATATATGTCTCGAATGCCTTGAAATCGGCATTTTCTTTATCTCCTTTATAATTGGTGTATACACCTTCAAGAAGATCGCGGATTGCAAGATTATTCACATAGTTCTGGTCCCAGAGGATATCACGTCCCCATAAAGCAGCCTCGGTAAGATAATACACGAGAGCTTTCTGATTAACGGTTAGGCTGTCGAAATCAGGCACCTTGTACCGAAGCACCTCGATATCGGCAAAACGATCGACTTTATAGTCGAAATCATCGTTGACGTCGCGTTGTGCAGTTTTCGCACACGACGAAGCTAAAAGCACAGAAGACATTGCAATAGCAAAAAATGATTTTTTCATATAGTGATTTTTGATTGATTCGATATTTCAGCAAAAATACGCATAAGTCGAACACAAAGCCAAACTTGTTTGAACTTTGTTGAGACTGGAGTATCTTATAAGGAGCCAAAGTTACAAAAAAATAGCCGCGCCTGCAAAAATCGCCAGACGCGGCTGTAGGAAATATTCCTTATATGTTTTCAGTTATATTTTGCATATTGCGGCAGAACAGGAACAGGGAAGCGCGAGAATAGTGTCTGTACAGCCTCCGCGATACCCTTTAGGTTACGGAACTGTCCGTTACCATTCTCCATAATTGTAGCAACGGAAGCCGAGTACATCGGCAGTTTTTTATCAATGTTCACGATATCCATAGTAAGCACTCCCTCCTTATACATACCCGTTATCACCTGAGCATTTGCATAATATGACGACCAATAATTATAACGTGGATAAATAAAGAAGGGATAATATCCGTTATAATACGGGCCGGAATACGGTGTATATCCGGGAGGCAATACGGGCTGAGTCTCAAGTTGCCGATGAATGGTAATGCCTATATTTATAATAATCGGTGACTTAGCGCTTTCTGTAAAACCACGTTCAAGCATTTGCTCTCGTATAGCAGCAGCAATATTATAATATGTAACCGATTCCATTCCAGGAGGCATTTGTCCATCGGCCGGTGTTACAATACGAAATGTCTTGTAATCGGATAGGACGGCATTGTTGTATGTTTCACTGTTCACAAGTGCAAAAGGACTACATGACACCAACATAAGTGGCAACATCAATAGCATCATTAACTTTAACTTCTTCATAATAAACAGTTGAAAAAATGTTATTTTAGAATTAAAACAACATCATTCAGCATTTGTTTTCCATATATATCAGGACATTGGCGTACGTTAATCATATTTAACCAAGCATCTCTCAGGTATTACCAAAATTATTACTACTTTTGGCAAGAACATAAATTCAGTATTCACCGACTATAATTCATGGAAGAAATCACCGAAATATTCCTTGCCATTATAAATCAGTCCCCATCAATCGACATAGCAGAAGCAGAATTCAAGCGCCGTCTTATCGACGAACCAGACCTAAGACTGCTCTACCGTACATATTGTAGCGAAGAAGGTGTAAGCGAGCGCCGCGGGTTTCTGGATTTCTGCGAAACTTATGTAGAAGGACAGAATGAAATGTGGAAATCACTCGACGATTTTGACAATCAGGAATGACAGAATTACGACTACCCCCTGAATGGGAGCCATGCGAAGCCGTAATGCTTGCATGGCCTCACGAAGATACCGACTGGGCTAATATGCTCGATGAAGTGCGCCGGACATACGGACAGATTATCAAAGCCCTGGCAGACCGCACAAAAGTAATCATAATAGGCCCGAAAGCTCCCGATTCGAGCTACTATCCGGAAGGAACTCGCTTAGAGAACATAATATATTATCGTATTCCCACAGATGATACTTGGACCCGCGATTACGGCCCGATCACAGTATTCACTCCCGATGGAGCACAGCATCTTGATTTTTGCTTCAACGGCTGGGGACTGAAATTCGCGTCTGCCCGCGATAACATGACAACACGCCATCTATGCAGCAACGGAGCCCTTCCATATCCGCGCGTCAGCCATCTTGGCTTTATCCTTGAAGGAGGCGGAATTGACACAGATGGACAAGGATTTATCCTCACTACTGCGTCATGTCAGCTGAATCCCAACCGCAACGGAGAAATAAGCAGGAAAGAAATAGACGGCATCCTGAAAAAAGAGCTGGGCGCCCATACCATCGCCTGGCTAAACAACGGGGCTCTTGACGGTGATGACACAGACGGACATATCGATACACTCGCTCGCATCGTCCCCCCCGGCGACACTATCCTTTTTTCCGGTTGTTCCGATCCTGACGATTCAAACTACGGGCCTCTGCAACGCATGAAAGAGGAACTGACGGAGCTTCGCCGACCGAACGGGATGCCATTCAATCTTATTGAACTCCCCATCCCCTCCCCTATCTACGACCCGGATGACGGCACTCGGCTCCCGGCAACATATGCCAATTTCCTTATTGTCAATAAAGCGGTGCTTCTTCCGGTCTACGGCCAGCCGTTACCAGACGCGACAGCGCGCATGGCCGTCATGGCCGCGATGCCGGAATATGAAATAATATGTATAGACTGCCGCTCTCTTATCCGTCAGCACGGCTCACTACACTGCGCCACAATGCAGATTCCCAAACAAAAGAAACTCAAATGACACGCATACTTCGAACCGGAATAATACAACAGGCAAACACTGACGATATCGCCGACAACCGCCGGCGTCTTGCCGATAAAATACGCAGGCTTGCGGCCGACGGCGCCCAGCTCATAGTATTACAGGAGCTGCACGACTCTCTTTATTTCTGTCAGACGGAGAATGTAGACCTATGCTCCCTCGCAACCGCCATTCCAGGAGATATAACAGATTTCTATTCTTCCATAGCATCGGAATGTGGCATAGTACTCGTAACAAGTCTTTTTGAGCGACGAGCACCGGGCCTATACCATAATACAGCCGTAGTATTCGATAGTGATGGCTCCATAGCCGGCCGCTACCGTAAAATGCATATTCCCGACGACCCGGCATATTACGAAAAATTCTATTTCACACCGGGAGATACCGGTTTTAATCCTATTGACACATCTGTAGGACGTCTCGGCGTACTTGTCTGCTGGGATCAGTGGTATCCAGAGGCCGCTCGCATGATGGCTCTTGCCGGCGCCGAAATTCTGATATACCCTACTGCAATCGGTTGGGAAAGTTCCGACACCGACGCAGAAAAGGAGCGTCAGCGGGAAGCCTGGATAACAGTGCAGCGCGGCCATGCCATAGCCAACGGGCTGCCCCTGGTGGCAGTGAACCGTACAGGACATGAAACAGATCCGTCGGGCGCAACAGGAGGCATCGCATTCTGGGGGTCGAGCTTTGTCGCAGGACCTCAGGGAGAGTATATTTTCAAAGCTCCAGCCACAGAAGAATATGAAGGTATCGTGGATATCGACATGGAACGCTGCGAAAGTGTACGCCGATGGTGGCCTTTCCTACGGGACAGACGCATAGACTTCTACGGGCCTCTTACACAACGGTTCCGCGACTGAAAATTTCAGTCTTACGGTGTGATGCGAGCATGAAGAAAATAATCCGCATCCTCTTTTCCCATACCGCATGCAGATAAACCGACAGCCTCGTCACGATCGTTCAGATACACGAGAGGAAGCTCGCGATATGATTTTCTGTCAAGTGCCGACGATTTGTCGAATACCGATGACCGGACGCCGGCAAGCGACAACAAAGTGTGGAAGACGCTACGGCTTGTCGACACTTCCTTGCCGGAGTTCGATATAGCTCCTTCATATTTGTCAGGATACCCGCTACGATACGCACCTGACATCCATACTAACATAGGTACATGCAGTTGCCTTGCCGTAGGCACCGGTGAAGCATGAAGAAAACGCTCGCGTGTGTCGTCGAATATATCCTCGCCATGATCTGCCGCATAAACAAGCGCTGCCGGAACCTGATATGCGTCCACTATTGATATTATACTGTCTAAAACAGCGTCTGTATATACAATTGTATTGTCATAAGCATTCAAGAGCTCGTGGCGACATGCAGCCGAAGCCCCGGAATAATGATCCGGAGTAAATTTGGTATAAGATTCCGGATAACGGTCGCGATAACTGAAATGCGAGCCATATGTATGAATGATAACGAATCGCTTGGGAGCTCCCGGAGCATCGAGAAACGCTTTTAGACGAGCACACAGCTCTCCATCCCGATGCACTTGTCCGTCATCGGCTATAAACTCGGTTGTATCGGCCTGCGCACCAAAGAAATCAATCAGAGAATGATTTCTTTTCTGACTACTCAGCCAGGCAGATGAATAGCCGGCTTCTGAAAATGCCGCGGCGATACCCTTGCTGCAATAAATTGAATCGCCGAATGCGGCGGCTGTGATATGGCTGAGCATAAGTGGTACACTTTTATGGGTGGTATTGCTCTCCGACAATGCCTTGGAGAAGAAAACGAGTCCGGGACGCTGCGAAAGACGCGGATTTGTCGGACGATTATAACCACCGAGTTGCCAATTGCCGGCACGTGATGTCTCGCCTACAACCATAACATATATTTCAGGAGCATCTCTGTCTCGTACCGATTCAGCGCCGAATGTAAAAGCAGAAGAATTGCAGACATAACGTTTTGTTTGTATTGTACGGTCGGCAGCATATATCATATTTGCTATAACATTTACCGGAAAAAGCTGTCGCTGCGGCCGATATCCCCCGGGAGTAAAAACGGCAATAATAAACAGCATCGCACTGGCAACAGATAGTACCAGACCTGCGATAGTGGCAAGACGCCTCGAAATGGTTCCGGAGCGTATACCAGCAACACACAATACAATACCTGCAATAAGCGGAGGAAGATAAAGAGCACAGACTACCGCTACAGCCGGCCATAAATTGACAAGAAGCTCAGAAGCCTCACTGAAACTCGTTGTAGCGACATTAAGGAACATATCGACAGCAATAATGCTGTTACCATATAGATAAAGAAGAACCAACTGGAATGCACAAAGTACCATCACCGGAAAAAACAGCAATACTGTACGCCCGATTTTAGAACTGACAGCACATAAAAAACAATAGACCCCTAACGGAAGGACTATATTGACGGCACAGTCGAGGCCGCGGTATACATGCTCGGTGAAACACAAAACGATATTCGGAATCACAAGCAGTACAGGGAGAATCCACATAAGGATATCCGCCCACAATTTTTTAGAATCAGAATGCTTCATTGATACTGAATATTATACCTGTCTGATGTTTGCCAAAACCTAGATCAAGGCGCACATTCACCCTTTTCTTAAATTCCCATCTATAACCAATCCCATAATTCGGCAAAACTTTACGCCAACGCAAGGCTTTGAATTCCGGAAATACGGTGCCGGCTCCAACCCATACAACAGCCCCATTGCGGCGCCATACGTGCTGCCGGAGTTCTATACAAAAATCCATTTCGCACTTGTCGCGGTAGCGGCCTTCGAAATACCCTCGCATATTCTCGCTTCCTCCCAAAGTAGACATCAATCCCCACGGAGTATTTCCGTAAGTAAACCTGGAACGAAACTGCATAGCTATTGTAGCAGATTTCCATAGAGGATGATACCACGAGAATTGCAAAGCTGTCATAGAAAACGCATAGCGGTTCAGCAGAAAACGAGGATTGAAACGTTGATCGATTTTCAGGTAGATACCTCTGGAGGCATTCGTAAGAAAATCCCGGTTGTCATATTGAATAGTAAAACCAATCCCTACATTAAAAGTTCTGTCATCCTGTCCTTGCCAAAGCCACGGCTTCTGAAAGTGGCGACCGTTGACATAGTCAAAACTAACAGTAGGACCGAAGTAAAAATTCCTCGCCAGACGCCATATGAAATTCGCCTCCGCCTGGGACCGAATATATTTATAGCGCGAATCATTGTCATCGTTCACATTATTATCATATCCTATGCCCCAGAAATGCGATGCAATCTGAGCGATATTTACAATATAGTTTATCCGCATTCTGTCACCGGGTGCAAGATGGTTCCCACGTAATCCAAGCTCAAAATACATACTTGTAGTTGCTTTAAGATACAGAGACACATCACTCGGCATCAGCATGCTGTCGGTCGCAGATGTCCTGTATAAACCAGCCGCGACAAGACCGATTCCGAATTTTGTATCGGATGAATAATATGGTCCTCCGATAACACTGAAATCGAATTTCTTATTCTTTACCGGCTTATTCGATTCATCAAAATAATCGATGATTTTCTGAATCAAATTTTTTTTTGGCCTGAGAGCTTCTATCGCTGCCAAAGAAGCGGTATCGGGCTGTACGCTGTCTTTAGCATGTATATTACAGTTAATAACCGGCGGCGAAGGGGGAAGCATAGACAACTCTCCGCTTCCTGCAAGAACCGGTAACAGAAAGCCGAATGCCATTATGATGAATATATATAGTCTCAAATACTGCATAATGCGAAACCCTTTGCATTTTATACAAAAAAAATCTAACTTTGTTTTCACAAAATGCAAATCTGACTAAAAAAATAGCGGATATGACAACAATATCTAAAATCAGTGTCCATCTTCTTTGCAATCTTCTGCAGGAATATGGCATCCGTAATATTGTAGTCTCGTCGGGTAGCCGATGTGCCCCGTTATCAGTTGCATTTTCACGCTCTGGTTATTTCGCCCTGCATCCGGTAATCGACGAGCGATCGGCTGGATTCATTGCACTCGGGATGACACTCACACTCAACGAACCGGTCGCCATGGTATGCACATCCGGGTCGGCACCGCTGAATTACGCGCCGGCTCTTTCTGAAGCATATTATCGCCATGTTCCACTTGTGGCAATCACTGCCGACAGACCTGAATGGTGGGTTGATCAACGAGAAGGACAGACAATCCGTCAGTATGGCGCTCTCGACACCGTTGTGAAATGTAGTGTCGACATTCACGACATTGACAATTCCCGAAACTCTGTACAGTATGCCAACCGGCTTATAAACCACGCGCTTACAATATGCACCGGCAAGATTCCCGGACCGGTACAGATAAACATGCGGCTGAATGCTCCGCTGACTGAAATGTGCGATGATTCCACTCTTCCGAAAGCAAAAAAGATTACAACAAAATTTACACCGGAAAGCACGGATATCGCACCTGATTATAATTGGTCCGTTGTCAATCCCCGCATCCTGCTCGCAATCGGAGGCGTGCGCCTCAGTACGGAAGATATCAAGGCTCTCAATGCCATGCGCAAGAAATGCGACATAGCCGTTGTGGCAGAGGTTCAATCCAATGTAAAAGGAGCCATTGCCCCTATGCACTGCGACAGGATTCTCGAAGAAGCTCCATTACCCGATATTGTAGCTATTATAGGCGGCGATTTTATTTCAAACCGTTTTAAAGCATGGCTGCGCAGCCTCAAGAACATCACATTTATTTCCGGAGGCTATGAAAACGGACTGGTGGATACATTCAACAACCTTGATGAACATATCGAATGTTCACCGGCATATTTTTTCAGGTTACTTTCAACCGGCGGAAGCAGAAACGGCTATGACAAAGAATGGGAAAAACTCGCATGCCGCGGCATCACGCGGTATAATCTGCACAGTTCCGCCGTTGAAATATTCCAGGCAATAGCCGACAAATTCAACGGGAACCTCGTACATGTGAGCAACGGCAGTTCCGCCAGATTGGTCCAGCTTGTCAAATGGAAAGAGAATATAAGAATTGAAATCAACCGTGGTGTCAGCGGTATTGACGGCTCCACATCAACAGCGATAGGCGCCGCAATAGTCAGCAACACCCCTACCCTGCTGATAAGCGGCGATATGTCGGCTGCTTACGACATTGGAGCACTCGCAACTATCAACATGCCTGATAATTTCAAAATAGCAGTACTCGACAATGGCGGAGGTGATATTTTCAGGAATATCCCGACAACAGCAAAGCTGAGCGAACTGGAAGATTTATTCGTAATGAAACCTAATCTTCCTTTGCAGAAACTGGCCGAAGCATACAATCTCACATATTTTGAATGCACGGCAGCATCCGACAGTTCATTAATCAAATTCATTCACCATAAAGGCCCGGCGGTGCTACGCATAATAGTACACCCAGAAGAAGCGGCCGGATTAATATAAATTTATGACAGACAATACAACTGTCCGCGAATGGACTCCGATAAAAACTTATACCGACATCCTTTTCGATTTCTATAAAGGAATCGCCCGAATCACAATCAATCGTCCGGAGGTATACAACGCCTTCCGCCCGCAGACCAACAAAGAAATACTTGACGCTCTCGACTACTGCCGCGACACACAGGAAGTGCGCGTTGTTATACTTACCGGTGCAGGCGACAAAGCATTCTGCTCCGGTGGCGACCAGCATTACAAATCGCGTGGCGGCTACCGCGACAGCGACGGCACTCCCCGACTGAATGTCCTCGACATCCACAAAGCCATACGCTCACTCGTAAAACCTGTTATTGCCATGGTTAACGGTTATGCCATCGGAGGCGGTAACGTATTACAGGTTATATGCGATCTGACAATAGCTTCAGAAAATGCACGCTTCGGACAAACAGGACCGAAAGTTGGCAGTTTCGACGCCGGCTTCGGCTCAAGCTACCTCGCACGCTGTGTAGGCCAGAAAAAAGCCCGCGAGATCTGGTATCTTTGCCGCCAATATACAGCACAGGAAGCCCTTGAAATGGGAATGATAAACAAAGTTGTGCCTTTCGACAAACTCGAAGACGAAGTTGTTGACTGGTGCGAGACAATAATCAAACGCAGTCCATTCGCCATACGTATGATCAAACGCGCCCTCAATGCAGAACTCGACGGACAACACGGCCTGATGGAATTCGCCGGGGACGCCACACTGATGTACTATCTGATGGATGAAGCCCAGGAAGGATCGCAGGCATTCTTAGAGAAACGCGATCCCGATTTTGATAAATTCCCCCAGTTTCCCGGATAAATGATTCAAGGGGAATATATAGCCGAATGGTGCCGCTATACTCTCGATTTCAAGTTCGAGGCCCGGACGTCGCGCACCAGTATGATGCATAAAGATACATATTTAATCAGACTGACATCGCCCGATAAACGTATCTCTTACGGAGAGGTGCCACTTTTCAAAGGGCTTTCCGCCGAGGACACACCCGCTTTTGAAAGTTTACTTTCAGAAGCCTGCTCCAACCCGCCCAGCACTCTTAAAGAGCCTCCGTGCAGCAGTATAGCTTTCGGTTTTGAAAGCGCTTTCGCAAACCTTGAAAATGAAGAACGAACGCCGTGGCAGAATGGAGAATACGGAATCCCAATCAACGGCCTGATATGGATGGGCGACAAGGAACTTATGCAACGCCGAATAGCAGAAAAGCTCAATGATGGCTTCCGGATACTGAAACTTAAGATAGGTGGAATAAGATTTGATGACGAAATAGATCTGCTGAAAATCATAAGAAAATCTTTCAGCAAGTCAGACCTCGAAATCAGGCTCGACGCCAATGGCAGCTTTACCCAAGCCAATGCACTTGACCGTCTTAACATTCTCTCAGCTTTCAATATACACTCACTCGAACAACCCATAAAAGCCGGGCAAACAGAAACAATGGCAGACATATGCATTAAAAGCCCTGTTGCAATCGCTCTTGACGAGGAATTGATCGGAAAGCGAACCCATGATGAAAAAGTCGCGCTGCTCAATGCAATCAATCCGCAATACATCATCCTCAAACCGGCTTTATGTGGAGGATTCCGCGATGCCGCCGACTATGCCGCAATCATCGGCGAAGACCGATGGTGGGCGACTTCGGCATTAGAATCCAACCTCGGGCTATATGCAATAGGACGCTGGCTGTCGCACTACAACCTGTCAATGCCCCAGGGTCTCGGCACGGGACTGCTATACAGCAACAATATACCGTCTCCATTGGAAATGCATAATGCCGCACTTTGGTGTAACAACGATAGGACATGGCGAATTCCGGAAAATCTTCCATGGCAAGTCTGAATACATTTCTTCAGGAGTGGCACTCTTCCGAAGAATATATAACTGCACATACGTCCGGTTCAACCGGAAAACCTAAGGAGATATGTCTTCTAAAAGCAGACATGCGTATATCCGCACGTGCCACAAACACATATTTCAGTCTCGGAGAAGACTCGCGCGCCGCATTGCCCCTGTCGCTTGACTATATCGCCGGTAAAATGATGGCGGTAAGAGCGATAGAAGGCAACTATCCGCTCGACATTCTCCCTATCAGCAACGATATCGTATTACCAGACAACAGACACCGCTATTCTCTTCTACCCGTAGTACCGACACAACTCCCATCACTTCTGAAACACAAGGAATATACCAAAAGAATCGATAATCTATTAATCGGAGGTGCTTCTCCCGACGATGATATGTGCCGGTCATTGCTGAATGCCGGCTACAAAGCATATATCAGCTATGGTATGACTGAAACGTGCAGCCATGTGGCTCTGTGCGACGTTTCATCCGGAGAGCGGATATATCGGGCGATGCCGGGCATCAGTTTCACTACAGGCAATAATCAACGGTTGATTATCGAAGCGCCGGCATTCAGTTTCAAGCACTTGATGACAAATGATATTGTGGAGCTTATCGATACCGTGTCTTTTAGATGGCGTGGACGGTTCGACAATGCAATCAACAGCGGCGGAATAAAACTATTTCCGGAAGAACTGGAAAAATTGTATGCGCCTTATCTCTCCGGCGTGAATTTTTATGTCACCGGCCGCCAACATGAAAAGTGGGGGGAATGTATCTGTCTTGTCATAGAGGGAGACTCCGACGGCAGTGTATTTATAGAATCCATAAGGAAACATCTCGACCATAAAATATGCCCCAAATGCTTCGAGAATACACATTGCCTGCCAAGAACATCGAATGGTAAAATACGAAGAATATGATGGATATCTTACAAGCAATAAATAACCGGCATTCTACACGGACTTTCACAGGCGAACCTATAAACGATAATGATTGTGCAGCACTCAACCGGATTATATCGGAAACAACAAGCCCTTTCGGAGGTAAATCACATATTTTTCTCAGGAGATTTGCCGACAAGGGAGCGACAAAACCGGGAACGTATGGTTTCATAACATCATGTCGAGACTATCTTCTTCTGACATACAATTCTTATGACAATAATTCAGTCCTTGATGCAGGATATAGAATGGAGCGCGCTGTCTTAGAAGCCACACGTCTCGGGCTCGGCAGCTGTTGGCTGGGCGGAACTTTCAACCGAGGAGATTTCGCCCGTTCGATAAATATACCTGACAAAGAACAATTGCACGCAGTTGTTGCCATCGGTCACGGACGAGAGAAGCGCCGTCTACTTGACAGGTTGTCAGGAGTAATTGCCGGTAGCAACAACCGCAAAGCTTTCGACAGCCTGTTTATCACCGAAGGGGATGAATTCAGAACTTCGCTCGAAGCCATGCGCCTCGCGCCATCGGCAAGAAATCTACAGCCATGGCGTGCATTTACCGATGGCAATACAATTCATTTCTACCGCACCGGACAAAGTGCCTATACGCTTCTTGACAGCGGTATTGGCCTATGTCATTTCCATATCGCTGAGAGGTTTCATGGTTTTGACGGAGAATTTTTCATTTGTGATACACCGATTCATCATAAATTGGAATATGTTATATCTTACAGACGTAAATAAGCATATCGCAACATTGCAGTTACAAAACACGTACAAAAATTTTTCAAAATTTACAAGAGCGCAACAAAACGTTTAAAATATTGTTCTCGGTTTGCTCTTTGCCGGTTTGTAAGTATTTTTACATTACAAACATCAGTTTTATGAATGACCGGCAACAATATATGAACCACGTTTACAACATAATTCTCCGCGAATGCATCGCAATATCCGCCCTTTTCATCACATTTCTGCAATTGTCGTCATGCACAAAAAAGGCCACAGAAGAGACAGGTGCCATTCCACATTGTGAAATCACAGCACCTCTTGACAGTCTCGTAAACACACTATTCCCATCCGATAATGAGCCTGGATGTGTACTCGCTGTTATGAGAGGCGACAGCATCGTTTATGAAAAATGCATAGGTGTGGCAGACCTCGACTCCATGAAAGCGATAACAGGCAACACGGTCTTCAACCTAAGTTCATCATCCAAATTATTCACATCCATTGCAATGCTCAAGCTTATAGACGAAGGCAAACTGAGTCTTGACGATACTTTGGATAAATTTTTCCCGGAATTCCCCGCTGAGATTTTCAATAAGATTACAATCCGTCACCTGATGACGCATACATCCGGTCTCCCTGATTTACGGCCATGCACACCAGCCGAATGGACGAAATTCGTTGCCGATAACAACACGGTTTTTGGAGATTTCGACACTTACCGGCTTTACGGACGTGTTGACGAATATATGAAACTATTCCAGCATCTGAAACGTACTCTTTTCGAACCGGGCTCTCATTACATCCGCCATGACCCATCGTATATGCTTATCACTCCACTGATAGAGCGCATCACCGGCTCCGGCTTCGAAACTTGGATGGAACGGAATATTTTCAATCCCGCCGGTGTGAAAGGTATCTATTATTATCAACCGGGACATGAATACAGAAATATCGCACATGCTTATACACACCGGGACAACAATGATTCCCGCCGTACACGACGCTGCGCCGACGGACGTTGGAAGGAAGCCGACTATGGAGAAGTAGATTTCTTCCTCTCCCGTGCGGATCGTGGAGCTTACGCTTCCGCCCGTACTTTTCTCCGTTTCCTCGGCGCCCTATATTCCGGTAAAATTGTACCCCAATCCACCGTTGCCAAAACAACAGTAACATATTATGACTCAACAATGCCAAATGTTCATTTCGGACTCGGCAATGCTATTCTGATCGAACCCGGCATGCCACTGAAA
Organism: uncultured Muribaculaceae bacterium; assembly: GCA_910576775.1. GTDB lineage: Bacteria > Bacteroidota > Bacteroidia > Bacteroidales > Muribaculaceae > CAG-873. Next base: position 12,808 of record CAJTJV010000021.1, on the reverse strand, counting down.
CGCTACCACATGTACAACAACGGCGGATTCCAGATTATCGAAGCGACATGGCCCGAGGCCGAAATCAGCTATGTGATGTTCGCCAACCGTAATGATTGGGATTACCGGATGACAGCCGCAAAAATCGACAAAATAATAAAATCAAAGGGCTGGCTCGACTGACTGTTATGATTTCGACAAAAAGACTGTCTCTCCGTCCATGGCAGATAGATGACGCCGAAGCACTTTTCAAATACGCATCCGATGAACGTGTAAGCGAACTTGCGTTATGGCCGACGCATACATCTATAGAAATGAGCCGCAATGTTATTCGTGATTATTTTATTCCTAATCCACACACCTTTGCAATGATTCTCAAAGAAAGTGAAGAGGCTATCGGATGCATCGGCCTGGTTCCCGAAGGCAACGAACATTTTACACCGGAATCCAACGAACGGGAAATCGGATACTGGATTGGATATCCGTTTTGGAATCTGGGACTGACAACAGAAGCTCTGACAGCCTTTAAAGGATATTGTCAGACCCGTCTGCGCCTGTTATCGCTCTTGATAACGACAGATACCCGCAACATCGCATCTCAAAAAGTTGCTATAAAATGTGGATTTTCAGCTCTTGAAGATTATATTTTCGAAGGAGTTCCATGCAAGGCTTTTCGTCTTAAGCTATAACGACACCTGCCATATGAATCTATAAAGCGGTATGGAATATTATATTTCCATCACCATCCTTACCTTCGGCAATAAAATCGTCTGACGATAGTTTCAACAGCTGCTCAGGCTCGGAGATATTGTCTGTGATGATCCGTCGCAACAATTTACCGCGTAATGATTTCAAACATACTGCATGCGGTGTCCTTACCTTGTCGCCACTTTGAATTTCCTTAAATTCGGCTTTACACACATCCGCCACTGTATTTATATGGTGCCAATCAATGCATTTTGCAGCATCAGCCGGCAAAAGATTAAGAATGCTATGGCAATCATAATCGCTCAAATATCTAAGAATCGCATCTGTAACATCACCACGCCAATACGCTGCAAAAGTTCCGCCATCCGGAGATAGCCGCATATTGAAATCAAGCCTGTATGGTTTGATGATATCTTCAGGACGGAGCAACCCGTAAAGCGACGATATGATTCGTACCCGCCTGCAAGCCTCCGTTTTCTCATACGTAGAAAGTGTGGAATATGAAAACGACTTGAATACAACTCCACTAAATGCTTCCAGCGCATCCGCTCCTGTAGATTTATCGGTAAATGAAAATGCCATTTCTCTAAGACGCGCCGCCATTTGCGGGCTAAGCTTCGTGGCATAAGCAAGATCCACCATGTCGAATTCTCTAAGACCGGCCATTATCTCGCCGGCTTTGCTCTCGAACTGCGGATGACGATGATCGAAATCTGTCGCGCTCACTTTCCCGCGACAGGGAGACATTGCTTTTGATTCAGCTATAAGTATCAGCATCTGTTTAAATTTAGAACAAAATTAGTGAATATCCTTCAAAAAACAGCGGCTCCACTCCACTGAGGGAGAAGAGCCGCTTCAATTATTGAGATTTGGTTAGAATGCAATATGTTTTGCAGTTGTATCACCGGCTTTGACTACACATACTCCAACCGGCAGTTCTCCATCAAGTACGCCGCTGGTACCGATTACACCGGTAAATATGCATCGACCGGAAGCCGAAAAGACTGTGACGGGAGTGCCCTGCGCACCGCTAACAGTAAACATGGTACCATTAAAGGCAATGCATACTCCTGCTGATACGTTTTCGACGCCACTGACGATAACGTCGGCTTCAACAGCTCCGCATGCGCGCGATTCTCCGTAATTATAGACGGCTGACACTCGTGCGGAATGGCGGCCGCTTTCGGCAAACGGAATATCAACTGCTGTAGCCTTGCCCAGTTCCGAAACAGCCTCTCCATCGATATAAGCACGGTAGCCAAGCAGCTCGAGGTCGGAAGGTACAAGGCCAGCTGCCTCGAAACAAATATCATCAATAAAGAGCGCATAAGTATCATACGCCGTATGACGGATTGCAAAATAGCGGGCACCTTCAGGCAACACGGCTTTATATTCGATCCAATCTTCCAGAACCTGATTGTTTTCGGGATAGTTCTCCACATTCTCAATGCGGACGAAACTTTCGAGTTCCTTGTCGGTTTTCGAATACAATACCTCAAACGACTCCGGATATGCAATGGTAAAACTCTTGGCACGGAAGCTGATAGTCTGTTCTTTTGAACTAAGCAGCGGTGATATCAGCCAGTTGTCATTCTGTCCTTTAGCGCTCCACGCAACCAACATACGCTCTCCGCTGAAAGGCTCAGCATCAATATAGGATTCCTCTTTCATACCCGAAGCCTTGGTGTCGAAGAGCTGATATGCCTGGGGCATTGTGCGGTATGGATTGTTCACATCGCCCATAAATGTATAGGTGACATTTCCGTCATTGTCGACCATAGTCCAACCTCCGAAATCGGATATGGTAAAGACCGGATAATCCGCATTCTCGAAATCTTCCTCGACCACATGCGTTTTCCTGAGACTTTCATACTCAGGAGCGTTCCATGTCAAAGAAAGGAGGGCGTCCCCCGTAGTTGCAGTAAGTCCTGTCGGCATCGGATAAAGGGGGAATTCAACACCAAAGGAAGAAGCGACACTATTGTTTCCGGTATCTGCATCTCCTTCTGCAGTAGCGGTTATCATATATTCAACCTTATCCGGCGACAATGCTCCCGTTGCTATTGAAAACACGACGTTTGTAGTACTGAAAACCGGTATTTCATCAATCATGATTGTCTTTTCCTCACTCTCGGGAAGACTTATAGTGACATTTTTAAGTTCTTCGGTGCCAATATTTTCAAGTCGCACGGAGACTGTCACAGTCTCTCCTGCCAGAACTTTTTCAGGATTCGCAACTGCCGCAATGCGCACATCCTTTGCCACCTGATTGATTACGCGGATGTTATCGATTGGGACACTCCATGTTTCCGTATCGGTATTATGCACACCTCGTATCATTAGTCCTATCTGAATATATCCGGCATCTTTATATGGGGTAAGATCGACGCTTGCGATTGTCCAGTCGTCGGTGGGATTATCTTTTAGATTAATACTCTTGACGACCTCCATCGGCGCACCGTCTTTTCCTACTTTCATTTCAAGAATACTACCTTTTCCCTGATAGAAGAGCTGGAATACGGGATTCGCAATTCCGCTGATATCTATTTTTGTGGAATAAAAACCGCGAGAGGCGTTCTTCTCATAAGGAATAGCAAGATAAAAACCATTATCGGCATCCTGAGAATTAAGGAAGGTCGGTTCGATGCCTTCTTCAGCATCGGTATTTGTCTGCAATTCATTATCATAGAACAGACCATCCATAACCTGTCCACTGCTTTCGGGATCAATCACCCATGCCTGTTGATAATAACAATCCGAGAAACTCTCATGGAACGGAAGCTTATCGGGTTCTCCGATGACAACAATATCAGATGTTGCCGCGAGCGATGCGTTATATTCGCCAACACATGCCGTAACCTGGTAAGCTACAAAATCCTGCCCCTTGAAATCGCTGAAATCAAGACTGTAACTCGTGTCAGTTGTAAAAGCAATCGCCGGATCGGTATATGCTCCGAAAGCATCAAAAATATAGTAGGAAACATTATCCGTATCGACCCATCCGCCGTTTTCACCAATCTCACCTACGGCATCCCATGTAAGAGTCACTTTTTTATAATCGTCGGAAAGCGATATTTTCAAGTTTTCGGGAGTAAGGGGCGTATCTTCTCCGGCAAAAACATCCTTAATCAAGATTGGCTCACCGGCAATTTCGCCGACATAAGCAATTGCCTCAAATCGATTCTGCTTGCCCTGCCAGAGATTATCAACATCGACAGTATATGTTCCACCGGGTACGACATCGTTAAGCTCTGTAGGATATGCCCAGTTGGTAGTTATCACTACTTTCGATATCGATTCAAGCGGCTTTCCGCTTTTGGTAAGAGTGGGCGCCGTGTACGTAAGAGTGGCCTTGAGCTCGCCTTTTGGAGCAATAACATAACTCAAAGTACCGGCCGCTGCGGGTTCTACAGTTTCTATAAACTCTTTTACGGAAAGATTGGCGACTTTATAATTACCGCTCTTTTCTTTCTCGGATGTACAATGGATTCCTATATAATAATATCCGTCAGCATCTACTGAAAACATAGCACTATTTGTAAGCAACCCTTTTTCAGTAACATCGTGAAATGCTATAAGTTCCTTCGTCATAGCCTCGACTGTAGGCTCACTGCCAAGGTAAAGAGCTGCCCGCTCGGCGACACCACTGTTAAGTGCCCTCCCCTCATCGATACTCACCATATAATCCTTACCGGCGAAAAGATGCAGAGGCATGGAAATCATCCAGTCATCGGCAGCCGCTACAGCATCCGAATTGGGTTTCATGCACACACTGCCGGTGGAAAGAGCCTTGACATTCCATGTACGTCCGTCATTGTTGGCGTCAATAACGGTATATAAGCCAATTTTAGGGTCATTCTTCCCCAACTCTCCGATAAAAGGAATTTCCTGAGCGTTATCAGGGACAACAACCGGAGTCGATGCTTCCTCTACCTTGAAATTTGCAAGTTTCGGAGTTCCGGAATCAGATCTCAAGCTCTTGCAGTGGAATCCGAAAAAATAGTTGCCGCTTCCTTTCGGAGTGAATGTAAATGAATTGGTCGTAAAAACCTTATTATTATAATGAATCTTTATTTCGGGGCTTACTCTCTCCGTCATTGCCTCAACAGTCGCTCTTGTACCTGCCATAAGTTCTATGATATCCTCTGTCTTGTTCAACGACATATCGGTATCGAAACTTACATTATAGCTTTTGCCTGCTTCAAGCACTATCGCCGGGGAGAACATCCAGTCATCCGCGGCATCGATAGTTTCACTATTAGGAGACATGCAGACCGAATATGCAGTAAAGCCTCCCGGTTTCCATGTGCGCCCATCACCATTGGCGTCAACTACGGTATAACCATCCACATTATTCTTACCAAGAGTACACTCATAAGGCACTGTATTAGCCTCGGTCTGTTCCGCTACTCGGGCGACTCTTTCTGTCGGCTGGCTCCGCAGTGATTTCATTGTTAAGGTCGCTCGTTCCGGTAATCCTGCAAAAATCCCTACGGCAGAAAACAATGCGAACGAACAAATGAGTAATAATTTCTTCATAATTTCAACAGTTACGTTTTGATTTTGCATTTATATATGCAAAAATAAGAAAAATATTCTTATCCCAAGAATATCTCATTAAAATCATTATAAAATGCAAAGTCACTTTCATCGGTCTTCTACATTCAGCGTTATCTTTAAAACCGTAATACAGTATGTCAAAAGTGAGAGCAGCCTTTTTTGTTAATATGTTGAAAAACTTAAAACTAAGCCCAGACTTTCACAACTATATGTCAAAGTTTCCACTATCTATGTCGGAGATGATTACATCATGTTCAGCCCCGACACCAAGCAGCCTGATGTATCAAGGCATAATCTCGATATAATGACCGGAGGCGGAATGCCGTTTGCTACAGGAATGTCTCCAGAGTACGAGGCTTTCTACAATGGATTGAGCGGTTTTGACAAGGAGGCTTTCAAGCGTTTCCGCCACTCACATCCTACGCCGACAAATCAGGAAGCGATGTCAATGTTCAAAATGAACAATGGGCAATCCCAACGCATGGGCATGAGACATCATCTATGACCAAAGATCCACCGAGAGAAAATCACCTCTTTCGGTTGGTTACAGTTTTATGCAAAACAATTTTCTAATAACTCTATATCTCCGGCTTGAATGGCACTGATGGAATTACGAATTTTGTCTATATCCCAGTTCCACCACTGAAATTTTTGCAAGCGGGCTACAATATCCGATGAGAATCGTTTGCGTATCTCTTTAGCCGGGATGCCGCCGACTATTGAATACGGTTCCACATCTTTTGTGACAACGGCCCGTGTTGCGATTATCGCACCGTCGCCAATCGTCACTCCTGCCATGATAACAGCGTCATATCCAATCCACACATCATTGCCGATTACAATATCGCCTTTGTTATCCCATGCCGTAGCGACTTCTGATTTCGGCAAATCCCATTCCTCAAAGAATAGCGGAAATGTATATGTTGAAAGCGATTTCAGCGTATGGTTGGCGCAATTGAAGATAAACTTTGCTCCGCAGGCTATCGAGCAGAATTTGCCTATAATCAAACGGTCATGGTTTATCGGATAATGATACAGCACATTATTCTTCTCAAACTCACGAGGATCATTTACAAAATCATTGTAAATGGTGAAATCTCCCACCTCGATATTCAGGTGCGTTATGACCGATTTGAGATATACGGTCTGAGCATCACCGGTCCGTGGATATATTTTGTTTTTCATAGTTTTCTTGTTGATTTGAAGAATTTAATTCGTTTGACAGTATGTCCGATAACAAGTATTAGGAATACAAAGCCAATCTTTCCATGGATGCCTCCAATAGGTGAATGGGTATATGAGCCAATCCAATGGAATAGAGCGATAAATGCACTTATTATTGTGAGCAGTGCGAATACGGCAAGCCAGCGGGTTACGGGAGATTTTTGTTTCCGAAATCTTTGAATCCACGATTTCCAACCGAAATGAAGATAAAGATGCCATATGATATTAGCGAAAAACAAGCAGCCTATAATCACATGAATCCACACCCATAATAAGCCGCGGCTACCCGTAGCTTCAAGTTGTATGCCCGATGTGAGTATTAATGCTGTTGCAAAAACAAGCATCCAATCGCATAACCTAAGTTTTTTAACCTTACTCATGGCTTATAATTGCGTTTGATTTCGTCTATTGACTTGCCACCGATACCGAAATTTTCATCCGGCAGTTCCTTGATTGTGACCGTGAAGAACTTCGCCGGTATATGTGTTATCTCGGAGGCTGTCGCAGTCAGGCGCTCTATAAGATCTTTCTTTTGTTCGGAGGTCAAAGCTCCACTTTCAACTGATATATATGGCATTATCTATGGTTTAATGATATTCTGTTAGATATTTCAGCAGGAATTCCTAAATTGAATGTTTCACAGAGCAAAACTACGTCTTTTATATCATTTTCATCCAATTCATATCCTGAATGAAATTGAAGTTGATAATCAGGCGCAATACAAGCAATATCCTTATGGCAAATATGACCTTTCCCAGAGAAAACATCTGAGGGGTATGTCTCACCTTCAAATATTAAATTTCGATTGCAATCGTAAGTGAAAAAATGGAGGTCTATTATACGGTCGTTTTTATCATGCCAAACAGTATGATTCAAAGTCGTATAATCCATAATCATTTCAGCATACCCTGCTTTCTTTAGAATATTCAATGCTTTAAGTTTATCACAATCTTCAATAAAAATATCAATATCATTATGTTGACGTGATTCATATCCAACCAATGCGTCTATACCCCAGCCACCATCAAGGAATACCTTGATTGCAGCATCTTCAAACATAGAAAGCACCTCCAATGCATCTCTTTCACTTATCATATATACTTATCTTTTGCTCCATAGCCCGATGGAGCGGTTTATAAATGCAGAAGCGCGGACTACTATGTCAATCTAACTTGACGGCCCTGAGAAAGCCTATGATGCAGATATAACGATAGCAGCCCACGCCGTATGCGTGAGAACCACTATGCTATCTCTTGCATCAAAATTGAAAGGCTCTCAGGTTTTCAAGTTACAAGATGAGCATAACGCTTCTTTTTTTCCAAAATGTCGTGGGCTGACTTGCGTCAACTCGACTACAAAGGTACGAAAATTTTATGGGATTTTAACGACTAAACGTGGTGACCCGGTGAAAAATCGGTTGAGGTCACCACAATTTTAGCCATCGAATATGGTTAAACTCTGTTAAAGTTTTAGCATTTTGGGTGATTTCGTGGGGTTGAATGTTGGTGAATGAATACGGATGATAGTGAATGCATTGCTGATAATCAGTAACTTATCTTACATCTTTGCCAAATCGCAACGCACCACACTAAGCAGAACTTGCAATAAATCAACAGATTAGGTGTGGCGTGGTGACTTTTGTGGTGACTTAGAGGAGTGCGGGTGAAAGAAAGACCGCTAACTCATTGAGAATTAGCGGTCTTTGGTGGTGCCACCAGGCACAACGCGGTTACTGCTCGTCAGTAGTTTAATACCCTATTGTGCCGACATTGTGCCGACTTTGAGGGGTTTATTTTGCTTTACGGTCGCTCATTAGTATTTCGATTGTCCGCTCTTTTTCCTTCAGTAGTTCCTTCAGGTGAGCCACCTCGCGGCGGAGTGCGACGGATTCGTCGGCGGCGAATCCGTCGAAGAAGATACCAGCCGACACGCCTAATTCTTTGGCGATTAGCTCTATTGTTGTCGAGTTGGTCGAACCGCGTCGGATTGCGCTCTGTATGGAGCTTTCATCGCGGCCTATTCGTTGCGACAGCTCTCGAATAGTCATTTTCTTGCGCTCACACAAATCTCTGATTAAAAGAAGATTAGCCATTGCGATTTAATATTTTACAAATTTTAACAGGAATTATTTACCTGACTTATGGAATTTATTACTACATTTGCAGAGTAAAATTAACAAAAATATTTCAGTTCTACAAATGAAGAATCAAATTAAAGACCTTACGGACTCTAATATTTTGCGCGGTTGGCTGGATTCTCTCCCCCGCGCAGAGTACAACAAGCATAAAGCCGGTTTGGTTGTCGCTTGTGCCGAAAGCAGAAGCAAAATACTGAACTGGATATACGGGCGTTGCAAAGTGCCAAACTCGGCAAAGAAACTAATAAACGCCTATACTCTTCAGGTTTCAGGTAAAGAAATATTCACGATAGCCAAGCCGGAGGAATTGACCGAAGGCGTAAGCGGCCACGCCTCCGGCATGGCTATTTAATAACCATATAACCCCGCTCGAAATATGAAAAAGATTATCACCTTCGGACAACACTCCGCAGAACTCACCGCCGACGAACATCGCGCAGCTCTCTACATGGATGAAAAAAGCCTACCCGTCGAACTTGCCGACGTACTAAATGAAGCCGGTGACATACACGTCCACAACGTCCAAAAGACTGACGACGGTTTCGGTGTTATCGGTATCATCCACGACCTTCCCGCCTCTGACCTTTTAGCCGAGGTTTGCGACGCTATAACTCGCGTGTACGACACTGATACGACCGTTTCAAATGCGCGACCCTAAAACGCTGTATGATTTACGCTATTATGCCCGTCGTCGTGGCTACCGTTTCAGTAAAACGGAGCGAGTAGTCACAACGCCGGAGGCGAATCGTTCCGCCCGCGTGGAGGAACGGCTGAAGGCTTTCGGTTATGGGATTCAACTAAATTTATTCAGCGATGAAAAATAATACCGTGTGCGTCCTTCCCCCTCTTTCGGCTTATTCGTCACTTTGCAAGACCGTTACCCCTCAATCTCGAAAAATGGGGGGGGGGTAGAAATCGCCCTAAATTTTTGTAATTATGTAACTTGTCACATGATATGGTAACACCTGAACAGTTATACGCCGCAACAGACGACGGCCTCCGTATCATTGCGCTGCATTACCCCGACGCTCCCGAAGCTGCAAGGACTAACAGGTCGTTCAAGGCAAGACCCGACGAGCGCACTCCGAGCGCAAGGGTCAAACTAATGAAAGCCAAGGATGGGGCGCAAGTCTGGAAAATGACAGATTTCGGCGACGAAGGCAGAGCCGAAAGCCCTATTTCCATACACATGAAGCAAACCGGGTTATCCTTCCGCGAAGCTATCCTCGACCTATCGGCTATATTCAATATTACCGATGAAATAAATCGTTCCGTCAACCGGCCTGACGTTCGCCGTCAACCGGCCACAGTGGAACAAACGGAGGGTTCATGGGATAAGGATATTAACCAAGAGTTTACGGCGAAGGAGTGCGAGATTATGGGGCCGCGTGTCACTCCTGACACACTGAAGGCTCTCCACTGGTACCGGGCTAACCATGTCGTTACAGTCAGGAACCGCGAGGCTGTTTATAAATACTCAAACGAGAACTACCCGATTTTTATCCGCGAATGTTGGTTTACTGATTCAAAGGGTAATCGTGATTGCTTTTATAAGATTTACGAGCCTCTGAACCCGGAGAAGCAGTGGCGTTTCCAATACCAGCCGGCCGGGAAGAAACCACAAAGTTACATTAACGGATTGTTTGAGCTTGCCGCAGCATGGAGAGCGTACAACGATAACGAGGAAGCAAAGTGGACTACCGACCCTGCAAACGAGCACAAACCCTACCGAGAACAAAAATTACCCGAAGCGATCATTTGCTCCGGCGAACGCGATGCAGTATGTGTCCGCTCTCTTGGTTACTACCCTTTGTGGTTCAATTCCGAAACTTATCAAGTAAGCCAAGAGGAGTGGAACCAGATAACGAAATATGTTGAAACCGTCTATAATATACCTGACATCGACGCAACCGGCCGCCTAAAAGGTACGGAACTCGCTTTACGCTTTATCGACATACACACCATTTGGCTACCCGAAAAACTGGCCTCATACCGCGATAATCGAGGGAAACCCCGTAAGGATTTCAGAGATTGGATGGAAATATGGAGCAGTAAGGGCGATTTTCGCGGCCTTCTTAACCTCGCTACACCCGCAAGGTTCTGGGTAGAATCATGGAACGAGAAAACCAAGAAGAAAAAATATTCGATAGATATTTCATGTCTGCACGAGTTTTTAATGTTGAACGGATTCTACACCCTTCGCGACAAACACGCACCGGGTACGCAGTTCGTGAGGATTCAAGGCAACATCGTGAAACTTGTTACACCCAAGGAGATACGCGAATTTGTCCTAAACTGGGCGATAGACAGTAAACAAGAGCGAGAGCTGCGCAACCAGATATTACAGGATTCCAAGTTGTCGGCTCAATACCTCGAAGCCCTTCGAGAAATTGACCCGGATTTCACCAACTACACCGAGCGTTCACAGTTCTTTTATTTCCCGAAATTCACCGTCGAGGTAACAGGGCGCGAGATTATCAAGCACGACAACCGCGCCGCCTCTGCCGGTCGCTATGTATGGGAGGAGAATGTTATCAACCATAATATTAAATTCCTTCCTGATATGTTCACGATTACCCACCCCGAAGGGCAATACGAAAGCGAAGATTTCGACATCGAGGTGGCCGAAAATCAAACCTCGAATTATTTCAAATACCTGATTAACTCCTCCCGTATTTATTGGCGCAAGGAGTTGGAGGAGCAAGTTAACGCCATGTCACCGGAAGAAGGCGCGGCGTACCTCGCAGCTCATAAGTTTGACATCGCCGGGCCGGCTTTGACCGCCGCAGAGATTCAGGAGCAAAAACAGTGTCTTATCAACAAGATTTTTACAATCGGGTTTATGATGCACCGTTACAAGTCAGAGTCGAGAGCGTGGGCCCCGTTCGTCATGGATAACGTAGTGGGCGAGAACGACCAGTGTAACGGACGTTCCGGCAAATCCTTTATGTTCCGCGCCCTCTCTAATTTCACGCGCTGGCTGAAGCTGTCCGGGCGTAACCCTAAATTACTGGAGAATCAATTTGCTTTCGAGCAAGTAAGCAAACATCTCGGTATTGTTGTCGTTGACGATTGCGACGAATATTTACCGTTCAAACAGTTTTACGATAATATCACGTCGGACATCACGATTAACACAAAAAACGTTTCAGCCTATACCCTGACATTTCAGGACGCGCCGAAATTCGCCTTTACTACGAACTACGTCCCGAAGGAGTTCGACGGTTCAAGCGTCGGCCGTATGCTGTTCGTCGTATTCTCCGACTACTACCACCAACGAACAGAAGATAACGACTATCTCGAAACCCGTCAGATTCGCACGGACTTTAACAAAGACCTGTTCGGCAGCGCATACACCGAAGCCGAGTGGGAGGCGGATATAAATTTTGTACTCCAGTGCGTGAAATTTTATCTTTCCGTCGCTCCGTTGCAAGTCAAAATCGAGCCGCAGATGGGTAATATCATATTCCGTAAGTATCTCCGGGATATGTCCGACAATTTCCGCGAGTGGGCCGAAGGTTATTTCTCTGTTGATGAAAACGGGTGCGGTGATAATCTTAACCGCGAAATCGTGAGGGAAGATGCTTTCGAAGCTTACAAACGATTCTCCGGCGTGTCTAAAATCACCATGCAGAAATTTACAAAATCGCTGAAGGGATTCTGCTTTACTTGTGATTATATCGACTGCCTCAATCCTGAAGAACTACACAATTCAGGTTCGCGCATAATGCGCCGTATCGAGGACCCGATAACACACAAGAAGGTACAGAAAGAAATGATTTATCTCCGCACCAAGAAAGAGGCCGAGCGTCTGAAGAATCCCCCGCCGCCCCCTCCAACCCAGCAGGAAATGCCCTTCTAAACCGTTACAGTTATGAAAATAAGAATATTCGAGGCGTTCGCCGGTTACGGCAGTCAGTCGATAGCCCTTCAGCGTCTGAAGGAAGATTTTCCCGGATTCGATTACGAGGTGGTCGGATTCTCCGAAATAGACCGTTTCGCGGTCCTGGCATACTACGCAGCTCGTGACACGGGTTTGCACGGTCAAAGTATCGACCGGCTTAATCTGAAGAAATACGAGCCGTCGCCGGAACTCCTCGCCAAATACCCAAACTTTGGAGATATTACCAATATAGAATGGGCAGAGGTGCCGGATTTTGATTTATTTACCTATTCGTTCCCGTGCCAAGACATAAGCAC
>CAJTJV010000020.1 GCA_910576775.1 uncultured Muribaculaceae bacterium | reverse complement strand
CTGTCGTATTACTCCGTGCTATAAAATAGCACTATTCCTTAGATTGCAACGCAATCTTAAATGAAAGAGCCGTGATTGCAATAGCTATAAAAACGAACTTTTTTTGACGTTCATAGAATTTTTATTTATCTTTGTAAACTCACTAATCTTAAATCTCTTATTTACAAATACCAACCTTAAACCAATCTTATAAATCCAAGAATCTTATGTCAGACCTCTCAAGAAGAGAATTCCTGAAAACAAGCGGATTAGCTTTAGCAGGAATGATGCTTATGCCGGAAGTGGTACCGGCATCCGTACTCGGCAAACGTGCCGGCCACACAGCCCCCAGTGACAAACTCAATATTCTCGGCGTAGGTATCGGCGGCCGCGGCGCCGCAGTCCTCTCGGGCCTGGAGACCGAAAATATCATTGGTCTATGCGACGTCGACTGGAAATATGCAAAGCACGTTTTCGACAAATATCCCAACGCAAAAAGATACAAGGACTACCGCAGGATGTTCGACGATATGCTCAAAGACGCCGATGCTGTAATGGTAGCCACCGCAGACCACACTCACGCCATCATTGCCGCACAGGCCATCGTTGCCGGCAAACACGTATATGTCGAGAAGCCCCTCACCCTCTATCCCTACGAATCACGCCTGCTCACCAATCTCGCCAAGAAATACAAAGTAGCCACGCAGATGGGTAACCAGGGCGCATCAAGCGCAGGCACCCGCAAGGCCATCAACATGCTCCTGAACGGCGAAATCGGAGATGTCACACGCATCGAAGCTTTCACAAACCGTCCTATCTGGCCGCAGGGAATGCCTACACCCAAGGAAAAAATGAAAGTACCGTCGACTCTCGACTGGGATTGCTTCATAGGCCCGGCCAAATTCCGCCCCTATAATGCAGCCTATACACCCTGGAATTTCCGCGGATGGTGGGATTTCGGTTCCGGCGCGCTCGGCGATATGGCGAACCATATCCTCCAGGTACCGTTCAAAGGTCTGAACCTTGGCTATCCTTCGGCAGTTATCGGCAGCTCCACAATGCTTATGAGCGATTCCTGCCCTTCCGCTGAAAAAATCACTTTCCGTTTCCCCGCCCGCGACAACCTGCCACGCCTGGGACTCCCCGGAGTCGAACTCACATGGTATGACGGAGGCATTCTCCCGAACCTTCCTATCGACATGCCCGAAGGCAAAAAATTCGATCCCAACGGTGTTTCGGTACTTTACGGAACAAAAGACACCATGGTAGTAGGAACCTACGGCTACGATCCCATCCTCTGCTCCGGACGCACACCTGTTGTCCCTGAAGTATGCCGCGTAGTCAAAGACGACAACCATCAGCAGGACTGGGTACGCGCATGCAAGGAAAGCCCCGAATCACGCATACCGACAGAATCCGATTTCGCATTTTCCGGCCCGCTCAACGAAATGATTACAATGGGTGTGGCAGCCGTACGCCTGCAAGGCCTCAACCAGTGGCTTGAATGGGACGGCGAGAACATGCGTTTTACCAACATCCCCGCCGACGCAACAATCTCGAACGTAATAGAGGACAAATTCGAAATCCACGACGGACATCCGACATTCGACCGCACATACACCGAACCTGTCAATGCCCGCGCATACGCCGAACAACTCATCAAACCCGTCTATCGCGAAGGCTGGACGCTCCCCGAAATGCCGAAAATCTAACAGACTAACAAACCACACATTATCATGAATATCAGAACAATCTCCACGGCCTTTGCCGCCATGCTCGCAGTGACTTTCATTTCATGCACCGGCAAAAGCACCGCAACAGAAGAGAAAACAGAGGCGCCTACCGACAGCCTTACCTATTCCGTAGTCCCCGGCGGCGAACAGACCGCCGTAGCAGCCTTCCCCATCGACGAAGAAGGATATACTGTAATATTCGACGGAGCGAATACCACCGGATGGCGCGGCTTCGGCAAAGATCATATTCCGGGCAAATGGACCGTACAGGACAGCTGCCTGCATTTCGCAGCCGGTGAAGGCGAAGGTGGCGATATTATCTTCGCCCACGATTTCGACAATTTCGACATGTGCTTCGACTGGAAAATCTCAGAAGGCGGCAACTCAGGCTTCTTCTATTTAGGTCAGGAAAGCTTCGATCCGGAAGGTAATCTCCAGCCTCTGTACTGGTCCGCTCCCGAATATCAGATTCTCGACAACGAGAACCATCCCGACGCAAAACTCGGTGTAGACGGCAACCGCCAATCGGCATCACTCTACGACCTTATTCCCGCAAAGCCCCAGAACTCCAAAGGTTGGGGCGAATGGAACACCGCCCGTGTAACTGTAAAGGACGGGAAGGTGACCCACTATCAGAACGGCGAAAAAGTTGTTGAATATGAGCTTTGGACTCCTGAATGGACCGAAATGCTCCAGAACAGCAAATTCAGCGAAAAATCGCTGCCCGTGGCATTCGAACTGCTCAACAACAAACACGCCGGGTTCGTATCTTTCCAGGATCACGGCAACGACGTATGGCTTAAAAACATCCGCGTAAAAAAACTCTAAGACAATGAAGAAAATAATATTGGCCTCATCGCTGGCCGTAGCCCTGCTGTCGTCGTGCGGAGGTAACGGGAATCAGTGCAAATGCACCTGCGGTGGCTGCTGCTGCAACGGCAACCAGGCAGCCACAGAAACCAAGGCGGAGCGCGGCAACTATAAAATCGCAGACAAAGCCCAGGCCGACATATCGGCTTATCCTGTCGACAATGAAGGATATACCGTACTTTTCGACGGCAAGACACTCGGCGACTGGCGAGGCTACGGCATGGACACAGCCCCCACAAGCTGGAATGTAGATGACGGCGCCATCCACCTTGTAGGTTCCGGAACAGGAGAAGCACAGATGGAAGGCGGCGGCGACCTTATCTTCCCGCACAAATTCAAGAATTTCGAACTCGAACTCGAATATAAAATCTCGAAAGGCGGAAACTCCGGCATCTTCTATCTCGCCCAGGAAGCCACAACCAATGAAAACGGCAAGGACGAATATCTTCCCATCTGGCAATCGGCATCCGAATATCAGGTGCTCGACAACGACAACCATGAGGACGCCAAGCTCGGCATCGACGGCAACCGTCAGTCCGCATCGCTCTACGACATGATTCCCGCCAAACCACAGAACGCCAAGCCCCACGGCGAATGGAACAAAGCCAAAATCACAGTCTACAAAGGCACCGTCGTACACTCACAGAACGGAGAGAACGTACTCGAATATCATCTGTGGACTCCTAAATGGAAACAGATGCTTCGCGACAGCAAATTCAACGAAGACGGAGATTTCCCCTGCGCATACAAGCTTATGATCAACATGGGTGGCCCGAATCATGAAGGTTATATAGGCCTCCAGGATCACGGCGATGACGTATGGTACCGCAATATCCGTATCAAAGAACTCGAATAAGCTTATAGGCCTGTAATATGAAACATTTACTTACAGCCGCCTTAGCTGCAACAATGCTCACTGCCTGCACCCAACCGCAGGCGGTAGAGACTGAGGCTCCGAAGAAAGACATCTGCATCCAGCTCTACTCTGTGCGCACAGTCCTCGGCGACTCCGCTTCATACGCGGAAAACCATGAGACCGCACTACGCGAACTTGCGGACATGGGATACACCGACGTGGAAGCCGCAAACTACTCCAACGGCAAGTTCTACGGCGTAGCGCCCGAACAGTTCAAATCCGACTGCAACGCCGCCGGACTGAACCCGCTTTCGTCGCACGCCACCTACGGGCTGTCGGACGAAGAGCTCCGCAACCATGATTTCACAGCCGCCATGGAATGGTGGGACAAAGCAATTGAGGCGCACAAAGCCGCCGGAATGACATATATCGTCACTCCGTGGAATAAAGTCCCCGCTTCGCCCGAAGAGGCCCGGACAATTGTCGACTATCACAATCAGGTAGGCGAAAAATGCGCAGCCGCCGGTCTTAAATACGGTTACCACACCCATTCCCACGAATTTCAGAAGATTCCCGGTACTGATACCGTGTGGATTGAATATTTCATGGACAACACCAAGCCCGAGAACATGTTCTGGCAGCTCGACACTTTCTGGGCCGTCAAGGCAGGTGTAAGCCCCGTCGCATATATCAAGAAATACGCAGGCAGGCTTCCCCTTCTCCATGTTAAGGACCTTTATGAACTCGGCCAGAGCGGCATGGTAGACCTCCGCCCGATCTTCGAAGCCGCAGCCCCCGGACTTGAAGGCTTCGTCGTAGAACAGGAAGGCACCGACGGCACACATACCATCCTCGAAGGGATGGAAATGAATGCCGACTACCTCCGCAACGCCGATTTCGTCAAACCGTCCTACAGGAAATAACCCCATTTATACCACCCACTCAATATAAATCGCCGGAGAAAGAATCTTCGGCGATTTTACTTTCCATATTATCAAAAATATTGCATGAACTGCGCAAAAGACTTAACTTTGCGCATTATGCTGACTACCATCTACGACTTTCTCGCATCCAATATAAGCGGGGGCGGCAGCGATTTCATCATCGTAGGTCTGCTGCTCGTCATCACACTGCTTTCGGCAGTGCTGTGCTACTATATCACCAAGTATTTTCTACGCGCACTCGAAAAGCTGATTCTCAAAAGCCCTACCGAATGGGACGACGACCTGATAAACATGCGCTTCCTTAAGGCCGTATCGCAGCTGGCGCCCGCCATCTGCGTACGATGGATGCTTCCCGGTTTTTTCAGCGCCCATCCTTCGGCCTTCCGATGGCTTTCGACGCTTACCTCGCTTTATATCGTCGCGGCAATAGTGATAATTATCGCTATTTTCATAGGCAATCTGTACAACGCCATGTCAAGGCGCGAGCGTACGCGTCCGTATGCGGTAAAAGGCATCTTCCAGATGCTGAAACTCATAGTCATCTGCCTCGGCGCCATAGTAGGCCTGAGCATTGTCATAGAACGCTCTCCGATTGTAATCTTCACAGCATTAGGCGCTTCGGCCGCAGTGCTTATGCTGGTGTTCAAGGATACTATTTTAGGTCTTGTGGCGTCAATACAGCTGACGGCAAACAAGATGGTACACCGCGGCGACTGGATTATCAACGACAAGCACGGTATAAACGGCGAGGTACTCGACGTGTCACTTACAACGGTGAAGATCAAGAACTGGGACAATTCCGTATCAACAATCCCGCCCTACAATCTCGTATCGGAATCGTTCAGAAACTATCAGCCCATGCGGGAAGACGGAGGGCGCCGCATCGACCGCTCAATATATCTCGATCTCAACAGTATTCGCTTCCTTTCATCCGAAGAACTCGACGCTGCATAAAGAAGGCTGGCTCGAAGGGATAGATCCGGCGGCCGCCTCCCGGACAGTAAATTCCGGCCTTCTGCGCCGTTATCTGGAACACTACATCTCCACCCATCCGCTGGTTAACAAGGATATGATTTATATGGTGCGCCAGCTCGAGCCTACACGCACCGGACTTCCGCTGCAACTATATTTCTTCACATCCATCACTGAATGGAAAGCATTCGAGAACCTTCAGAGCGACATTTTCGACCACGTCTATGCCATCGTACGACGCTTCGGGCTTTCGATGTTCCAAAGCCCTGCCGGCACCGATTTGGAAAGAGCCGGCGGGAATGCAGTTATTTCTTCCTGAAATAATCGTTATATATTTTTATTCCGAAAATAATAACCGAACATACAGTCGTTATCACATTCGTCACCACAAGGGGCCAGTTGGACAGAGCAAGACCCTGTATGACGAAAAATATACTTCCGAGACCGAGCATACAGAATGTCGGCATTGCAATGCCGTCGGTGTCACGGGTACGCATTGTAACTATAGCTTGCGGAAGGTATCCAAGAATCATGCAGATGCTGGCCGTATATCCGATAATGTTAATCCAAAGTTCGTTCATAATGTGATGTTTATATACGCAGCAGAGTGCCTCCGGATATTCCGGAAGCACTCCGTGCGGTTGATGTTAGTTCTGTAATCTATTCATATTCACCGGCGTGGCCGGCACATAAGAGGGATTTTTATTTATTGTTCTCGAGAGTACAGATGCTCACGCGGTTCCAGCTGTCCTGTTCGAACATATTGCCGATGCCTTCGCCCTGTGCTGTAATGCGGTCGGGATCTATTTTGTATTTGCGTACAAGGGCATTCTTGACGGCTTCCGCACGGGCCTGTGCGAGTTTGACATTGAATTCATATTTTCCTTCGGGCGAAGCATAGCCCTTCACTATTACTACCGATTTGGGATGATCCTTCATGTAATCGGCAATCATCTCTATATTAGGCATCTGGTCAGCTGTTATGACAGACGATGCGAGCCGGAAGAATACGAAACGTACGGAATTGTATTGATTGGATACCTCCTTGACAACTTCGGGAGCCTTGTTCTGGCATGCCTGAAGTTCACCCGCGAGAGCATTTGCGCGCTGCTGGAGAGCGAGATTTGCATTATTGCTTGCGGCAAGATCGCTACGGAGACTGTTGATTTCGCCGTTAAGAGCGTCGACCTGTGCCTGGTTGTAAGGAGTAACACAGGGGAATCCGCGTCCAAAACGATAGCTGACACCTGCCATAAGGCTGAAAGTAGCTTTGTTTTTGTCGTAAGCTACGGATGTGTACTCATAATCGGCTGTCATGTTCCATCCCACACGCGGTTTCAGAGCTACGGTTACATGGTCTGAAACATTGAAATTGAAATTAAGACCTGCCGACGTCACGAAATAGTTATAGGGGGAAGCCTTGTCAACCTTTTCGTTGAAATAAGTGTGGCCCCATCCTGCGCCTGCCACAGCCTCAATGGAGAATGGGCGTACATAACACGGATAGCCGCCGAATAGATTGAATAGGTCGACAGCGCCATAGACGCCTACATACGAATCATCAAAAGCTGTGCTTGAATGTGTGCGTCCTTTCCAGCTGGAGGTATTGATGCCGAAAGAACCTTCAACACCAACGCCGAATGTCGGTGTTATCTGCTTTCCAATGTGCAGACCTACAATACCGCGCATTGAGCCGAAGAACGGCTGGTGACTGAGCGGTGTGGTGACACCTCCATCGACACCGATGGAGAAATTGTCGAAAAATCTTGGTTGCTCAACTGCCTGAGCACCGGCAGCGAATGAGGTCATGGCCCCGAATATGGCTGCCGCAAAAAGTGTCTTTTTCATAAGAAATCTTGCCTTATCCGCAACTGTACCGTTAACGTGGGGACGTGGCACAAAACGGAAATTAAACAAATATTTTTCAACCTCATTCTTTTTATTGCCGGCTCCCTCAGGGCCGTGAGGTAAAAAGAAAACATATTTGCATCGGATAAGGTTTATATTTACGAAACACCTCTCCAATCTTTAACATTTGATTTCACAATTAACTTAAAAATGCATTTCGTGAGCAATAAAGCCGCTGACAATCCCGTCAGCGGCTGATTTTCAAGATTCAGACTGCGCCGGAATCACTCCGGCGGAATATTCTTTCACAATAAGTGCCGTAGCCTGGGAGGCGATTCCTTCTTCGCGCCCTGTAAAACCAAGTCCCTCGGTAGTAGTGGCTTTGACACTCACCCGATCGATATCGAGATTCAGGTCGGATGCAATATTGGCACGCATGGCGCCGATATGCGGACGCATTTTAGGAGCCTGAGCGATTATTGTCACGTCGACATTTGCCGGCCGGAAGCCTCTGTCGGCGAGAAGCGCCACCACGGCACGCAGCAGCACCCGGGAATCAGCGCCTTTCCAGCGAGGATCGTTATCCGGAAAATGTGCGCCTATATCACCGAGAGCGGCAGCCCCCAGAAGGGCATCCGTGAGAGCATGGAGTGCCACATCGGCGTCACTGTGCCCCAGGAGTCCGAGATTATGCGGAATATCGACGCCGCAGACAATACAGCGGCGCCCTTCGACGAGACGGTGAACGTCATAACCGTTACCGATTCTGAAATCAGGTATCATAGCTTAACGGCGGCGTCCGAGAAGGTCGCGTAGACCGTCCATATCAAATGTCAGAGAAAAGCGTAGAGTCTGGTCGAGCGGCGATGTCTGAGCCGTCGCCATCATATAGGAAGCATCAAGGCGCACAACATTGAGCGAGAAACCTGCACCAAGGCCGAAATACTGCCAGTTTCCTTTATCGGGGTTGCCATAGAAATAACCTGCGCGTAGAAAGAACTGATTATTGTAAGAGTATTCGGCTCCGATTGAAAAATTTATCTCCTTGAGTTCTTCCTTAAAACCGCCGGGGGCATCGGAAAAAGATTTGAAAATACCTGTGATAGGCGACATATTGCGCCAGTCCTCAAGTTTGTCAATATATTGTTCCTCACCCTCTATGCCATCCTCAAAATCGATACGGCGCGGTTTGGCCGGAACAAGAAGCTTGTTGAGGTCAAGGTTGAGGGCAAGATTATGATAGTCGGCGAGCGGGAAAGTGAAGCTTGTACCGATGCGCAGCGTCGTGGGAAGAAATGCAGGTTCTTCTCCGCCGAAATAGCTTAGCTTAGTACCGATATTTGAAATGTTCCATCCCCATGCCCACTGACATTCATTGCGACCGATGATGGGATATGTGTTATAATAACCGGAAATGTCGGCGGCGAATGCCGAGGCACCAACATTCTGGTCTCCGGCATAGGATGTAGAGAAGCCGAGAGCCGAATATATGTAACGGAATACGACACCCATGGAGAATTTTTCCGACAATTTGCGTGAATAGCCTATGTCGAATGCCATTTCATACGGATTCAAAGTCTGCGCACCCATACCATCCTCGGACGTCGACACTTCTCCAAGCGAAAAATAGCGCAAGGAGGCGCTGAGTGCCTGATTATCCTGCGAGCCGATTTTATAATAGCCCATAAGGTCGGCGAGGAAAATGTCGTTGACAAGTTTATGGAGCCACGGGGTATAGTTGAGCGATACCGCGCCTTGACTATAGGCAAACGCATATTTCGAAGGATTCCAGAACTGCGAGTTGGCATCAGGCTCGGTGGCGGCACCGAGATCGCCCATGGACGCGCCACGGGCATCGGGGGCGATACCAAGCGACAGGACACCGGTCTCAATGGGGTTGAAGGAATTCTTATCCTGCGCATGCACGGCAACTGATGCAATCATGCACAGCGCGGCGGACATTATTATTCTGTTAAAGTATTTCATTGCTATGATACATATCTCTGACGGCGATTGGAACCGTCATGCTAAATGTATAACTTTAGAAATCAATTTTTATTGCCTTGCACCGGCTTAAGAACTGTTATTTCGGCTTTTTCGGTACTGCCGAATGCTCCGCAAGATTTCAGGAGCACCCATGCACGATAAGTTCCGTCGTCGACCTGACGACTTTGCGAATCCTCGAGATTCCATACGAAAGGAAAAACACACCCTTCCCGTCGTAAAACAGTCTTTCCGTCAGCACTGACAATCACAAGCGTGGCGTCGGCGCCATCCGGAGCATCAAGAGAGAAAACGACAGCTTTGCGGGCCGGATCGGCACCATCCACAAACAGGTTGCCGTCAACCGTACGTTCAGCGACAAATATCCGCAGAGCACGCTCTACCGTCTCACCGGAACTGCCTACCGCTCTGAGGACAAGGCAGTGCGCTCCGGTAGCCAACGGACTGAAATCCAATGTTGCATCAATGATTCCGTCTGAACAAAGCCTCCTGCTTACATTAACACGCGCCGAACTACCGTCAACAGTCACAGAAATACCCGGAGCGAGCGCCGACTGCGGAGCAAGCCCCAATGCACCCGCAGCTATTCTGGCACGGGCAGTGAAAGCCGGACTTACAGTCTCCGTATCTGTTGAAAATTCCAGGATATCCGGAGCCGGAAGCTCTCGAGGCAAGACAGCATCGGCAACAGCAAAGTCGCGACGCATTCCAACGGCAGTCTTTCCTGAATTAGAATCCACCGCTGTCACAACTATTCTACGCAGACCGTCGCCTGTAACCCGTGGCAAGATAAAATCAAGCGAGAACTCGCCTGAGGACACTTCCGCAGAGTATTCCGCGAGCAGACAATCGTCGGCCTCGATTTCCATGGGGTCGCCGTCGTCTCCGTTCCGTTGCAATGTACGCAAAGTCTGCGGTAAATCATATACTCTTATCAGCGCTGTGCCATTGAAATCATCTTCAGGCTCTCCTGCATCATCTACAATCCGGCCTTTGAGAACAGAATCGTCGAGCGACCGGAAATCCATCGAGCCATCGGCGGCAGCGAAATCGACTTTAAGATCCGGAACTCCGAGAGGGAGGGCGGGATCGCCACAATAATTGTAGCAAAGGGTATTGTTGCCGAGAGCGGAGGTTATTCCTCCTGAAACGATACGTTCACGCGCAGCCCTGAAGATATCGGCTCCGCAATCTCCGGGACGCGCGGCGGCATATGCCTGCGCAAAGCAGTTGCTCAACGGCCGGTTCTGTTCGAGATAGACGGGACGACATGCGCCGACAGCCCCTATAGCCCCTCCCTTGGCATTGAACACCATACGTTGCACCAATGCAAGCTGACGTCCGTCGTAAGGAAACGTGATACATGACGAGAAGAAAGAGAGCGGAGCGTGCCTGTAATCCTCTGTCGCAATAAAATGCACATTGTAGATCTGTTGTGCAGTAAGTCCTGTGGCAGAACCGTGGCCGGTATAGTACATAAGTCCGATACCTTCGCGAAGACATTCACGAAGCTTGCGCGTAGCCTCTACGGCAACGTCGTTAGTCCACGGATATAGATGATTGTCGGCACGACTCACCGTCATTGCGTTGTTTCCGGCAAGAAGGAACGACGCGAATTCTTCCGAATAGTCGAAATGGGCGCGGTCGTCGCCGTCGTCACTGAATTTCAGGGCATGAAGGAAAGCCGACGGCGAAGGTACGTCAAGAAGACGGCGGCGCGATTTTTCATTGACAGCATGCGCTTCATCAATGTCTGCCACGGGGAGACGCCCTACAGAAACAGACTGAGAAGCCTTGTACATAGCCATCGGATTGAAATCGTCGGATGTCATACCGAAATAAAGGTCGGAATGAAAAGCCGTCGGCAGGTCGCGCGCCAATAATGGATCTTCGCAGACATATGACGGCAGACAATCGCCGTTCAAACCCGTGATATGACGGACATCCCATTCCGTCGGCCCGTATAGAAGGACGTAGCGCAACTTGCCGGGGTTGCTGTCAACATACATTTTCACAAGACGCCGTATAGCCTCAGGCATTCGCATACCCGACGAAAACTCATTGTAAATATCTTCCTGTCGCACCACGGCAACGTCAAGTCCTTGAAGGCTGCGGTGAATATCCGCGAGTTCCTCAGCTGCCGGGAGAAGGGTAGACGTGGTCACAATAAGATAATCCGGAGCCTCCGAAGCCCGGAGATTCTGTGCGGCCAAGGCGCCGCATATCAGCGGTGCTCGAAATTTGTCCGACGGATTGAAAGCTACGAGGCGCAAATTGGCAGCGTTCTCGTGCCCCAAAGTTCCCGACGCAGTGCGGGTAGCGCTGTCGTAGGCCATTGTATAGCCGCGTATATCCGAAGGATTGCTCACATTCCATACCACAACATCGCTGTCGGCACCGGAAACTGTGAAGCTACGCATCTCGTTCATTCCCGTAAAGTTCATAAACAACTCCCCACAACCGAGTCGGTTGGAGCGTGGATAGATGATGTAGGCGCGGTCGACTGCAGCGTACGTTCCACGGAACACCGAAGCGATGCATATATCTATATCGACATTCGTATCGTCGAACGCTCCGGGCGCCGGCGGCATGAAAATGACATTTCCCTCGCAGATATTATAGAGGCGGTTGGAAAGCATATTGGTTATACTCTGCAATGGTGTGTTCACCACCTCCTTCACATTCTCGGAAAGCTTTGTGACAACGCGCGTCACAAACTGGGAATTTACCGCGATGTCGTAGCGGAATACCACCATCGAACCTGTCGGAAGCGTCTTGTAGTTCTCTATGTGAAAAGTATAGCGTTCGCTGTCGCCGGGCTTAAGAACGATGCTGTGGAATACGGTGCCTATCCTGCCGGGGCTCTGCACCTCACGCTCTATCATATCGATATGGAAATGACTGTCAAGGGCGCCGGTATCGGTTGTGCTCTTCGGGTAATCCTCGGGGCGTATGGCAGGCTTCACGTCGCTAAGGAAATATACACTTCCGGTATCAAAACAGTTCCGGACAAAAGAGGCTTCGTATCCGTCTTTCAGAGTGGCTCGGACGTCACCCTCGGCGTAAAACAGCAGTCGTCCGTCAGCGGTGTGCATAAAAGCCGTCGGCGTGATATAGTCGGGCATGGCATCACCTGTTTGACCGCTTGCCATTACGGCTCCGTAGCCATAGACGGCGACCTCGGCAGGCTTATCAAAACCGAGAGTGCGGAGCCGCGAATGACTTATTTCAAAGATACCCGTGGTATCAGCCTCCACACGTACCCACAACCCGGAGGCAAGTTGCGACGAGGCTGCGTTCCGGGCGAAAAGAATATTGATGGACGCGACAACAAAAAACAGGAGAGAGAGGATAATGCGCATGGACTATTTTATTCTTACTGAAAGAGACTCTTTGCCGCCGACAATGGCTGTAAGGGAAGTGTCGGGCAGCGGTGCGCCGAGCGGGAGTACGCTGTCGGCAAAAATTATGATGTCGCCTGTCTTCAGCGTCATGGTTCGGGATAGCCACGACACAATGGCATCGACTTGCAAAGAATCGGCGCTTATAGTGCAGGAGATGTCAATGACGTCGGACATACGCCCCGGCAGAGGACGGCGCGTGGCGGCAATGGTAAAATCGCCATCGGACAACGCTTCGGCTTCTATCCATGCACCGGGCGACACGGCGCGGTCGTGGAACAGCGCGGGCACTCCGTCGTCGCGCAAAGGCAGACGCAGGGCTACAGCCGCGAATGCATCATAATGACGCGAGGCGTGGCGCAACGGAATATGGAGTCCAAGCCGCGATATGCGTATGGCGAGAGCTACTTTAAGCTCCCAATCTTCAAGAGGCATATCGGTGAATACAGGTTCCCCGGGGCGCAGAAGCGCGGAATCAGCACCTCCCGAAACACTACGGAAGCCGTCGGAAGCCGTACTTACCAAGAGGATTTTCATTCTCCGAGGGCACTGAGCCTGTTGTACATTACTGCGAGATGCGAATAGATGGATGTATTGGCAATCACAATGCCTTCGGGCACGCGGATGCGCGATGGCGTGAAATTCCATATACCTTTGATACCTGCTGCCGCAAGGCTGTCGCTCACGGACTGGGCGCTCTCGAAAGGCACCGCTATGACACCTATGCTTGCCTTGAACCGCTCCACAAGTTCTTTGAGCGCGTCGGGGGCAAATATCTCCACCCCGCTGATTTTGGTACCGATAATCTGCGGATTTATGTCGATTCCGGCAACGATGTTAAGGCCGTAGCGCTGGAGACCTGAGTCTGCTATAAGCGCGGCGCCGAGACTTCCGACACCGGCCATGATAGCGTTGTGACTTCGACCGAAACCGAGAAAATTCGATAACGTTTCCTCAAGTTCGGCTACCTGATAGCCTATACGGGTCTTTCCTCGTATTCCGAGGAATGACAAATCTTTGGCAATCTGCGACGGATCCACATTGAGCGCCTCGGCGATACGTGTCGTCGATACATTCTCCACCTCCGAAGCCCTTAGCGTCGAGACGTACGCCATATACCATGGAAGACGTCTGAGAGTTGGTTCCGGAAGCTGAATGCGATTGTTAGATGTTGCCTTTTCGCTCATAACGAGCGCAAATTTAGCTAAAATCCCCGAAATAGCAGCCCCTTCCCACGTTAAAATTAACAAAACCACAATCGCAGAAAGTTACGTACTCTCAACTGGCAAGTGCAAAATTAGCGATTAGTTTGAAGAAAACATTCTTTGGAGAGTCAAAATTGAGTTTTTTACGAGGTCTGCGGTTGATTTTATGTTGAATTTTTCTGATGAAAGTGTCTGACAGGGATGCGAAGTCGGTTCCTTTAGGTATATATTGGCGGATTAGTTTGTTAGCATTTTCGATGGCGCCTTTCTGCCATGATGCATATGAATCGGCGAAGAATACCAGATTACAATCCTTTGCTCCTTTTGGAGCCAAAGTCTTTGAAATCAGCTGGTGACAACAGAATTCAGAACCGTTGTCGGTAGTGATGGAGCGTATGGTGTGCCTGTAAGGGAACAGCATTCGTATGACGGCCTTTGCCAGTGGTCCGGCTTGTTTTCCGTGAGGCAGCCTTTCCATAAGCAGCATACATATTGGTGCTTCTCTCGGTAAGGGTGACAATAGCACCTTTGCCGTCTTTGCCTACAATCGTATCCATCTCCCAGTCTCCGAATCGCGTGCCGTCGGCTTCGGCGGGGCGTTGGTGGATGCTTACGCGCCCGGGAATGTTCTTTACTTTCGTAGTCCGGTCGGGGCGTCCGTGTCTGTTGTATTTCATCTTGTGGCGGCAATGGGAGGCAAGCTCTCCGCTGAGGTCGGCACGTATATGCCGATATATGAGTTCGTGTGAGATTTGCTTGCCGCGGCTTTTCATGCGCGCCGATATCTGCTGGGGAGACCAGTCTTCTTCTTTGAGAAGATCCAGCGCCTCCCAGACGATTGCCGGGTCTTTGGCACTGTTGGCCGTGGCACGCTTTCTGCGCCCCATAGCCTTCGCATGGGCCTTGTCCCACAGATAGTTGCCTTTATCCGTTGAGTTCCGTCGTATCTCACGGCTGAGTGTTGACTGACTGCACCCCACTATGGAGGCGATTTCTTTTCTCGGTGTCTTTCTTTGCAGTAAGGCGAAAATTTGCGACCTTTGCTGCGAGGTTAATTGATGATACATATTTGACAACACAAAATTAGTTAATCTTAGGGAGACTGCGGTCTCCTTTTTTTGTATTGTCAGTGGAAAGTTACCTTTTGCGAGACTTAATGTCGGATTGGGGAGGGGCTGTGGGCTTGTGAAGCCCCATCCCCAATCCGCCGTCAAGTCTCGAGCCGAAAAAAAATTGGGGGCTATCCAGAACGATGGATTTTGCACTTCGTTCTTGAATTTAGGTCGCAGAAAGTTACAAAAAACATGGTTAAATACCTTCAAAAACAGATGCGGACGACGGTATAACTTATCGATAGCACAGGTTCGCAGGCTATTATGGGGTTGTGGTGCCCTACAAAGGCGGAAGAGTTGGTAAAAAAGCGATGGTACAGGTTGTGGAATAAGTTTTTTTTCTTACTTTTGCGATATCAACCTTAAAAATCAGTATAATATGGCAAAAGTGTATGGAGCAGTCACCATCGACACGGCACGATGCAAGGGCTGCGACCTGTGCGTAATCGCCTGCCCGCCCGATGTTCTGGCATTGCAGCCCAAAGAAGTGAACGACCGCGGCTATCATTTTGCGTATGCAGCCGCTCCTGAACGATGTGTCGGCTGCGCGGCATGTGCCACGGTGTGCCCGGACGCATGCATTGAAGTCTACCGCGTGGTAGAACGCGACAAGTAAGCACCACCGTTTATCAAAACTGTCTAAAACTATGGAAGAAGTAAAATTGATGAAGGGTAACGAGGCTATAGCCCATGCCGCAATCCGCTATGGCGTCGACGGCTATTTCGGCTATCCCATCACCCCCCAGAGCGAGGTTCTCGAGACACTTGCCGAACTGAAACCCTGGGAAACAACAGGCATGACAGTGCTGCAGGCCGAAAGTGAGGTTGCAGCCATCAATATGGTTTACGGCGGAGCGGCGACAGGCCGTGCGGTTATGACATCGTCGTCATCGCCGGGCGTAAGCCTCAAGCAGGAGGGCATCTCCTATCTTGCCGCCAGCGAGCTGCCGGCACTTATTGTCAATGTGATGCGCGGTGGCCCCGGGCTGGGCACCATCCAGCCGTCGCAGTCCGACTATTTCCAGGCTACCAAAGGCGGCGGCCACGGCGACTACCATCTTATCGTGCTCGCCCCCGCCACCGTACAGGAAATGGCCGATTTCGTAGCTCTCGGCTTCGACCTTGCTTTCAAATACCGTACCCCGGCGATGATTCTTGCCGACGGCGTGGTAGGCCAGATGATGGAAAAAGTGGTGCTCCCCGAGCAGCGCCGTCGCCGCACCGACGAGGAACTCCGCCAACAATGCCCGTGGGCAGCTTGCGGCAAGGACCATCGCGGACACCGGAATGTGGTGACGAGTCTGGAACTTGACTCCGCCAAGATGGAGGTGAACAATCTGCGTTTCCAGCGCACCTACGCCGAGATTCAGAAGAACGAAGTACGCTATCAGGAATATTATACCGAGGATGCCGAATACCTTATCGTGGCGTTCGGCTCCGTAGCCCGCATATGCCTCAAGGCCATTGAGGAAGCCCGCGAAAAAGGTGTGAAAATAGGTCTTATCCGCCCCATCACCCTCTGGCCGTTCCCGACGACACGTATCGCAGAGCTTGCAAAGCAGGTGAAAGGTATTCTCACCGTAGAGCTCAACGCCGGCCAGATGATAGAAGATGTCCGCCTGGCAGTGGAAGGTAGTGTTCCTGTCCGCCATTTCGGCCGCATGGGAGGCATAGTCCCCAACCCCGGCGAGGTTCTGACAGCGCTCACCGAGCATTTCAGTCTAACCATTTAGTATTTCGAGCCATGACACAAGAAGAAATAATCCGTCCGGAGAACAAGGTGTACAGCCGCCCGTCGCTGCTCACCGACGCCAACACCCACTATTGCCCCGGCTGTTCCCACGGCGTGGTACACAAAGTTATAGCCGAGCTGCTTGAAGAAATGGGTATCGCCGACAAGGCAATAGGCATCGCCCCAGTAGGTTGCGCAGTATTCGCCTATAATTATATCGATATCGACTGGATAGAGGCCGCACACGGCCGTGCCCCCGCCCTCGCCACAGCCGCCAACCGCCTCAACCCCGAGGCAATGGTATTCACCTATCAGGGCGACGGCGACCTCTCTGCCATTGGCACGGCAGAGACGATACATGCCTGCAACCGCGGCGAGAACATCACTATCGTATTCATCAACAACGCCATATACGGCATGACCGGCGGTCAGATGGCACCTACCACCCTTTTAGGCATGAAGACCGCCACGACGCCCTACGGCCGCGACGCGCGCCTGAACGGCTACCCCCTCGCCATCACCAACCTGCTGGCACAGCTCGACGGCACATGCTACGTCACCCGTCAGGCTGTCCACACTCCCGCTGCCGTCCGCAAAACAAAGGCCGCCATCAAGAAGGCATTCCGGAACACGCTCGAAAAACGCGGCACCTCTGTCGTGGAGATTGTCTCGACATGCAACTCAGGCTGGAAACTCACTCCGGGACAATCCAACGAATGGATGGCCGAGCACATGTTTGCCAAATATCCTCTTGGCGACCTAAAGAACGTTGAACCCCAAAAGTAATCCGCGCCATGAAAGAAGAAATAGTAATAGCCGGTTTCGGCGGCCAGGGCGTACTGTCGATGGGTAAAATCCTTGCTTACGCAGGCCTTATGGATAACCTCGAAGTGACATGGATGCCGTCGTATGGCCCTGAACAGCGCGGCGGAACCGCCAACGTAACCGTCATTCTCTCGGACAAGCCCATCAGCTCGCCAGTGCTCGACAGTTTCGACACCGCCGTTGTCCTCAACCAGCAGAGCCTCGACAAATTCGAAAGCAAGGTAAAACCCGGCGGCACTCTTATCTACGACCCGTCCGGCATACACCATCTGCCAACCCGTACCGATATAACGGTTGTCGCCGTTGACGCTACCACGGCGGCAATAGAGATGAAGAACTCAAAGACATATAACATGATTCTTCTCGGAGCGCTTCTGAAACTGCGCCCCATCGTCGATACCGACGCTGTAATCCGCGGTCTCAAGAAAACACTGCCGGAACGCCACCACCATCTCCTGCCCCTCAATGAGCAGGCTCTCCGCAAAGGCATGGAACTTGCCTGACAAACCTTAAGAACACTCGCCATATATGATATACATGGCGGGTGTTTGCCGTTTTTTCTCATATATAAACCATATTAAATCCAAACAGTCTTCATCACATAGCATAACCATACTCCTAAATATCTATCATTTATGAAAAAAACTCTACTTGCGATAGCCTACGGAGCCGTATCCTCCTTATGCTTCGCCTCGACAAGCGCCGGACTTTGGGAGAACACCTACAGAGTCGACACGCTCGCCCATTTCCATATAGGTCCGGGCGTCACCCATACTCATCTGCTGTTCTCATCGACAGGACGAAACCTTGATGTAGTTGTAGCCACGCTCGATAAAACAGATCCGTCGTACAGCGCAGTAATTAAGCCACGCGTGGAAATAGGATGCGACGAAGCCCGCGAGGTTGAAAGGGTCTCGGAGCAGGCCATTCGCAAATCAGATGACAAGCGCCAATATATTGCCGCCATCAACGGCGATTTTTTCAATATGACAAACGATGACGTGCCCCAGCGCGGATGGCCGGTGAACGGCACAGTTATAGACGGCAAGTTCGCAACACCTTCGGGGTCGCACAACAGAGGCGTCATATTAGGTCAGGATGGCATGTGGATTGACGACGTCCATACGTTCGCCTACGTCATAAGCAGCACCGACGGATCAAAGACCGTCAATGCCGAGTCGTTCAACAGTCCCTACCGCAACGGCAATGCCCTCTATGTCTTCAACGACTATATGCAAAACAAAGTCACCACCTCGGCCGACCACGACCGCGACCTGTGTCTGGTGATGGAGGAAGGATCGGAATGGGCAATCAACAAACCGATGAAATTCAAGGTGTCGGCTCCTTGGCGCAACGGTGCCGGCGAGATTCCCGTCGGCGGCATTGTCCTCACAGCCACTGCCGGCTATTCCAACGAATGGCTCGATAAGCTCACCACCGGCGACGAGCTTACCCTGGAGGTTCGGTATTCGCTCCCCGGACACGGCGGCATACGCCCCGATGTAACCCATCTTATATCAGGCGACGTCCATTTCCTCAACAACGGCGCCACCGAATGGAATCCCGGCTCAAAATGGTACGGCAACCTTTATACCCCGGGAGAGAACTACCCCATGTCAATGGCAGGTTTCTCTGAAGACCAGAATAAATTTGTCCTTGCCTCCATATCGCGCGGCGGTCCGAACAACTCTACCGGAATCAATTATCCCGAAGCCGCCGATCTTATGCGGTTCCTCGGCTGCCACAACGCTGTCAATTTCGATGGTGGCGGTTCCACAACTATGTATGCCGCTCCGATTGGTGTGGTAAGCTTTCTCCAATACGGCACCGAGCGCCCCGTAGGCAATGGCCTGTTCCTCGCAATGGATACCCCGAAAGACTCCGAGGTGACATCCATCCGAACAGCCGACCACGTAGTCAACATCCCGTACTTAGCCACTTACAAACCCATAATCTACGGCTACAACAAATACGGACAGCTTGTCGACATGAATGTAGTAGATTTCAGCATCGACGCCAACGACAATTTTGATGTGAAAAACAATTATATCATAGCCGACAAGGCCGGAACATTCGCACTTGCAATCAGTAAAGGCGAAATGCATACCACTGTTACCGTAAATGTCTCATCCGATGAACCGAACTTGTTATATCCTGATATCGTAATAGACCGCGAGCACCAGGCAATGCCTATACTACACACTCTTGTCGACGGATATTATAAAGACATTGAGCCATCGGCATTCACATGGGCATCCGACAAACCGACCGTCGCTACCGTAAATGAAATCACCGGCGAAATTACAGCCGTCAGCAACGGCTCAGCAGTCATTACAGGTACACGTGGGGAAATATCAATGTCTGTCAATGTTACCGTAGAGATTCCCGTTGACAGCGAATACCTCCCTGTCGCAACCGATTTCGGCGACAACACATGGGTCTATACCCCCGACGGCATCGCCGAGGGAGCAACGATTGCCAAGGACGGCGACAATGCCTGGACGCTGACGTTCAAAAGCAACCGCAAACGTGGCATAAGCCTGAATTACGCCAAGGATTTCGTTGTCTACGGCCTGCCCGAAGCCGCACTTATATCAATCGACACCAACGGAACGCTATTCTCAGGTGCAAAAATCGATATTGAAGCCGCCAACGGCCATGGACGCTTCGAAATTGCCGCAGAACCGGCCGAGGGTACATCTCTGGACAACGGAGGTAAAGCGATGTTCGATTTCAGCAAACATTTCGACATCACCGACTACTCATGCTATCCTCTCACATTCCACTCGATTACGCTATCTCCCTATTGCGATCAGAATGGCGCCGAGTACAAATTAGACTTATCGGATTTTCTTTTCCGATATGCCGAATATGAGGCTTCATCTCTCAAAGACGTCAATCTCGGAGACACAACCGAGAGACTTTCTCTGATTGTCAGCGGTAATACTGTCACCGCACTGGCCGACGTAACGGCAATCGAAATTTTCAGCATCGACGGCAGACTTGTAGCCACCGCACAAGGACGAAGCGCATCAGTAAGTAATCACGGCATATACATCGTGCGCGCCTACACCGCCAATGGAATACTCACCGCAAAAGCAAAACTTTAATTATTTGAAAGCACTATTTTCTAACTCCATTTCAATTATGAAAAAGACACTACTTTCTTTTATCTTCTGTACAGCAGCTGCCATGACAGTCAACGCACAGGGGACAATCTATGCCGAAGAAAAATTCGACTGGCTCCAGCCTTTCACAGACGCATTCAGCCTCAGCGACCCGGTAGGCACTGACAACGCCGAAAACTCCAATTTCATAAATTTCGAGCCGGGAAACGGACAGAAAGTCGACGGCAAGAATCCCATGAACATATTCTGGGACGACCTCGGCTACCGTACCCGCATATGGCCACAGTCGGCATGCTATGAGATCTTCGCATACAAAAACTATCTACGATTCGGCGGCAACGAAGCCCGCAACTACGGCTACATGACAGCCGGCATGCGCTGGCTCAGTCAATATGGTTGCCCCTCGCTTCCTGATTATCCCGACGAGCTCTACCTGTCGTTTGACTGGTGCCCATACAAGGACGCCGAGGGAAACTATGATGAGATAGAACTTATGATCGAGACCCGATTCGGTTCTCAGGATCTCGCCAATCTTACTGAAATCACCCACGATCTCAAGGAAGGAGACCCCATGAAATGGATTCATGTCGAAATCGACCTGTACAATACAGGAGCCTCCACCCCTCATTTAGGCCCGCTCACAAACTACATGATTCAGCCTATACCGGCATATCAGGCAGGTGGCAAGCATCGCTACTATCTTGACAATCTTATGCTCCACACCGAGTCCACCACATCTGCTGTCAAGGATGTCAGCGTTGATGAAAACGCCCCCATAGAATATTTCAACCTCCAGGGAGTACGTGTTGATTCTCCGAAAAGCGGCCTCTACATCCGCCGTCAAGGCAATGTATCCAAGAAAGTATTCTTCAACTGACAGAAGCCCCGGACTCACGAATCAGAACCAAATTTTATCTAAATTATGAACACCAAGAATCTTGCTTTCGCTTTCGGTGCCATGGCACTGATGGTATCGTGCTCCGGCACCAAGGAAAACAACAAGCTTACCGAGGCTGAAATCGCCGACGGCTGGGAGCTTCTCTTCGACGGCCGGACAATGAACGGCTGGCGCGATTTCAACGGCGACTCCCTGACAGAGCCCTGGCATGTGGTCGACGGCTGCATCCAGGCCAAAGGCAGCGGCAGCGACGGCT
Source organism: uncultured Muribaculaceae bacterium (assembly GCA_910576775.1). Classification (GTDB taxonomy): domain Bacteria; phylum Bacteroidota; class Bacteroidia; order Bacteroidales; family Muribaculaceae; genus CAG-873. The sequence goes on along the minus strand of CAJTJV010000020.1, from coordinate 27,473 downwards.
CCGGATACATCGTCACCGATCGCGAATTCGACAATTTCATCCTCGACTGGGACTGGAAACTAACCCACGGCGGCAACAGCGGCATGCTATATCACGTGGTGGAGAATCCTTTCTATAAAGTGCCCTACGTAACAGGCCCCGAATACCAGCTTATCGACAACGAAGGCTGGGAAGAGGTGAACGCACCCCAGAAACTTGAGGAATGGCAGAAACTTGGCGTGGACTACGCCATGCATCTGCCCGACGCCGATTCTCTTTTCGTAAATCCCGTAGGAGAATGGAACAACTCGCGCATCGTATTCGACAACGGCCATGTGGAACATTGGCTCAACGGACACAAGATACTTGAATTCGAGGCATGGACCGACGACTGGCAGGCTCGCAAGAACAGCGGCAAATGGGAGAATGCTCCCGAATACGGTCTTGCCCGCACAGGCGTGATATGCCTCCAGGATCACGGCGACCCCGCATCATTCCGCAACATAAAAATAAAACAGCTTCCCAAGAAGGAAAGCGGCAAGCAGTCCATCTTCAACGGCAAGGATCTCACCGGCTGGCATGCATACGGCACTGAGCTATGGTATGTCGACAAAGACGGTCTTCTCGTATGCGAGAGCGGTCCTGACAAAAAGTACGGCTATCTCGCCACAAACGATTATTACAAGGATTTCGACCTGACACTCAAATTCAAACAGCTCGCCAACGGCAATTCAGGCGTATTCTTCCGCTCATTCGTGGAAGCTCCCGCCACAGTCCACGGCTGGCAGTGCGAAGTTGCTCCCCGCAATTGCGACACCGGCGGCATCTATGAATCCTACGGACGCGGCTGGCTCCAGCAGATTCCCGACGAAAAGGAAGGCATCCTCAAGGAAGGCGACTGGAACACTATGCGTATCCGCGTTGAGGGCGACCATGTGCAGACATGGCTCAACGGCGAACCGATGGTGGATTTCACCGACGAAAAAATCGGCCAGGCCCAGGGTCGCATAGCCCTTCAGATTCACGACGGCGGCGGTATCAAGGTCCAGTGGAAGGACATTGAGATTGAACGTCTGTAATACGCCTCGCATGGCTTCCTTCGCACAATAGCAACCAAAAATCATGGAGATGGCCGTCATGCCCGGCCATCTCCATTTTCTTGCAACATTTACCAACCAGCAGAAACCGGGAACAACAAGCATGAAAACCCCGAAATTTTATAAACCTGTCATACATTTTCTTGCACACCACAAGAAGCTGTCGCTGATTCTCTCTCACGGCGGAATGCATCTTGCCGTCCTCGTCGTCCTTACAATAGTCATAACCGTCTTTTCTATCCAGATTCATCTTATGAGCAAACGCGACTATGTGGTAACCACCTACATATTGGAAGACACTAAGGATGAATCGATTGTTACCGGTCTGAAATTCTACAGTTTCCCGATGTCCATAAAGAAGGATAATCTGAGTTATTTTGAACATTCAATCACTGCGGAATTACAACCTACGTACACAGAACTCGAACAGCTCGGACTTGCTGATATAACACCTTATATACACACATCATACACAGACAAAAAATTAAGATTCACAAAAGATTATTTTGAAATCTGGCACTCAATCATAAATGAGGTTCCCGACAGTCTGTTTTATTCATTATTATACATACCTAATGGCGAAACAAGACCGCAATCCATGCTGTGGCTAAATGATTCATTGAACAACTTAAAAGCACGTAGCAAATTTTATAAAGACAATTACGATTCTCCGAATATCAACGAGTGCCTTGCTACCCTGCAAAGAACTCTGCCATTAAAAAGAAATATAGCTTTTAACGACACCGCTACTGAAAAGAACATAAGACTTGTGGGTTATATGCACAAGGTATTCGGAGGCTATGTCACCAATAATGCGACGGTATATGAAGATTCATCAATCACCATGATTCCTCTCAAAACTCCAATCGGACTGGAAATCACGGGTTCACGACCTCGCATATCAGGTCATTCATTTAAATTTCAGGGCAATTTCTGGGGAAAACACGACGGGAATCCATACTATATGGGGCGTCTGATTTTCAATATAAAGAATTACCGCCTTGATGATAATTCTGTTATCGTGCTCGATTTCACCCCTGCTCCCGAGAAGGCATCATCAGTAATTGCCTTCGACCGCATTTATCCCGAGCCTACCGAAATGTTCGTCAATAAGGTGGAATACCGAGGGAAAAAAGCCGTCGAGCAAGCCATCCGTTCGGGGATATACATAGAAGCCCGCGATGTCACCGAAGCCTACCGGTCCGAACGTCTATACGTACTCTACTCGGTTCTGCTCGGCACATTCATCGCATTCGCCCTTGACATAATAATCCAGCTTATTTATAAATGGCGACGACTGAAAGACGACTGAAAAGGGAGCATAGCCCTTACAAACGTTAATTAACAATTGCAAATAGCACTGCCCGGCAGTGCTATTCTTGTATATTATAGTCGAATTTTATTAATTTTGACGCATTTTCCCTATTTAGCGAAGAAACAAACTTAACATAAACAAAGAGTAATGAAAAAACGACTATTACTTTTCCTGTGTCTCTTAGGACTGTGGACCGCTTTCAACGCCTACTCGGCAACCGTTATCGGTGTTGTTGTGAACGGCGCAAACGGCAGCCCTGTCAACGGTGCTACAGTGGCGCTGCGAGACAATAAAGCACAGGCTATCACAAATTTCAACGGACAGTTCCGTATCACAGCCCCCGAGGGGCAGGACGTACTGATTGTAAGCTGCGACGGCTACACCGACTACGTCACCGACGTCGACATAGCCGGCAATCTTCTCAATCTCGGCGAAATACGTCTTTTTGCCGCTGATACCAGCGATGACTACTACGGCGATCTGAGCGACCTCACTTTCGACGAAAGTGTATTCGACGAGGATGAGGGTGCTACCCAAAGCATCTCCGCCCTTACAGGTGCCAACGACAACATATATTACAATACGGCGTCGTACAATTTCGGCCCGATGTATTTCCGCTACCGCGGTATGGACAACCAATACCAGAGTGTATATATCAACGGCGTGCGCATGAACGACCTTGTTCGCGGCAGCTTCAGCTACTCCACACTTTTAGGTATGACAAGCCGCGCGTTCCGCAACAAGACGACCACCGTCGGCCTCGAGGCAAGCAACTATGCTTTCGGCGACATCGCCGGCAGCGTGAACTACAATACGACCACCGACCTATACGCCCCCGGCTTCAACGGCGCCTTGTCGTACACGAACTCCAACTACATGCTACGCGCCATGGCAACCTACTCCACCGGGCTTTCCAAGCAGGGATGGGCCTTTACAATCAGCGCCATCGGCCGTTATGCCAAGGAAGGTGTCATGAAGGGCACATTCTATAATTCAGGCGGATTGTTCCTATCTCTGGAAAAGAAATTCAACGCCGCCAACAGTCTTACTCTTACAGCTTTCGGCGGTCCGACACAACGAGCCACCGGACGCCCCACCGTTCAGGAAGCATACGACCTTGCAGGAACGAACCTCTACAATCCCGACTGGGGCTGGCAGGAAGGCAAAAAACGCTCCAGCCGCATTACCGAGACCTTCGACCCCACTGTGATGCTCAACTGGCTATTCAAAAACGAGAGCACCAGCCTGAACACCTCGCTTACTTTCCGCTCGGTATACTACAACCGCACAGCACTCAACTACTACAACGCCAACGACCCCAATCCGTCGTATTACCGCTATCTTCCGTCATATTTCGAACGCCAGGGCAATGAAACAGCAGCGGCCTACTATACAGAGATGTGGAAAAACGACGAGAGCTTCCGCCAGATCGACTGGGACAATCTCTACAACATCAACTACCTCAACAACTATCAGAACGAAAGCCTTCCGGAGGCCGATAAAAAAGGCTCTTCATACATTATGGAGAACCGTATCAACCACCAGCTTGTGGGCGTGTTCAACTCTTATATCAACACCCGCCTGAACTCCTGGATGACACTCCAGGGCGGTGTTTCGTTCAACTACACCAAAAGTTCGAACTACAAGACCATCCGCGACCTTCTCGGAGGTGAATTCTGGGTCGACGTCGATCCTTTCAGCAACCGCGAGGTAAGCGTGCGTCCGGGTAACCTGCAGAACGATCTAGACAATCCTAACCGCCGCGTTGTAAAAGGCGACCGCTTCGGCTATGACTATGATATCCATGCCCTCCGCGCCGAGGCTTGGCTACAGAATGTCATAAATCTGCCAAAATGGGATATAAACTACGGCATGCAGATAAGCCACACGCAATATTATCGCGACGGCCATATGCGCAACGGCCGCTCGCCGCAGAACTCTCTCGGCAAGAGCGGCAATCTGAGCTTCGACAACCTTGCCCTCAAAGTGGGTGCCCTCTACAAACTTGACGGCCGCAACATGTTCGCCGTCCATCTCGACTACGGCACGCGCGCACCCCTCTTCGACCAGGTATTCATCGCTCCACGCATCAAGAACGACGTGGTAAGCGATGTCAAGAGCGAGCGCGATTTCTCCGGCGATATCAGCTACATCTGGAACTACCGCCGTTTCCGCGGCAACATCACCGCTTTCCTCACAAACACCGAGAATGCCATCGAACGCAATGGTTTCTATGATGACGAATATCAGACCTACGCCAACTACATCCTCACCGGCGTGCACCGCCAGTACAAAGGTATAGAACTCGGCATGGAGTACAAAATCACCCCCTCGGTAAAAGCCACTTTCGCCGGCATGTACTCGCGTTTCCAGTACAAGAACAATCCCAACGGAACACGCTCGTTTGAAAACGGCATGTATCCCGACACGACACAGACCGTATACCTCAAAAACTATTACGTAGGTTCTACCCCGCAGTACTGCGCCAACATCGGTATCGACTGGCAGGCGCCCAAGAACTGGTTCTTCAACATCAACTGTACATGGCAGGGCGACGCATACGTTACTCTCGCCCCGCGCTACCACGAAGCCCTTCCCAAACTTTGGGAAAGTTTCGGCGGCTCCTACGAGGAACTTGAGGCCAAGGTGCGAGAACTCGCCACTCAGGACAAAATCAAGAACGCATATTCGCTCAATGTCTCAATCGGCAAGCTCATCTATATCAACCGTAAGGTGAGCATGAACATAAACCTGAACCTCAACAACATAACCAATAACCGCGACATAGTAACCAACGCTTATCAGCAGGGGCGTCTGCGCGACACCGGCAACACCGCATGGGACCGCAACGCCTATCCTACGCGTTTCAGCTATGCGCAGGGCATACGCGCATTCCTCAACGTCGGCGTAAGATTCTAATTCTCAACAGTGTTTACAATGAAAAAGATACTATCATACAGCGCTGCGGCATTACTCGGCATAGCCGCACTCAGCTCCTGCGGCGAAGATTTCACATATCCTCCGGTTATTCTGCCGTCGGTCGACGTAGAGCCTACGGTAACTCTGGAAAGCTTCAAGGAACGTTACTGGAACAGTCTCGAAAGCGGACCGGCAACAATCGGCTTTCTCAACAGCGAACACAAAGATTCGGTAATATTCATCGGTCGCGTGTGCTCGTCCGACAAGACCGGCAACATATACAAGAATGTCATCATCCAGAGCCGCGACGAGAACGGCGAACAGATTGCCATGACATTCTCCGTCAACGGCTACGACCTTTATGAGAACATGCCCTTCGGCCAGGAAGTGGCCGTATATGCCACCGGCCTGCAAGTAGGTGGCTACAGAGGGCTCTTCCAGTTCGGAGCCGCCTCAGGCAACGAGATGACATTCATGGACAAGTCACTGTTTACCGAACACGTGATACGCAACCACACCGTCATTCCCCAGCCGGAATTAGTCGACACCACTCTTGCAACAATTCCCGAGATTATCGCCGCCAAAAGCAGCGCTGCAGGCTTGCGACTGTGGCAGAGCCGCCTTATCCGCATCAATGACGTAAGCTTCGTGGATGCCGGACAACCATACGCAGGCTCGACCTCCACCAACCGCAATATTATCGACGCCAACGGAAACAAGCTCATTGTCCGAAACAGCTCCTACGCAGATTTCGCACAGGAGACACTGCCTTATGGAAAGGGATCAGTAACCGGCATCCTGAGCTATTTCGGATCTGACTGGCAGCTTCTTCTAATTGATACCGACGGCGTTGCAGGATTCGACGGAACCGCTCCCGAACCTGTACAACCCGACGAACCGGCAGGCGAAGGAACAGCCGAAAGTCCGTATAATGTGGCCATGATGGTTAAAAACGGCAAGAATATGATCGACAAGGAGGTATACGTGAAAGGCATTATCACCTCCGTCCAGGAAATCAGCACATCCTTCGGCAACGCCACCTACAATATTGCAGACAAAGAGGGCGATACCAATTTCTATATCTTCCGCGGCCTATGGCTCGGAGGCGCCAAATTCACAGCCGAGAACCAGCTTCAGGCCGGCGCCACTGTAGTTGTAAAGGGCAAGGTGACAGAATACAACGGCACCTTACAGCTCGCCCAAGGCAATACAATTATCAGCTATGACGGACAGACATCCGGCGGTGACAAACCGTCCGGCGAGGGCAAGCCGGAAGGAGACGGCACCGCTGAAAGCCCGTTCAACTCGGTAAAGGCTCTCGAAACGGCAACAGCACTCGCCGCGGACTCCCCGACAACTGTTGAATACTACGTGAAGGGCAAAGTAAGCTCAATCAAGGAAATCAGCACATCCTTCGGCAATGCCACCTACTCCATTACAAGCGAAGGTACCACAGTGGCTTTCGATATCTATCGCGGCTATTGGCTGAACGGTGAGAAATTCACCACAGAAGACCAGCTCAAGGTCGGCGACGAGGTAACCGTCTGCGGTAAATTTGTAAATTACAAAGGCAACACACCGCAGATGAACCAAGGCGGCAAAATCGTCAGCATCAACAAATAAGAATAAGCAATGACGCCAATATTTAGAAACATGAAAAGTTTACAGACATATTTCAAGGCCGCGTCAGCGCTGATGCTGTCGGCTTTCGGTCTTATATCCTGCCAGGATAATGTCGACTCCCCCGCCGACAATGTTCCTGTGGCAACGGAGACGCCCAACACCACACTGATGGAGCTTAAAGAGCTCTTCTGGGACGACGCCAAGAACTACTCCAAAGTGATTGAAGACCCGGAGAACCCCGATCGCCGCTTCATAATCCACGGCACTGTGATATCGTCGGACGAGGAAGGCAATGTATTCAAGAGCCTTATAATCCAGGACGAGACCGCCGCCCTCGCTTTCTCCATCGACAGATACAACCTCTATCTCAATTACCGCCGCGGCCAGGAAATTGTTCTTGACGTAACAGGCATGGACATCGGCAAATACTCCAATCTCCAGCAGATTGGCCGCAAGTCATGGTACGAGGATCAAAACACCTATCAAGTACAGTTCATGGCACCGGAAACATTCAAGAACGTCGCGGAACTCAACGGAATGCCCGACCTTGCTGACATCGACACCCTGACGGTCAACAATTTCGGCGAACTGCCACAGACCCCCGACGGCCTCCGGTACTGGCAGAGCCGCCTCGTACGCTTCAAAAACGTATATTTCGAGGATGCCGGAAAGCGTAAGCTCTCCGTATGGCATACAAAAGTCAATGAAGAGCAGAACACCACCATCATCGACCGCAACGGTTCTCCCATGACAGTACGTACCTCGGGGTACTGCACATTCTTCAATACCACGCTTCCCGAGGGCAATCTCGACATAGTCGGTATTCTGAGCTACTTTAACGAAAACTGGCAGATAATACTGCTTGACGGCGACGGACTGATCAAGGCCGGCGACCGTCCGGGTACGAAAGAGAAACCCTATACTGTCGCACAGGCCATAGAGGACGAACAATCGGGCACAAAAGCCAACGGCTGGGTGAAAGGCTACATCGTAGGCACGCTCTCACCCGAGATTGAGGATAAAGTCAGCAAGAACGAAGATATACAGTGGGACGGCCCATTCGTTATCTCGACATCGCTTGTCATCGCCGACAGTCCGGACGTCCGCGACTATAACAAGTGCATCATTCTCCCGCTAATTCCCGATACCCCGCTGCAACGCTACGGAAACCTCGCTTCCAACCCATCCAATCTCGGCAAGACAATCCTTGTCAGCGGCGACCTTACCAAGTATCTCGACACATGGGGTCTTACCGGAAACAAGGGTACAGCGGAAGAATTCGAGATTGAGGGAGTAGTTGTAGACGGCGGCACCATCGCCGACGGCGACGGCACAGAAAACTCACCATTCAATGTCAAGCAGGTCATAGCCAAGAACCCCTCAAGCACAACTGTAGCCGTGGACGGCGGAACTGGCGTTTATGTGAAAGGCTACATCGTAGGCTTCATGCCTACCGGCGGCAGCTCGACAATACTCAGCGGCACTGTATTCGGCACCGACGGCGCGGCGGAAACCAATCTTGTCATGGGTCCGACCCCCGACTGCAAGGAATATTCAAAATGCGTCGGAGTCCAGTTGCCGTCCGCAATGCGCGCGGCACTCTCGCTTGCCAAACAGCCGGGCAATCTCGGTAAAGAACTTACCGTAAAAGGCGACATCATGAAATACTGCGGAGGCCCCGGCGTAAAGAATCTCAGCGAATACAAGCTTGGCGAAGGCGGCGACACACCCACACCTCCCGTAACCGAAACCTTATTCGAATCCCTCGGAGAGAACAACACAGAGCTTCCGACAGGCTGGACTTTCGACAATATCAGCCTTGCAAGCGGTCTGAGCGATGTATGGTCGTGGAAAGTCTACAACGAAAAGGGATATCTCAACGCCAGTGCATACGTAGCCGGCACACCTCTGAAATCGGAGGCACTCGCAGTGTCGCCTGTCATAGATCTTTCGGGCACCACGTCCCCTGTATTCTCCTTCGAGCATGCCGCCAAATTCCAGACAACGCTGCGCACTCTCTGCGGTGTGGCGGTGCGTGAGGAAGGTGCTTCTGCCTGGACAAGTCTGGCGATGCCCACATGGCCGGAAGCAGGCTCCTGGAGCTTCGTAAATTCCGGAAACATATCTTTGTCCGCCTTCGCAGGCAAACGCGTCCAGATCGCATTTAAATACGGTTCAAGCGAATCCGGAGCCGATACCTGGGAGATAAAGAATCTCAAAGTCCTCGCTTCCGGCAACGGGGACACTCCGTCGAAGCCCGACGACCCGACACCACCCACTCCGTCGGGCGACGGTATCGCAATACCGATGGCACAGTTCAACAACGGAGGTGCTGTAGCGTCAAGCGTAAACTACGAGGGTTATACAATCGCTGTCAGCCAGGCAAGCGGAGCCACTCCACCCGCCTATAAGGAATACAACGGCGAGGGTACAGTACGCGCATACGCCGACAACACCGTTACTATAAGCGGCTCAAAATTGGCGAAAATAGTATTCTCCCTGAATACGGCTACAGGAGCTGCCCGCTATACTACGTTTACCCCAAATACCGGCAGCGTGGGCACTCAGAAAGCCGGCGACGCAAGCATTACATGGACAGGTGACGCCACAACAGTGACATTCACCGTAGGCCACGACGCCACATTAGGTTCTGACGGAGCATCCAAACGCGGCCAGATACACATCAACGGCATAGAAATCTACCCTGCGAAATAATCTCCCGCATCAGCACAAAAAACAGCCGTCTTTCGGGATGGCTGTTTTTGTTATTGTCTGCGCAAATATGTCATAGTCTGTCCTTTAAAAGCTATACCGCAGTTAAAAGCTCCGCAGTCCGGGTATCATCATAATCGGGCATCGTAGCTGCGGCATCCGCCTGAATCGGTGCCCTCCGGGCACCGATTCATCTATTAGCCGGGTACACCGTAGCGTGCGGAGGTGTGCCCGGAGAGAAGAAGCCATAAAAAATGTGTCTGTCAAGACACTGATTCCAACAGGCCGGAATCGGCGTACTACGCACGCCATCTGCCGTTTGCGGGCTGTCCCTGCACGCCTCCGCAGGCTTCGGCGTACAGGGTTACTAAGTGAATCAGCGTCTTTCAGACGCCTGATGCCATTGTGCTGTCCTCATCCCCGCACGCCTCCGCAAGCTCCGGCGTACAGGGTTACTGGATAATCGGCGTACTTCGCACGCCCTGCCGCCGCAAAGCGTCCCTCCGGGACTTCTGCGTGCTCGTGCATGGCGACCATGTAGCACCTCCGGGACTTCTGCGTGTTCGGCAGCTTGCTTTCGTCGATGTACACTCCCGCCGGGGGGCCATGTAGCACCGGAGGTGCGCCATAATGTGAGAACCCCGGCATTCTTGCCGGGGGCAAGGCATCATGCCGGGAAAGGACATCAAGCTAACAATCAGCCCCGAAGAGGCGCCATAACAGCGACTGCCGGTCGTGTCCGGAGGAAACAGCTACTTTACCGGGAGCTTATTCCGCAGCATAAAAAATCAGCCATCCCGACGGACGGCCGATTTTATAGGTACGAAGTCCCTATTACAGCAACTTCCGTAATGTGTCAGAATTTGTTCACGCAACCTGTGAAAAGAATTACGCCTGTCGACCTTTCGGAAATGAAAAATGCGAACGGGTGGTCAACGATAATATTTCCATCTGCATAACCCGGCAATAAATCCTGGCCTTTAACCATGCTTACAGAAGCGGTCTTGGTTCCTGCTTCATCAACAGATATTTTCGTCTTTTGCAAACTGGTGAATACAAGTTGGCTGTCAGTAATTCCTGAAAAATCGCCGGTGTCGTCAAACATTTTTACGATGCCGAGATTCTTGAGAATTTCGTCAGGCTCAATCACATTTTCAAAATCGAACTTCGGCATCCTTAATTTCATATTTGTCGCCACGAGGGTGCTGTATATGTATTCAAAGTCATCCTTAGAGATTTTTGATATATACTCGCTGACGCAGCCTTCCCCAATATTGTCAGGAAGAACGACAAGCATTTCGTATGCTCCATTGCCATACGGCAGCGAGACCCAGTTGGCACCGTTCGGGTCGTAGGCGGCAAAGCATAGGAATTTGCCCTCCATCATGTCGGTTTCTACCGGCGTTACGCCGTTGTTGTAGAAATTGCCCTTGGCTGTCAGTGATTTATCGAAAGGCGTAGCCCAAGTGCCATTGAAATACAAGGCGTTTATGAGGGCGATGATGTTGTTTTCTCCTAACGGCTCGGTAATGAAGTTGGGAATCATGCCATTTGTCTTGTCCTTGCACCACGAGTTTATTTTATCCATCGTGGAGGCGGTAGCAAGTTTTTCCTGAAATATATCAGCTCCGTATGTCTGACGGTTCCCGGAAATAAAACTTTCCTTGATATCTGCGCGGTTGTCAATCCATATCGAATTTGCCAGAGATATTGCCGTAGACCTGTCGACAGCATATAAATCTTTGACGAGGCGGTTGTTGAACGTGTTGACAGCATCCATATTCTGTCCGTCAAAGCCTAATACATCAAGAATTTCTTCCAGCGTCTCGCCCTTGGCTCCGTTGGCAGTCATCGAAAGAGCCATCGAAAGACTCAGCGGAGAGACGCAGACATTCGACTGATTACCTTCAATCGCCTTTTTGAAGAAGTTGAGAGAGAACTCATTATCTGCACTGACAAATTCCACCTCGGCGCGGCTCAACGGAATGTCCTGTCGGGGCTGCGGTGACGGATCTTCATTGCTGCAAGAAGCTCCAATTAAGGCAATGAACAGACAGAAGATAATTTTTAAATAGTTAATTTTCATATTTTTGCCAGTTTTTTTATAATCTTACTAAAAGATATTTCTGATTGATTATTTACGGATTCCGGTAACTGCGTAAATATCTATAAAATTATGATTCCACGAGCCGCTTGTTGGGGTTGTTGCATTGCCGGTAGTAGAATCGTCTCCATATACGGCACCCTTATAGGGCTTAAATGAATAACTAACGTAATAACCATCGGCATCTCCTCCTTCACCCCAATTACATAGCAGATAATATTGGGTCTCGGTATACGATTTTATGACTTTGCCATATTGTATGGTTTTGACAGTACGGTCTCTCCACATTATACCGTGAGCCAGCCATGCATGACCAAATCCTGTAATAGTATCGTGCCCTCTCATAATAATTGGGTAGCCATCCAAGAGGTCATCTACAGCGGTAACTTCATTGTAATTTGAGTAGGTACCACCATTGGAAAAACCAAAATTTTTAAGCGTCATGCATACGTCGCTAGTATGCGCACCGCTTCCGGTATTATGATATACGACATTAAGATTATTAAACATTCCTAGCAGTGACATCAAATCGGCTACATCACTTTTTGCCTGTTCAGAACAATCATCTATACTAGCTGCCGCAGTCATTTCGTCCCAGTGAAAATCAGCGCCGCCATATCCGCAATAATAGCTGTCAGGATACTTATAAAAAGCCATCAATTGAGCAACTGCGAGTGGTACACATCCCGTAGGGCAACGTTGCCTATACTCCATAGGACATTTAGCATTATATGGTTCTTCTTGGTGCCATTTGACAGGACAATGATGATTATTCGCCACCATTGGTTTGCTCCAGTTTCCATAAGCGGTGAATGGTTCTTCTGTATAGGCCCATATAGAATCTACCTTATCGTCATTGGGCTTAAGTGGAGCTCTTGCAATATTATTGAGGAATATTTCCAATCCTGGATTTTCGATGGAATCACCAAGTTCAAGGGAACCACTGTCTGCAAGGGCATAGAGCGAAGCCGTCCGTTTATCAGATGACATTATGGCAAAACCTTGATTGTCTTCAAAATTGAAAACAAAGAACTGAGCAGTCGTATCTGCTTCTTCTGAGCGCGATTTATTTTCCATAAAATTAGTCGCGTAAGAGTCTTTAATCCTGCGTACTGATGAACGGCTCTACGCCCCATCTATTGCGTCAAGAATCTGAGCGAGTTCAGTTCTCGCTTCATCAATGGTAACATGGTAAGTGAATAACTCCGGCTTGCCTTCGTAATCTGGCAAGTCTAAGTCAATACTTTCGCTGCAAGAGCACATACTCGCGATAGCGCAGCAAAAAATCAGGACACTAATAAAAAATTGTTTCATAGTATTAAATATATGAGGTGTAAAATCAATTCCCCGCAAATTTAAAACAATATTTTTCATTTCCAAATTTTTTACTGAAAAATTTGAAAAAATCTGCAAAACAATAAATCTGTCCTGTGCAATAAGCACCCGCAGCACAAAAAACCGCCGTCCCGGCGGGGGAACGGCGGTTTTTTATTGCCTGAGCATAAATGTCATAGTCCTTTAAAGGCTATAACGCAGTCCGGATATTGTCAAAACCGGCTCCTCGTAGCTGCGGCATCCGCCTGAGGGTGTGCCCGGAGGGCACCGATTCATCTATTAGCCGGGTACACCGTAGCTTGCAGAGGTGTGCCCGGAGAGAAGAAGCCATAAAATGTGTCTGACAAGACACTGATTCCAACAGGCCGGAATCGGCGTACTTCGCACGCCAAGCGCTGTGTGACGCTAACCGGGCACACCTCGCATTGCTTCGGTGTACCCGGTTACGAGGTTAATCGACGTCTTTCAGACGTCAATCGATGCGTCCTTCGACGCCGTGCACGGCGTCGAAGGAGGTCATGCGGCTGACAATCAGCCTTGAAGAGGCGTCGTTACGGTGACTGCCGCCTTACCGGGCGGCGTATTCGCGGACGGTGGGCGATTCGACGTCGACGCCGAACTCTGCGGCCCGGGCGAGAATGGCACGCGCAAGTTTAGGCTTCAAATCTTCAGGGCAATAGCGGAAATACGCCTCTGCGGCACGCACATGGGCGGCATCCGGCATAGGATATTCACGGCGTTCGGGTAATCCGAATACCGAGTCGGGTAGTTCTTTCTTTTCTTCGTAGCTTAACCGGTCGTTCATAATCAATAGTTTTTATTGATTAGAACACTACAGGAGCATCAAGGTTCTGTTATTGCGCCCTGAGATTGGATCCGTTCGACTGTGTGCGGCCGCCGAAACCACCGAAGCCACCCGGCAGTCCCATACCGCTATTGCCCCTATTGCCGGTGGAGCCGCGGCGATCGGCAGGAATAGGATTGCCGAATTCGTCATACTGTTCTTCTTCGTCGACAGGGGCTTTCTCGCCGCGTTTGAGCTTGGGTTTGTTCTTCTTTATGGCATATGGTTTCTGCATGTCGACAGGTAGCTCATATGGATCCCACGCCTGCTCTATGTCCCAGTTTTTCTTCAGGTTGAGTGCCTTTGAGTAATAGAAAACCTCTTCGGGCTGCACGGCGATGGAATCGGACATACTACCGGTATCCCATTTGCCGTTCATGTTCTCGTCGATAAACAGTCGCGCATAGTATTTCCCCGGGTCTACGAGCCGGAATTCGGCACGCGCCTCCCCAACAGGCTTGACGGCTCGCCGCACAGGCTGATCGCCGGAAGTAAGAAGCTCGACAACAACCTGTAAAGAATCCATCCCGGTGACTGTCATAAACAAGTTGGCATAGTCCTCAGGCTGCTTTACTTTGAATTCATGCGTGAATGGCCTGTTCCACGGCCCATAGATGCTCACGGCGGCAAGCGTATCGACTGTGAAGCGATACGTCTCTCCCGGTTTCCAGTCTTGATTTATCTTTCTGACAAGGAGAGGATCAAGCGAATCGGGGACGATTGTAAACGGGATCTTCTCCCAAAGAGAATCGACCTTCAACTCAAGATGCACTCCGGTAGTATCGAGCGAAGCAAGAGGCTGCGACGTCTCGAATACGAGTGGCCTGCCCAGATCCTGCATGGAGGTAGAACGAGCTTTCAGAGTAAGATATTCGAAATCTGGCGGCGGCAGGAACGTTGTGTCTCCGCTGACTGAATCGACCGTGAAACGTGGCTCTTCCTTTTCTTTTTTCTTCTTTTTCTTGGGTTCGCGAAAGAAAAAACGTAAGGTATCCGTATTCCACACAAGGCGGTCGAGAGAGTCGGTCTTCTGATACGTCACCGCAAGCCTCAGAGAGTCGGAAGCCACTACATCAGGGTCTGAAATCCAATATTCAAGGGTGTCGAGGGTGGCATTTGCTTTCAGGAGCGCCCATTCCGAAATGTCGCGTCCTATTCCCGGAGCACCCGACACTATATCAACCCGAGGCAGAGTATCGTTAGGCGCGCCGAAGCCGAGTGTTATCTTGCGGCGCTCGGGACGCTTGTAATCAGACAGGTAATGCGACTTATAATTCTCGTTGAACCATGTGAGCAGAATATCGTTAGGAAGATAACGCACGCCGGCACGGGTAGCGAGCGAGTCGGTACCTGCCATAGAATAGAGGGTATCGGTTACAGTGATACTCTCTACAGATGGAGAAATTATAGTATCGAAAAATGCTATATCCTCAGACCGGTCCCAATGGTAGTCCCGGTTGAGATCGTTGATTGCAAATATCCTGTATTCTCCGGGAGGCAGATTGCGGATTGTAAACTGTCCGAGCTGGTTTGTACGGGCGATTCTCTCGAGCGGCAAGGTTTTGACGGCGCTGTCGGCAAGATTAGAATACACACCGACAAGCATTCCCTGCGCAGGTTCGAGATTCTCTGCCTGTAGCACCATACCGGAGATTCGCAGTGTGTCGATTGTCGGTCCGGTGGAAAAATCTATCGCGAATCCATCGAGGATATTGCCTTCGTTGAGGTCTTTTATCGCGTCAGCGAAATCGACGGTGTATGTCATACTGTCGCGCAGGGTGTCGCGAAGCTCCACTGTCAGACGACGTCCGTTGGCATTTATCTGCGGGGGCTGCTTCTGCGCCGGAGACACCACTACTTTCGAAAAGGCATCCTCAAGCTGGATGTTCTCGTCGAAATATACAGTAATTTTCGATTTCTTGACGTTCGTCGCTCCCGGCATAGGGTCTGAACTGCGGAAAACAGGCGGCTTCTCGTCGCGGGCACCACCCTCCGGACGCCCTATGCTGGCGCATGCGGCCGTAAAGAGCGCCATCGTGCACCACAGCAGCATCTTCATGCCTGAAAGGGAATCGCCTTTCATAAAATTAAAATTTACGCTTGATGATGAAGGAGAAGAGGTCACGCAGCTGTGCTATCACGGGGCTGTCGATACCTATAGCATCGAGCGACGCACAAGCCTCACGGCGAAGGCTTTCCATCGTATCGTATGTCGCCTCTATGCCGCTGTTATCGCGTGCAAAAGCGCAGAGACGGTCGATTTCCGCATCATCGAGGCAATCTTTCCCAAGGAGTTCGCGCATGGCGGTACTTTCCGGACTGTCGGCTCCGAGGGCTTTCAGGAGCGGCAAAGTTACCTTTCCCTCTCTGAGGTCGTTGCCGGTAGGCTTGCCGACAAGACCGGATGGATAATAATCGAAAACATCATCGCGTAGCTGAAAACAACGCCCAAACAAAAGCGCGAAATGCGCCAAAGCTTCCGTCTGATTTTCTGTGGCGCCGGCTGCGATACATCCCATGCGGGCACTCGCCACGAAGAGCGATGATGTCTTGTAGTCAATTATCCTGTAATAGTTTTCCTCATCGAGGGCATGCTGCCGGGCGTTGTAAATCTGGTCTATTTCTCCGAGTGACAACATACGGCCAAGCTCGCAGAGAGCTTTGATAATCCTGATGTCGCCGGTAGCTATGGCTTCCTGCATGGCAGAGGACGTGAAAAAATCGCCGACGAGAACGGCGATATGATTGTCCCACACGGCATTCACGGTCGGGACGCCGCGCCTCGTCATTGAATTGTCTACAACATCATCGTGGATAAGGGACGCGTTGTGAATAAGCTCTACGGCGGCAGCTGCTGCAATGACATTTTCGTTCACAGTGCCGAAAAGCTTGGCGCACATTATAAGCAGCAACGGCCTTAGCTGTTTGCCCTTGGTACGCAGCAGCGACATTACTATGTTTGTCATCATCGGATTGGCACACTGTAGCCGCAGGGAGATACGCCCGTTGAGGCGCGCCATATCCTCGCGATGGCACTCGGTTAAAAATTCAAGATTATTCATCACACGCGATTGAGCTGCAAAATTAAAAAAACTTTCCCAAACACCCAAATTTCGTATGACACCCTCTGGGCAATCATAATATCGGCCGACAAAAGGTTGTTTTTGCCGGCCGAACATGTACTTATACTTATAAGAAATTTATAGCTTGTTTACGCAGCCCATGAAGAGAATGGCCTTGGTGGAGTGCTCCTTAATCATAAAGGCAAACGGGCGGTCGAACACGAGGTTGCGGGTAAGGAGCGGCCCCGGGGAGGTCGACCCCATCACAATTGTCACGGCAGCCGCTTCCGTTCCGTCTTCGTCGAATTTCACTTTAGTGGCCTGCTTTACACTGTTGACTGATATTTTTTGTGCAGTCATAAGCGAGAAATCCGCAACATCACGTACAAAAGCTTTTTCAATACCCAGCTGATGCAATATATCTCTCAACTCCAGTTCGCTTTCCATTGTAAATTTAGGAAAGGAAATACTGCCTTCACTCCCCTGCAATGGAATTCCACTATTATATTCCTGCAAATCCTCCTTGCTCAATGAAGTGATATATTCCGAGAGGGAAACACTCTCATCCGGAAGGACAAGGAGAAGACGATAAGCACCGTTTCCATACCCAAACTCTACCCATGTCGCTCCCCTATCGTCATAACAGCCACGAAAACTATACTCCGGCGCTTTCATCATCATAGGATGACCCACTGTACCGTCGGCATTATTGAAATCGCCTTCGGAGGTAAGAGTCTTATCGAATTTTTCAGCCCATTGTCCGTTGAAATACAAAGCATTCATCAGGCACAGCTGGCCGGCAGGCATTCCCTTGAGAATTTCAGGAATCATGCCGTTTGTTTTATCGGAAGCCCACTTGTTTATGTCCTTACGTGTCTGCTCCGACGAAAAATCGGCGTCGAAGATTTCAGCACCGTAAGTTTCCCTGTTTACGGAAAGAAAACTGTCGTAGACCTTCAGCTTGTAGTCAATCCAGATGGAATTTGCAAGAGACAGTTTGGTAGTCCTGTCTACATCCGTCAGGTCTTTTGCAAGACGACGGTTAAAGAGATTCACATCATCGAGCTGTTCTTCTCCGAATCCGAACGTTGTCAATATTTCGTCGCGGGTCTCACCTTTCGCACCATTGGCCAGCATAGATATAGCCATCGATGCGCTCAAGGGAGATGTCATGAAATTTTTATTCTCATTCCCGGCAACCAACTTCTTGAACAGCATGAACGAAAAATCATTCTGCCGGTTCACTATCTCTGCCTCAGAACGGCTCAAAACAATGGGAACGAATTCTGAAAGTTCGCCTTCATCGGGAATATCATCTCCTTTATTATCGGAGCACCCGGGAAACACAAGCCCCCAGCAAAGGATAGAAAACAATAGGATTAGATTAAAATAGCTTTTCATAATATTGCTGTTTGATGATTGGTTTGCAAATATATTATAATTTTTTTACATTCACAATAAAAATATTTAATTTGCAAATATTTTAACATTATTTACAGATATATTCATATTTAAACATCTTTCACATACATATCCATCATAATATCAAACAATTGTGCATGGAGCAATTGACTCCATTCAAACCATTACGGCGGCAGAGGCGTTATAGCTGAAAATATTATACAACAGATTAACAAAAATACAATAAGACATGGACAATAAAACAGACAACTACAAATCTCTTGTGGAATCGTCGCCTCTGGTAATGATTGAATTCTTCGCTACATGGTGCGGACACTGCCAGCGCATGATGCCCGTAGTCGAACAGATTCGGGAACTCGTCGGCACAAACGCCGCAATCTACCAGCTCGACATCGACAAGAATGAAGAAACCGCCAACTCCGAAGGCATAAACGCCACCCCGACGTTCATCATCTATCGCGACGGTCGCCCTGTATGGCGCTACTCAGGGGAAATCGACGGGAATATCCTTCTTCAGAAGCTTCAGAGCTTCATGAACTGACATTAGAGAAACCCAAGGCACATCGAGATGAAACAGGCGAGCATTCTCTCCGACTTTCTGGAATCTTTGGGTGTGCCCCACACCAAAAGCTACTCCGACCGGCGTTTCGACACTATGACTTTCAAATCACTTTTCGGTCTTTCGAAAGTGCTTGAAGATTATGGTGTCGAAAGCCGTGCGTATGCCGTAGCAGACAAAACCGGTGCACTGCCAAAGTTCACTCCCCCATTCCTGGCGGGCACCAACGACGGCTTTGTCATAGTAGAAAATTTTGACAACGACTGTGTTGATGCGCGCACCCGGGAAGGCCGACTAAGGCTGAACCACGACGAATTCTGCAAGACCTGGAACGGCGTTGCTTTCGTGGCAAGCCCGAAAAATAATGCGTCGGAGCCTGATTACACCAAACATTTCTTAATCAATGAAGCTAAAAAAGCCAAACGGTGGATGCTTGCCGCTGCGGGAGCCTTTATCTTCATCTACCTTTTCCTCGCCAACGGAATTTATAGCCATACCAGCACTGTTTTGCTGACGCTAATCAATCTCGGAGGCCTCTTTGTCACCTATGAGCTTCTGCTGAAATCGCTGAATATCCACAGTGACACCGGCGACAGCATATGCAGCCTTATCGACCGCACAGGATGCCACACGGTACTTTCTACGTCGGCATCTACATTTTACGGTATTTTCAGCTGGAGCGAGGTAGGTTTCAGCTATTTTGCCGTAAGTCTGCCGGCGCTATTGATGTTTCCTGAATATGCCGGCTACCTCGCACTTATCAATGCCTGCTGCTGTCCTTTTTCCATCTGGAGCGTGTGGTATCAGAAGACCCGGGCGAAGGCATGGTGCACACTTTGCCTTATAACCCAGGCATGCCTGTGGCTTAGCCTGTTATGTTACATATCCGGCGGATGGTTCCGCCATTCATTCCCACTTGGCATAGAATTCTTTGTCCTTGTCGCAACATACGTTGCAGCTCTGCTCGGACTCAATGCCGTAAAGCCAGCTTTCGACCGCAATGAACCGCAAAATTAAACACATACCTTTCCCCGACCTTCCGGATGCGAAAGTGCTCACTCCCATGGAGATGAACAACCTGCATTTCGCGCACCCCGACGCCCACACCCCGGTACAGCGGAAAAAGAAAGCGTAACTATTCTGTTTGTTATTTTATAATGATATCTCAAAAATAGTTAGTCAATAATTAATGTTAAAATTATTTATCCCGAGAGTCAGACTTTGCAACATTTGTTAACAATGGATGATTTTTAATGTGGTAAATTCAGCGTAAAATTGCCAAAGGCCGTAACTTTGCAGCTACATCAACAAGAATAGGACGATATGTCGAATATACTTACCAGGCTGCCTGAAAATCAGCTGCAACATTATGGAGCAGACCGCGAGGCCTTTTCGCTCATCAATCTCGATACCCGGAAACTCGACGGCGTGAGCTGGGGAGATTTCGCCGCAAAAGTCGAAAAGATTGCCTGCGCGTTCTATATGCTCGGCATATCTCCGGGAGATATGGTTGCCGTCTTCGCGGCAAACTGTCCGGAAATCCTGTGCACTGATTTCGCATGTTTCCGCAACCGTGCCGTCCCTGTAGCAATATATGCGACAAGCAGCGCCGAACAGGTGCGCTTCATAGTAAATGACGCAGGCGCGACACTTATTGTTGCAGGAGACAAGAGTCACTATGCAATTGCCCGCAACATAATCGCCGAATGCCCCACACTTACAAAGATAATTGCCATTGACGCAGACATAGAATTCGATGCCGACGACAATGACTCGATTCATTTCAACGACCTCTTCACAATGGGAGAAAAGGCAACATCCGACATTCGCGACGCAGTGTCGCTGCGCAGCACTGAAGCCACTCCCGACGACATAGCCACTCTGATTTATACCTCCGGCACAACCGGCGAGCCCAAGGGCGCGGTACTTACCCATAACTGCTTCAATGAAGCTCTCGCCATGCACCATCGCCGCCTCGACACACTCAGCGACGCGGATACCTCGGTATGTTTTCTGCCCTTGAGCCATATATTCGAAAAGGCGTGGAGCTATTTCTGTCTGTCGAAGGGTATGCGTGTCGACATCAACCGCGACACAAAACGCATCCAGGAAGCTATCCACATCGCAAATCCGACATGCATGTGCAGCGTGCCGCGCTTCTGGGAAAAGGTCTACATCGCCGTACAGGAGCAATTGTCGAAGATGAAGGGTCTGCAACGCAAACTTGTAGAACGGGCACAGAAAGTCGGCGCACGACGCAATCTCGACTATGTCCGCCTCGGCCTGAAACCGCCTCGTACCCTCGAATGGCAATACAGAATGTTCGACAAACTCGTATTCAGCAAGTTGCGCCACGCTATCGGCATCGACAAAGGCCGATTCTTCCCCACTGCCGGCGCTCCGCTGTCGTCGACAATCGTTGAATTCCTTCACTCCGTGGGCATAAACATCGTCATAGGCTACGGACTGTCGGAAACAACAGCAACTGTAAGCTGCTTCCCGTCAATCGACTATGTGATAGGCACCGTGGGGACTGTAATGCCCGGCGTACAGGTTAAAATCGGCGAACAGAACGAAATCCTCGTCAAAGGCCCCTCGGTGATGCGTGGCTACTACAACCGCCCCGAGGAAAACGCCCGTGCCTTTACTGCCGACGGATGGTTCCGCACCGGCGACGCCGGTCTGATAGACCACAACGGCGCCATAGTCCTGACTGAACGTATAAAAGACCTTTTCAAGACCTCAAACGGCAAATACATAGCTCCGCAGGCTCTTGAGAGCCGCCTTGCCCAGGACAGATACATCGATCAGGCTGCAATCATCGGCGACCAGCGAAAATATGTCACGGCATTGATAGTACCGGCCTTCGACTCTCTGAAAGAATACGCCAAGGCGCATGGCATCGGGTTCAAGGACAATGAAGAACTTGTCGCACGACCCGAGATACAGAATTTTATGTCCGAACGCATAGAAGCCCTTGAAAAAGGACTGGCCAACTTTGAAAAGATAAAACGTTTCACACTCCTGCCGCACGAGTTCTCCATTGAAAACGGCGAACTCACAAACACACTGAAAATCCGCCGTCCGGCAATATCCAGCAAGTATGCCGACGCGATAGAAGCAATGTATCCATAGTATGAAAGAAAATATCGCAATCAGCAAAGGCGCAGAACCTGAAAAAGCCATACTTGTAGGTCTTATTACCCCTACGCAGGACGAAGCCAGATCGCTTGAATATCTCGACGAGCTCGCATTTCTGGCCGACACTGCCGGTGCAGAGTCCGTGGCGACCTTCACACAGAAACTCGACTACCCCAATCCGCGCACATTCGTCGGCAAAGGCAAGCTCGACGAACTGAGACAGTATATCGAAAACCGCGGTGACATAGCAATGGCCATTTTCGACGATGACCTCACCACCAAACAGGTGGCAAACATCGAGAAAGAACTTGGCGTAAAGATTCTCGACCGCACGAACCTAATTCTCGACATCTTCGCCAAACGCGCCCAGACAGCAAGTGCCAAGACACAGGTCGAACTGGCACAATACCAATACCTTCTTCCACGCCTTACCCGCATGTGGACGCACCTCGAACGCCAGCGTGGCGGTATCGGCATGCGCGGTCCGGGCGAAACACAAATAGAGACCGACCGCCGTATCATCCTCGACCGCATATCGCGCCTCAAAGAGGAATTACGTGCCATCGACAAACAAAAGGCCGTGCAGCGCAAGAACAGAGGCAAACTTACCCGTGTGGCTCTCGTGGGATACACCAACGTGGGGAAATCGACTCTGATGAACCTCCTGAGCAAAAGCGATGTATTCGCCGAGAACAAGCTTTTCGCCACCCTCGACACCACAGTACGCAAGGTTGTAATCGACAATCTGCCCTTCCTGCTCACCGATACAGTCGGATTCATCCGCAAACTTCCCACGCATCTTGTGGACTCTTTCAAATCGACTCTCGACGAGGTTCGCGAAGCCGATATTCTCGTACACGTCGTAGACATCTCACACCCGAATTTCGAGGAACAGATCGAGGTGGTAGACCGTACTCTGCGCGAGGTGTGCAACGGTGCCGACAAGCCCATGCTCCTTGTGTTCAATAAAATAGACGCATTCACCTGCAAGCCCAAGGATGCCGACGACCTCACCCCCCGCGAACGCTGCAATACCACGCTCGACGAACTGAAGGCCTCCTGGATGGCGAAGATGAACGACAACTGCGTGTTCATCAGCGCAAAAAAAGGCATGAATATCGACGAACTGAAAGCGCGCCTCTACACCATGGCCCGCGAAATCCACCTGACACGCTTCCCCTACAACGACTTGCTCTACCAGGATTATCAGGACTAAAAGCCGACTGCTGATAATAGAAAAGAAAAAGATTTTTCGTACTTTTGCGGTATGAATCCGCATCTTTCCTCCTTCCGGTTATGGCTCAAGCGCTATATGTCGTGGCCGACAATAGTGTGCGTGCTAATTGTGTGCTACGTGGTGTTTTCAGGGGAACACACAGTATTCAACACAATAGATTACGACCGCCAGATTGACAGCCTCCGCAGCTGCCTCGAAGCCGAACGCGACACCATGCTCTACTACCGCGATCTCAACCAACGGCTGTCGTCCGACCGCGACCTGATGGAGCGCGTTGTACGCGAGCAATACGGTATGAAACGCTCCACCGAGGACGTGTATATCTTTAAAAAAGTCGATGAATAATGAATAAAACCAAGCTTACAGATATCGCCAACCGCATAATAGCGCCAATCGGGCTTCTTCTGGTACTCATCGCCACCGCCGCAGTGTTTTTTCTGCGCGATGCCGCATGGGCGCAGCAGGCCTACCCTTACGTCTACACAGCCGGCGCCCTGATTGTGTTTCTGTCCCGGATAGCAAGCCCCGCGACATCCGATTTCAGACTCAAACGCCTCTATCGCGTCGAGATGTGGATAGGAATCATTTTCTGTGTCGGCGCTTTCTTCCTTTTCTATCCCGGTTCATCTTTGCGAGACTGGCTCGCCTTCACTCTCGCAGGCGCCGCCCTTCAGGTATATACATCTCTCGCCATCCCCGCACGTCAGGCAAAAATATCCAAAGAAAAATAGCATACAGTGGCAAAGAAGATTGTTGAGACCCCGCTGATGAAACAGTACGCCGAGATGAAGGCAAAACATCCCGACGCCATTCTTCTTTTCCGCGTGGGCGATTTCTACGAGACTTTCTCCGATGACGCTATAGAAGCCTCCGATATTCTCGGCATAACTCTTACGCGCCGTGCCAACGGGTCGGCACAATTCGTTGAACTGGCAGGCTTCCCCCATCACGCCCTCGACAGCTATCTACCTAAACTTGTGCGCGCCGGCAAGCGTGTAGCCATCTGCGAACAGCTCGAGGATCCCAAACTCACAAAGAAACTCGTCAAACGCGGCATCATAGAGCTTGTCACTCCCGGCGTGGCGATGAACGACAATGTACTTTCACGCCGCGAGAACAATTTCCTCGCCGCCGTCCATTTCGGTAAAGCGTTCACCGGCCTCGCGCTTCTCGATATCAGTACCGGCGAATTTCTCGCCACAGAGGGTCCGACAGACTACATCGACAAAACTCTCGCAAGCATGGCTCCGAAAGAGCTTCTCGTGCAGCGCGGCATGAAACCCAAGGCTACGGAGGAATTCTCGCAGCAATATGTTGTTTTCGAACTTGAGGACTGGCTTTTCACCGCCACCGCTGCCGATGAACGCCTCAAAAAGCAATTCGGCACCAACTCGCTCAAGGGCTTCGGCATAGACCGCATGGGTGCCGCCATCATCGCTGCCGGTGCGATTCTCCATTACCTCGACCTCACCCAACATACCCGCACGCAGCACATCACCTCGATATCGCGTATCGAAGCCGGAAAATACGTGCGCATGGACCGCTTCACCATACGCAACCTCGAGCTTTTCGATGCCCTCGACCCGGATGGCAAGAGTCTTCTGGGAGTCATCGACCGCACAGTGACACCGATGGGAGCGCGCCTTCTGCGACGTTGGCTTCAGCTCCCGCTCAAAGATCCCAAGGCCATCAACGAGCGTCTCGACATCGTAGAGCATTTCTTCAGGCTGCCCGAAATTCGTGAAGATATATGCGAACGTCTTAAGACTATCGGCGACCTCGAGCGACTTGTCAGCAAGGTATCATGCGAGCGGATATCCGCCCGCGAAATGCTCCAGATACGCAACGCTCTCTCAGCGGTAGTTCCTATCAAAAAACTGTGCGCCGACTCCGGGCAGCCGCGCCTCATGGCCCTCGGAGAACAACTTAATCCTTGTGAATCGGTGCGCAAGCGCATAAGTCGCGACATACGCGAAGATGTGGGCGGTCCGTCTTCTCGCGGCGAAATAATCAACGACGGTGTCGACGCCGAACTCGACAGGCTCCGTGAAATCGCCTACAAAGGCAAGGATTTCCTCGCACAACTGCAAGCCCGCGAAATCGAGGCGACAGGCATTTCATCACTCAAGATAGGCTACAACAACGTTTTCGGCTACTACATAGAGGTAACCAACACCCACCGCAACAAAGTGCCGGCGGAATGGATACGCAAACAGACCCTCGTAAACGCCGAACGCTATATCACTCCGGAATTAAAGGACTACGAGGAACAGATTCTCACTGCTCAGGATAAAATCGAATCGATACAGAACCGTCTATATGCCGAACTTATCGGCGCAGTAGCCGAATTCATACCCGCTCTGCAACTCGATGCCGGTCTGCTTGCAAAGCTCGATGTCCTCAACGCCTTCACACGGGTGTCGATAGAGAACCGTTACAACCGCCCCGTGGTCGACGACAGCCTTGAGCTGAAACTCGTCGAAGCCAGGCATCCCGTTATCGAGCGCCAGCTGCCTCCAGGAGAACCGTATATCTCCAATACGGTGGAACTGAGCAATGAAGGCACACAAATAATGATGATTACCGGCCCGAACATGTCCGGTAAATCGGCGCTTCTGCGCCAGACGGCGCTGAATGTCATTCTCGCCCAGATAGGCTGCTTTGTCGCCGCCGACAGCGCACATATAGGGGTGGTAGACAAGGTATTCACCCGTGTAGGAGCCAGCGACAACATCTCGCTCGGCGAATCCACATTCATGGTCGAGATGAACGAAGCGGCTTCTATCCTCAACAACATGAGCCGCCGCTCCCTTATACTTTTCGACGAACTCGGCCGCGGCACCTCCACCTACGACGGCATTTCCATTGCATGGGCAATCGTAGAACACATACACGAGTATGGCGACCTGCACCCGAAGACGCTCTTTGCCACGCACTACCACGAACTCAACGACATGGAGCAAAGCTACAGCCGCATTGCCAATTTCAATGTATCGGTGAAAGAGATTGACGGCAAGGTAGTGTTTCTGCGCAAACTCGCACGCGGGGGAAGCGAGCATAGCTTCGGTATTCATGTTGCCAAATTGGCCGGCATGCCGGCCAATATCGTACGCCGTGCCGACTGTATTCTCGCACAACTCGAAAACGCCGACGCCCCTGCAGCGGAAAGTACCGTCAACGACAAACCTACGGCGAAAGGACGCAAACGCTCACGGATTACCTCCCCGGGACGGGAAACATCGAACGGCATGCAGCTTTCGTTCTTCCAGCTCGACGATCCTGTTCTCAAAGACGTGCGCGATGAGCTTTTAGGTGTGGACATAAACAATCTCACACCGCTCGAAGCCCTCACGAAGCTCCACGACATACGCAAAATCCTAACCGGAAAAGACTAAGACAAGACAGCATGCAGAGAATAACACTGATATCCCCCTCCGAAGACAGCCTGCCGTATCTCAGAACGCTCTATGAGGCCTCTTTTCCACCTGAAGAACGGCGGAATTGGGAAAGTATCGTCAGAAGCGACAAACGCGCGGCAGGACCCGTTTTAAAGGCCGTATGCGACGACAATGGCACAGTGTGCGGGATGGTTACTTTCTGGAGCTTCGAAAAATTCATATATATCGAGCATCTGGCCGTTGACACGCGTCTGCGCGGCAACGGTATCGGCGCCCTTGTGCTTGAAAAACTCAGACAAATCTGCGAAACTGCAATAGTACTTGAGGTAGAGCCGCCGACAGAAACCAATCCCATGGCCGAGAGGCGCATAGGATTCTATCGCCGCAACGGTATGGAAATACTTACAGAAATGGGAATCCCATACGCCTACATTCAGCCTCCATATGCACCGGGGCTACCGTCGGTTCCGCTTCTGCTGATGTCAACCGACTCCACCCTTGACCCGCGGGAAATCGAAAAAGTGCTTCACCGCGAAATATACGGAGCCTGTTAGCAACCGGTATTAAACATCGATTGCACGGCTCTTTATGGAAGCTTTACCATATTGATAGCAATATAATTAATCCGAGGAATCACACCTTCACGGCTCTTTCATTTAGGATATTTTTGTGCATATATCGTGAGAGCCTCGGAGAGGCGTCATAATGTGAAAAC
This sequence comes from uncultured Muribaculaceae bacterium, assembly GCA_910576775.1. Taxonomy (GTDB): domain Bacteria; phylum Bacteroidota; class Bacteroidia; order Bacteroidales; family Muribaculaceae; genus CAG-873. Next base: position 11 of record CAJTJV010000020.1, on the reverse strand, counting down.
CCCGGCATTCA
>CAJTJV010000019.1 GCA_910576775.1 uncultured Muribaculaceae bacterium | reverse complement strand
GTCCAATATAAAATCAACAGCAGACCTCGTAAAAAACTCAATTTTGACACCCCGAAGAATGTTTTCTTCAGACTAATTGCTAATTTTGCACTTGCCAGTTGAGAGTAGGTTCTATTTCTGCTTTCAGCGTTTACGCATTTTTAAGGATAGGGGATTGCTCTATTCGGCAAAAATTGCATAAATTTGCGGAATGATTTCGCAACAGCTTGAAGAAAAAAGTATTCGTAAGGCAAAGGCCTTGGTCGACAGTGCCGAGAAAGTGACTGTCATATGCCACACGTCGCCCGACGGCGATGCCATAGGCTCTTCTCTTGCCGCTGCGCAGGTTCTTGGAGCACTTGGTAAAGACGTCCATGTGGTAGTGCCGGATTCTTTTCTGTCAAATCTCTCGGCACTCCCGGGAGCCAAGGAGATTGTCGATGCTGCCAAATACTTTGATTTCGCATGTTCGCTTGTAAAGGACTGCGACCTGCTTTTGTGTCTCGATTTCAACGAGCCCGGGCGCGTAGGGCGTCTGAAAGAAGCCTTGCTTGCTTCCGAGGCTCCTAAAATCCTTATAGATCATCATCTGAATCCGCAGCTTGAAGCCGATGTGCTTATCTCGCATCCCGAGATGGCGGCGACGGCCTATCTGCTGTTCCGTGTGATTTGCCGTCTGGAACTGTTCAATTTTATCGACCGCCGTGGTGCCGAATGTATCCTCGCCGGCATGATGACGGATACGGGCAATTTCTCGTACAATTGTTCCGACCCCGAACTGTATATAGTCGTTGCCGAGCTTATGCGCAAGGGTGCCGACAAGGAGAAGCTGAACCGTCAGCTGTTCAATACGTTCAGTGCCAACTGTCTGCGGCTTAACGCATACGCCGTCTTTAAGAAGATGGAGATCTTCAAAGAGCAGCATATGGCACTGATCGCCCTGTCGCGCGACGAACTGAACCGCTTCCATTATACCCGTGGCGATACGGAAGGTCTCGTAAACAGGCCTCTTGCCATTCCCGGAGTGGAGGCGAGTGTTTTCATGCGTCAGGAAAGTGATTGCATCCGTGTGTCGATGCGCTCGTTAGGCGATGTGTCGGTTAAGGATATATGTTCCGAGTATTTCAATGGTGGTGGCCACGTCAATGCCGCCGGCGGCGAATTCCGCGGCACACTCGACGAGGCAGTAGAGCATCTGCGCTCGAATCTTCCGCAAATATACAAGCGTTTTATCGCTCCCTGTTTAAAATAAGATATTCTCCAATGACTATGAAACTGTTGAAAGCCATATATTCCCTTCTTGCAATAGGCGCCCTCCTGATTACCACAGCCTGCGACGATTCCGAATCGTACGCTGAGCTTCTTACGAAGCAGGATCACTATGTGAATAATTTCCTTGCGGATCAGCGCGTGGAACTCGAGATTCCTGTCGACACGGTATTCATCACCGGTGAGAATGCGCCTTATTACCGGCTTGACGAGGATGGCACCATGTATATGCAGGTGCTTGATGCCGGCACAAAAGGGAATAAGGTAAGCTACGACGAGCAGATTTATTTCCGTTATACCCGTTGGTCGCTTGCGTCCTATAAAGACGGCAAGTTGCCGACCGGAGCCGGAAACAATATCACCCTTAGTCCGGCGTGGTTCCGCTACAACAATTATCAGATCCAGTCGTCCTACAACTGGGGCGTGGGCATTCAGACTCCGCTGAATTATCTCCCCGTCGACTGTGTTGTCAATATTGTAATAAAATCACAGAACGGCTTCACTCAGGAGACATCCGATGTACGCCCCTACTTATATCGTCTTACTTACGAACGCCGTCAATAATATAACTGACATAGTATGAGCCTGATAAAATCTATTTCCGGCATCCGCGGTACTATAGGCGGACGCCCCGGCGAAGGCCTTTCGCCCCTTGATGTTGTGAAATTCACAGCCGCCTTCGCTTCTTTCATAGCCAAGACAAGCACCCGTGACAGCCGCACCATCGTTGTCGGTCGCGACGCTCGCCTCTCGGGCAGTATGGTACGCGACCTTGTAGTCGGCACCCTCACAGGAATGGGTTTTGATGTTGTGGATATAGATCTCGCATCCACGCCCACAACAGAACTTGCCGTAACCGGAGAAGGTGCCTGCGGCGGCATAATCATCACCGCGTCGCACAATCCCCGCCAGTGGAACGCTCTGAAACTTCTCAATGAACACGGCGAATTCCTCAACGCAGAAGAAGGTGCGGAAGTGCTCCGCATTGCCGCTGCCGACGATTTTACTTTCGCCGAGGTAGATGCATTGGGAAAAGTATATACCAACACGACTTATAACCGCCGGCACATCGAACAGGTGCTCGCCCTGCCGCTGGTCGACACTGAGGCAATCCGCAAGGCCGGCTTCACCGTTGCCGTCGACGCCGTAAACTCTGTAGGCGGAGTAATAATTCCGCAGCTTCTCCGTGCTCTCGGCGTGGAAAAGGTTGTCGAGCTAAACTGTACAGCCACCGGCGATTTCGCCCATACTCCCGAACCTATACCCGAAAATCTCACCGGAATCTCCGACCTTATGCGCACCGGTGTGGCAGACGTGGCATTTGTCGTCGATCCCGATGTCGACCGTCTCGCTATCGTATGTGAGAACGGAGAAATGTTCGGCGAAGAATATACTCTTGTCAGTGTTGCAGATTATGTGCTGTCGCATGCACCCGGTAATACTGTCAGTAATCTGAGTTCGTCGCGCGCGCTTCGCGATGTGACGGAAGCCCATGGCGCATCGTATAGTGCCGCCGCGGTAGGTGAAGTCAATGTCACCACCAAGATGAAAGCCACATGCGCCGTTATCGGCGGAGAGGGCAACGGTGGTGTCATTTATCCGGAGCTGCATTACGGACGCGACGCTCTTGTCGGCGTGGCTCTGTTCCTCACCCTTCTCGCCAAGAGCGGAAAGAAAGTGAGCGAGCTTCGCAAGCAGTACCCGGCATATGAGATTTACAAAAGCAAGATCCAGCTCACCGAAGGTATTGATGTAGACGCCATCCTTGCCGCTGTAAAAGATAAATTCGCCGGAGAGCGCATCACCGATATCGATGGCGTGAAAATAGATTTTGCCGAAAGCTGGGTGCATCTCCGCAAATCCAACACAGAGCCTATAATCCGCATTTACGCCGAAGCGCATACCGCTGACGAGGCCAAAGCCCTCGCCGATCGCATCCGCGGTGTAATCGAAAGCCTCTGAAAGAATCGATAATCTTAACATAAACAGACAAGCCGACAATCCGACGGGAACGCCGGATTGTCTGTTTCGTAATATTATAGTAACTTTGGCCTGCAAATAATTTTCAACCATGAAAAAGATTCTAATACTGACAGCATTTCTATTTGGGTTAATCCTATCGGAGGAAAACGTGATTAAGGCAGAGTTTGAGCAGCTTGCAATCGCACAGGATTCCCTACAGAATCCTGTGTTATTTAATTATATACCGAACGATGGAAGACTTATACAATACGCAAATCCACCCAGATTAATGCTTCTTGATGAGAAATGCGGGCGGGTGTATAATACCGGTACTTTGGAGTTGATTTCTGAATTTAAGAAAAAAGATGATGAAACAATAAGAATCTTTAATGATAGTGGATATTTGGTTTTCTCAGGGAATTTTTTCACAAATGTAAAAAAGCCTGTATTTTATGGTTTCAATGGGAAAAAGATATGGCAGGCCAAGTATCAATTTAGAATGGACGTTAGACCTTTAAATACTATTATATGTTCAAAGCCAAATAATAAGGAACATATCGCTTATGACCTTAATACTGGTGATGAGCTGTGGAGAGCAACGATTCTCAATAAATACCATGATTTTTCTTGTGGAAGCCTATGGAGTATTGAACATCCTCAATATATATATCTTATTGCAGACTCCTTGGTTAGGTTGGATGTGCGAAGGGGAGAAACTTTTTCGAGAAAATTTAGAGTGCATGGAGATGAATCGTTCTTCTCGAATGTAGCTTTTGTGCCTGCTCTAAAGTCTGCAAATAAATCCATAGAAAATGAAAATTATTTTTCAGGTGGAATTTCGAGAGTTCTTACCGGCATGCATAGTAATTGGATAGAGAAAGGCGACAGCCTGATTATTGCCGATGCTGACAGTATCTATTGTTTCAATAGAAATCTTGATACTATATGGGCAACAGGGTTGCCTGACGGCAAAGGTTCAAAATCTACAATAAGGATATCCGGGAATACAATATATATGCTTAATTTCGGTATTGCTTTCGAAAACGGGAAGATGGTCAATAATGGAGAACCATTTGCGTCCAAGTTCGCGGTATCAGACGGACGGCAGCTTTCTGTTACATTCCCGAAGGTCGAATGGATGGTTACTGATGGCTTGTACACTGATGATGGTATGATATATTTGCAAACTGTCAAGGGGCTTGTGTCATGCCTGGAAGGCGGGGATATACCAGAAAAAATTAAATGGAACGTACGCAGTGATTTTGAGCCTGACAATAATTATTCGGATTTTGTGCTACTCGATTCAGTTTTCGTGCTGAACAATGGTATACTTGAGCCTGTGATTTCCGATAGAGAAAAGCTTGTAGTGGAAATATATGGTAAGGATGTGAATGTTATACGCCAAGATGGAGAATGCAGGTTCTTGTCGGCTGCTGACGTATATTTTCATGATTTAAATAGTGTATATTCCACTAATGAAGGAAGAGATAAAAGAAATCATTTCGTAATCGTGGATCCTGTAACAAAAAAAGTAATATATACTATTTATCTCAAAGGAGTCGTATTTCAGGATAAGGACAACAATATTGTTGTCGGAATGCCGTCCGGAGTGGGAATTCTACCCCGAGACAAGAGTCCCGAAAAAGCGTTATAGAAAGGTTGAACTTATGATTTTTTAGGATTCCAATAATATTCCACATGAAATTTTTGTGGAATATTAGGACGGAGCCACAGCTCTTTCAATTAGTTGTGTATATAACCTGAAGCAACAAATCAAGCTCGGCATGGCGTCCGGAGGACGTCGATTTAACTTGTAGCCGGGTACACCGCAGCCTGCGGAGATGTGCCCGGTCTGGCACGCAACGGCATGGCGTGCGCAGTACGCCGATTCCAAACGATTCAGGACAGTTAGTCAATGGTTGGAATCCGTGTCCGGCAGGACACGTTTGTATGCGGATTAGAACCGGGCTCGCCTCCGCAAGCTCCGGCGAGCCTGGCTATGAGATGAATCGGTGCCCGACGGGCACCACAATAACATCATGGTCGGCGGCTCTGAGATTAATTCTAAGTCTTTGATAATATCCCGACTACTTAGTAATTGAAATTTCAAAGTATTTTTAAATGAAAGAGTCGTGACGCGGCACTGCCGTTTCAGAGTTTGCGGCGGATGAAATCTATGATGCGGGCGCAGGCGCGGCCGTCGCCGTAGGGGTTGGCGATGCGGCTGTTGGCGCTGTAGTAGTCGGCGTCGTCGAGGAAATGCGATGCTTCGGAAACGATTTTGTCGCGGTCGGTGCCTACGAGGCGTATGGTGCCGGCCTCGAGGGCTTCGGGGCGCTCCGTTACGAAACGCATCACCAGCACCGGCTTGCCGAGCGACGGCGCTTCTTCCTGAATGCCGCCGCTGTCGGTTATTATCATGTAGGAATGCTTCATCATGAAGACGAAGGGCAGATAGTCCAGTGGTTCGATAAAGAATACATTCGGATGGTCGACGGAGCCGAACATTTCCGATATGGGGCGTCTGACGTTGGGGTTGAGGTGCATCGGATAGACGAAATCGACATCAGGATAGTGCGTTGCGAGATCTTTGATTGCAAGACATATGTTATGGAATCCCTCTCCGAAATTCTCGCGGCGGTGCCCTGTGATAAGAACGAGGCGACGTCCTGCAGCGAGGCGCGCTATGTCATATCCGGCGGTGCGCATATCGTCCGCGAGCGATGCCGCAAGGGTGGTGTCGCTTTCTATCTTGTCGACAACGGTATGGAGTGCGTCGATTACTGTGTTGCCGGTAACACAGATAGTATTGTCGGTGGTGTTTTCTGCGAGAAGATTGCGGCGCGCCATGTCGGTGGGAGAGAAATGGAGAGTAGCGATACGCCCTGTTATGCGTCTGTTCATTTCTTCAGGCCACGGGGAATAGATATCGCCTGTCCGTAGTCCGGCCTCTACGTGCCCTACGGGAATCTGTGCGTAGAAGGCACTAAGGGCGGCGGCTGTCGATGTCGAGGTGTCGCCGTGGACGAGCACCAGGTCGGGCTTGGCTTCGGCGAGTACGCCGCGCATGCCGTCGAGGATGCGACAGGTGACGTCTGTAAGGTCCTGGCCCGGTTTCATGATGTCGAGGTCGTAGTCGGGCTTTATCTCGAAGAGGCGCAGCACCTGGTCGAGCATCTGGCGATGCTGGCCGGTTACGCAAACGATGGTACGGAATTCGTCGGGCAGTGCCTGAAGGGCTTTGACGAGAGGTGCCATTTTTATTGCTTCGGGACGTGTGCCGAAGACTGTCATCACAGTTTTCATCTATCGCGTGTGGAGTAGGTCGATTAGAATTTATTTAACATCAGCCACCATATGAACCGGAGGTAGACAATGTCGCGTTTGATGCGCTTGGGCTGGCGCAGCAGGCGGTAAGCCGCCTCAAGGTTATGGTCGAGCCACCATTTAGGCGCACGCTTCACTTTGCCCGTATATACGTCGAAACTGCCTCCGAGACCCTGATATACGGCCTTATGGCGCTTGAGCATCTCTGACATAAGGATTTCCTGCACGGGCGAACCCATAGCCACGAATACCACATCGGGACGCTTTGCTACCACGTCGTCGACGAGGGTGGTTCGCTCGGCTTCTGTGCGGAGATATCCGTCGCGGTGGCCGACAATCTTTATGCCGGGGTACTGTGCGGTGAGTTTTTCTATTGTGGCTCGGTGTACTTCGGGTCTGGCGCCGACGATATAGAAAGTCTTGTCGGCATGGAATCGCTCTATTATCCTGAGCCATAGCTCACAGCCTGCTATTTTGGTTGGCCGGGCACCTTTCTTGCGGGCAGCCATGACGGCTCCCGCACCGTCGCAATAGGCGATGTTGGAATTTATTATCTCTTTTGTCTGCGGGCTGGCGTTGGCTATTTTCTCGGCGTTTACTGCAACGAGGATGCCTTTGTTGGCCTGTGCGTAATCTATAAGGCGGTCGGCATCGGAAAAGGGGAATACGCCGACACCGCGAAGGAATATGCGTTCTGTCTCTGCTTTTTCTACTGCCATGACATCAGCGTTTGAAAATACCGCAGAAATCAAGTATCACTTTATTGTCATCCCACGGGAGGCTTCGGAAAGGCGTATGTGCTGTCAGGAATACTACGATATCAGCAGTCCTGTAGGCTTCCTGATAAGGAGTGAGCTTGAATACGTGATGCTCTTTGACGTTTGGCTCTACGACGAGTATACGTGAGTTGTTCGAACCTTGCATAACCTTGCTGATAATTGCATTGGCAGGACTTTCTCTAAGGTCGTCGATATCGGGCTTGAACGCGACGCCCATCATTGCTACGACAGGTTTGCGTGAATGCTCGATTTCGAAACGCAACATAGCGTTTATAACCTTTTCGGCGCACCATTCGGCCTTATAGTTGTTCACCGCGCGGGCATCGGCGATAAGCTTCGCTTCGGTCGGGTACGCGGATGTGATGAAATAAGGATCCACAGCAATGCAATGGCCTCCCACGCCGCATCCCGGCTGGAGTATGTTGACGCGAGGATGCTTGTTGGCAAGGCGGATAAGCTCCCATACGTTGATGCCGGCGCGGTCGCAGATAAGCGACAGTTCGTTGGCAAACGCAATCTGGACGTCGCGCGACGAGTTTTCAGTCAGCTTGCACATCTCGGCTGTGCGGGCGTTGGTGGCATGCAGCTCTCCCTGGACGAATTTGCTGTAGAATTCCATCGCCTTGGCGGTTGAAGCTTCGTCGATACCGCCTATTACGCGGTCGTTATGCACAAGTTCATATATTACATTTCCGGGAAGGACACGCTCGGGGCAGTATGCGATATGAAGCTTGCCTTTGAGTTCGGGGCGCTCCTGAAATATTATGTTCGCCATAATCTCGGTTGTGCCGATAGGCGAGGTGGACTCAATTACGTAAAGGTCGCCTTCTTTAAGGAAAGGAATGACGGCCCGGGTGGCAGCCTCTACAAAAGAGATGTCGGGCTCATGCTTGCCTTTGAAAGGTGTGGGGACTACAATAAAATAAGCGTCGGAGATTTCCGGAATAGTGGATGCGTGAAGAGTACCGTTGTCGACAACCTTGCGGAGCATTTCCGCCAGGCCGGGTTCTACGATGTGGAGCACCCCGGCGTTGGTTTTCTCGACCACGGCAGGATTCACATCTACACCGACAACTGTTATATCGTGCATGGCAGCGGTGATGGCTGTGGGCAGACCGATGTACCCGAGGCCCATGAAGCATGCTTTCATTCTTTAATGGTTTATATAATTGCGTGATTGCAAAATTACACAAATATTTCGAATTTGGCAATAACGCCGCGATTTTGTAACTTTGCAAGCGCTATGGGACGCATTCTGGCAATAGATTTCGGACGTCGCCGGTGCGGTATAGCCGCCACCGACAGCCTTCGTATCGTTGCCTCCGGAATAGCCACCGTAGCGACGGCGCAGCTCAATAATTTTGTAAAGAACTATTGTGAGCGCGAAGGTGTTGACTTTATCGTCGTCGGAGAGCCGCGCGATATGCACGGCGACCCGTCAGAGTCGGTCCGCTATCTGCGGCCGGCAATCGCGAGGCTCCAGAAAGAAATGCCTGAAATGAAAATAATTTCTTTCGACGAGCGCTTCACGTCCGTTCTGGCACACCGCGCCATGCTCGACGGTGGCCTGCCCAAGATGGCACGCCGCGACAAAGCCCTTGTCGACGAAATGTCGGCTACTATTATACTGAATGATTTTCTCGGCAGCAGACTCTACCGGGAATCCAACTTATAAATTATGAAACTACCGGTTTACCTGTACGGACACCCGGTGCTCCGTAAAATATCCGAGTCCCTGGCGGAAGGTGCCGACGGGCTTAAAGAACTCGTCGCACAGATGTTTGAGGCTATGTATGAATCGGAAGGTGTCGGCCTTGCCGCACCCCAGATAGGCAAGAACATACGCCTCGTCGTCATAGACGCCGATCCCGTTGCCGAGACGTTCCCCGAATGCGCGGGACGCAAATTTACCCTGATAAACCCCGAAATAGAAATTCTCGACGGTGACATGGTTTCTCGTCCCGAAGGGTGCCTTAGCATTCCCGGCATCAGCGAGAACGTGCCACGTGTGGAACATATCCGCCTGAGCTGGCTCGACGAGGATTTCAAGCCCCACACCGAAGAGATGAGCGGCTTCCTCTCCCGCATCGTGCAGCACGAATGCGACCATCTTGAAGGAAAAGTGTTCACCGACCGTATCTCCGGTATCCGCAAGCAGCTTATAAAAGGCAAACTCAATGCAATCGCCCAGGGGCGCGTAACTCCCGATTATCCCTTCCGCGTGGCTCCAAAAGCAAAGCGTCGTTGAGCCCCGCCTCCTAATGCATATATTTTACCAATATGGCAGACGATAAGAAAGTAATATTCTCAATGGTGGGCGTGAGCAAAATCTACCCGCCCCAGAAACAAGTACTAAAAGACATCTACCTTTCGTTCTTCTACGGAGCAAAAATCGGTATCATAGGTCTTAACGGCTCCGGCAAGTCCTCGCTACTCAAAATCATCGCCGGTATCGACAAGGATTACCGCGGCGAGGTGGTATGGGCGCCCGGCTACAGTGTTGGCTACCTCGAACAGGAGCCGCAGCTCGATCCGTCGAAGACTGTAGTTGAAATCGTGCGTGAAGGCGTGCAGCCCATCATGGACCTGCTCGCCGAATTCGAGAAAGTGAACGAAGCTTTCGGCGACCCCGATGTCCTCGAAGACCCGGATAGGATGGATGCCCTCATCGCCCGTCAGGCCGAGCTTCAGGACAAGCTCGATGCCGCCGATGCATGGAACATCGATTCCAAGCTGGAGCGCGCCATGGATGCCCTCCAGTGTCCGCCCGACGACCAGCCCGTCACCACGCTATCCGGTGGTGAACGTCGCCGCGTGGCGCTGTGCCGCCTGCTGTTGCAGCAACCCGATGTCCTTCTGCTCGACGAGCCTACCAACCATCTTGACGCCGAGAGCATCGACTGGCTCGAGCAGCATCTGCGCCAGTACCCCGGTACTGTAATCGCCATCACGCACGACCGATATTTCCTCGACCATGTGGCAGGATGGATTCTTGAGCTCGACCGCGGTGAAGGGATTCCATGGAAGGGCAACTATTCGTCATGGCTCGATCAGAAGACAAAACGCATGGCGCAGGAGGAAAAGCAGGCATCAAAGCGCCGCAAGACTCTCGAACGGGAGCTTGAATGGGTGCGCATGGCTCCCAAAGCCCGTCAGGCCAAGGGTAAGGCGCGTCTGAACTCCTACGACAAGCTGCTTAACGAGGATCAGCGTCAGCGTGAGGAACGTCTCGAAATATTCATTCCCAACGGCCCGCGTCTGGGCAACAAGGTTATCGAAGCCTCGCACCTCGCCAAGGCATTCGGCAAGAAGACCCTCTTCTCCGACCTCTCTTTCGCTCTGCCGCCTAACGGCATAGTGGGTGTAATCGGTCCGAACGGTGCCGGCAAGACTACACTCTTCCGTCTTATAATGAATCAGGAGACGCCCGACAATGGCAGCTTCGAGGTAGGCGAGACCGTAAAGGTGGCATATGTCGACCAGTCGCACCACGACCTCCTGCCCGAGCGCAGTGTCTATGAAGTGATATCGCAGGGCGTGGAAAGTTTCCGCATGGGCGGCCGCGACGTAAATGCCCGTGCATATCTGTCGCGTTTCAATTTCACCGGCGCCGACCAGGAAAAGAAAATCGGCGTGCTTTCCGGCGGTGAGCGCAACCGTCTGCATCTTGCAATGGCGCTCAAGGAAGAAGGCAACGTACTTCTGCTCGACGAACCGACCAACGATATCGACGTGAACACCCTACGCGCCCTTGAGGAAGGTCTTGAGGATTTCGCCGGATGCGCCGTCGTCGTGAGCCACGACCGCTGGTTCCTCGACCGTATATGTACTCATATACTGTCCTTCGAAGGCGACGGCAAAGTCGTGTTCTATGAAGGCTCTTACTCCGACTATGAGGAATACAAGCGTATGCAGAACGGTGGAAAGGAACCGCCACGCCGCCGCTATCGTAAACTTATGGAATAACACGCCAACATAAAGAAAGAGGTCCGCAGCTGCGGACCTCTTTCTTTATGCCTTTTCGGGAATGATTATTCGCCGGGGATGATAGCGTCGTTGGGGCATACGGAAGCGCAAGTGCCGCAATCGATGCAGGTATCGGGATCGATGTGATAGATTTCGCCTTCGGAGATAGCTCCTACGGGGCATTCGGGGAGACATGTGCCGCAAGCTACGCATGCGTCAGTGATTACATAAGCCATAGTTAGTTCTATTTAGATTATTTACAATTGAATTGCTATTTAGCGGATGCAAATTTACATATTAATTTTCAAGCCGCAAACGCCAGAGGGAAAAATTATGAATTAAAAACAGGTTAGGATTGCCTTTGTAACCTAACCTGTCGGTAATCATAATTGTCAGAATTTCTTCATCGGACGAACAAGATTGTAGAAATATTTACGGTAGTCGAAGGGTTCTCCGTTCTTGACATTCAAGGCTTTGGCACGCTCAAGTGCGTTTTCAGTTCCTTCTGTGGATGTCCAGTAGTCGTTGTTGTCGAGAGCTGTGCCACCATTGGCTTTAAGGGCGGTGTTGAGGCTGGATTTGTTCTCCGCTACAGCCTTCATCTCATTGAAAGCCGGCAGATACCAGCCCTCTCCCATTTCCGCACATAGACGGAATGCTGTCAGGTTGGCTAATTCGGGGTCGTTTGCTCTTGCGGCAACCATGTTTGCTTCGCCGTCGTCAAGGCTGGAGGCTTCGATCTTGACATATTCGTCCGCGTTGGCCCGTTTGTCCCACATTGCATTTATGCGTCCGGTCTCTTTGACATTGGCCAGTGCGATGATTCTGCCGTGCTTACCGTCCTCACTTACCTCGCATACAATACCTACCACTTTGTCACCGTCGTAATACGGGTCTCCGACAGCGTATGTCTCGGCTTCCGCCGGACGTGTGCCTATGTACGAAACCGCACGTACTTTGCGAGATACATTCTTGGATGAATTCATTGCCGTGCCGTCGGTCATCAGTACGGCTCTGGCACTGTTGGCGGCATCTGCTGAATATTCGGTAGAACTCCAGTAATATACATCTCCGAGAGGTGCGGCTCCGTTAGCAGCAAGAGAGGCGTTTATGACGGATTTCATAGCTGCGATTGCCGCCAGTTCCGCTTCTGCCGGAAGGAACCAGCCGTCCCCTTGGGATGCGCAGCTGCCGAATGCCGGGAACGATGCCAGTGTGGGATCCGCTTTAAGCGCCGCCTTCATGTTGCTTTCACCGCTTTCGGTGCTGCCCGCGCCGGCCTTTGTGCCGACAGCTCCCCATTCATTGTCGCTCTCGGTAAGGGAAATGATGCGGGCATAGCTGTCATCTTCGGCTACCCAGTAGATGATTCCTTTTTTGCCGTCGGCGTCATAGAGTTTGCCGATGCTGAATTTAGGTTCCGGTTTGTCGCCGAATTCACGGAAAGCTCTCACGTTTGCGTTTTCCTGCTTCTGGATAGCTACCATGCCCGGCATGTCCATCAGGGCGGTGTAGGCCATAGCGTCCATGTACTGGTCTGCCTCTGTTGAAGACCAGTAGGTGGTGTTGGCAGGAATTGTCGGGAAACCTCTCTTTTCAAGAGTAGTGTTTACACTCTCGAGATTGGCGCGCATTGTCTGTAGCTCCTTCTGTGCAGGCAGATACCACCCGCTTCCCAGCGCCGCGCAAGCTTTGAATGCCGGATAATTCTCGTAAACAGGGTCTATGGCCGCTACAGTCGCCATGTTGGCGGGGCCGTACTCTGTGTCTGCCGCGTAGGTTATTTCATATATGGTGCTGTAGCACAGTTGTTGCGGCATATCGGTTACGGCGGCAATTGTGCCGTAGCTTCCTGTGGCGTCGACAGTGATTACAATTCCCTGATTTGTTCCGTCGCTGTAGAAATCGCCTACGGCATAAGGCCCGCTTGTCGGATCTGCAACCGGCAGTGAAGCCTCCCTGAACGAAAGATTGTCGATGTCCGAGAGTTTATATTCTTTTGTAGTGCCGTCCCTGAGGGTTACCAACAGAGCTTTTTCGGTGGTCTGAGCCATCATGGAGAGCGAAGCCACCAATGCAATCAGTGTGTATAGCAGTTTTTTCATAGATTCGTGTATTTTATGGTTTTATCGTTGGCTTTTATGATATATACGCCTTTTCTTCGTGAGGTGAAATCAACCTCACAGGAGCCTGTACGTTCCGTTTTATCTACAAGGTGTCCTTGAATGTCATAGACCGCTACACGGATTGGTGTATCGGTCGAGCTGTTTATAAGCACTTTGCCATTGCCCGCCTTTATGAACAGATTCTTGTTTTGGAATATTTCAGAGCCGCCGGTGGAGGAAAGTTCCATGTCGAATCTCATATTGTCGACATCATCGACCGGAATAGACTCCATGCCTTCCGTGTGGTCAATCTTCATAATGCCTTTGTCGAAGGTGATTTTTTTCAGATTGTCGATTTTGTACTGTACCGCTTGTCCGCCTGTGTTAAGCGACACGGTAAGGCATTTCTCTGCATGCAGATATGCTATACCCGGACTGCCGACAAGCAGGAGTGCGGCCAGAGTTTTTCTAAGGTTATTCATGATTGGAAATTTGTTTGGATTGATTTGCTTCTGCTTGCAAATGTACAAAAAAATATATATCTTGAATAGCTTTTTGACATTAATATGTGATAAAATATTTTTTTACGGGAATTTCCGGGTCGCTTGCGCTTGTGTTGTGCCCTGCCGGATACGGTGATACATAAAAGGCGCGACCCGGGTAGGATCGCGCCTGTAATGCCTGTGTTAGAGGGGATTATTCTGCTTTGCCGTTGGAGCCGAGCACGTTGACAATCTTATGGCGATAGAGTTTCTCCATGTTGTCGCGGGCGGGGCCGAGGTATTTGCGGGGGTCGAACTCACCGGGCTTCTCAGCGAAGACGCGGCGTACGGCGGCTGTCATTGCCAGACGGCTGTCGGAGTCGATGTTGATTTTGCATACGGCGCTCTTGGCAGCTTTGCGGAGCTGTTCTTCAGGGATGCCGATTGCGTCGGGGAGCTTGCCGCCGAACATGTTGATGGTATCGACTTCTTCCTGGGGTACGGACGATGAGCCGTGGAGCACGATGGGGAAGCCGGGAAGCTTGGCCATTACACCGTCGAGAACGTCGAATGCCAGAGGCGGGGGAACGAGTTTGCCTTCGGCGTTGCGTGTGCACTGTTCGGGAGTGAACTTGTAGGCGCCGTGGCTGGTACCGATGGAGATGGCTAGGGAGTCGCAGCCTGTGCGGGTGGCGAAATCGATAACCTCTTCGGGGTCGGTGTAGGTGTGGTGGTCGGAAGATACCTCATCCTCAACGCCTGCGAGGACGCCGAGCTCGCCTTCTACGGTAACATCGTACTGGTGAGCGTAGTCTACAACCTGCTTTGTGAGGGCGACATTTTCCTCGTAGGGGAGGTGGCTGCCGTCGATCATCACGCTGGAGAAGCCGGACTCGATGCAGCTTTTGCAGAGTTCGAAGCTGTCGCCATGGTCGAGGTGAAGGACAATCTGGGGATGTTCCCAGCCGAGTTCCTTGGCGTATTCAACGGCACCCTGGGCCATGTAGCGAAGAAGGGTGGCGTTGGCATAGTTGCGGGCGCCTTTGGAAACCTGGAGTATTACGGGAGATTTTTCAGTAGCAGCGGCTTTGATGATAGCCTGGAGCTGCTCCATGTTGTTGAAATTGAAAGCGGGGATTGCATAGCCGCCGTCGATGGCTTTTTTGAACATCTCGCGGGTGTTCACAAGGCCGAGTTCTTTATAGTTGACCATAATTTAAATGATTATGTATTGTTCGAGCATGAGGCGAGGCCTCTTTTCAGGCTGCAAAGGTAATAAAAATTTGGATAATATGCTAACTCTGCTGAAAATAAGCGTCTATGTTGGCCGGATGGAATATAAAAAGGCGGGTCGCAATGCAGCCCGCCTTCTGTGAGTGCTTTATGGTATTATTACCATCCTTCGTTCTGGCTCAGATTGGCGTTGAGCTGACGCTGGCCTGAGGGAATTGGATAGAAATAGTATTTCTTGTCGAAGGTGCGCGAGCTGCCGAAAGAACCGTTCAGGTAGTCGCCTGTGACGGCGCCCGGAGCGATAGGTGCGTTCTTGACATTGACACCGAGGATTACGTTGGGGTATTTGCCGGTGTCGAGAAGTTCAAGCTGGTGCCAGCGGATAAGATCCCAGTAGCGGATATCGTCGTCGAGCATGAGTTCGCAGCGGCGTAGACGACGGATTTCCCAGATAAGGCTGCTTACATTCATGTTGTTGGCGGTGTCGTTGAGGTCCTTGAGGTACTGTACCGAGAGTGCGTCGATGGCGGTCTGGTCGAAGCCTGCGCGAGCCCACAGGGGCTTCATGTACTTGTTGATGTCGTTGTCGGAGATGCTGCCGAGTTCGGCTTTGGCTTCGAGAAGACCTACACAAACACGTGCTCCCCAGAAGAGAGGTGCGCTACAGTAGTTCTTGTTTATGCTGTTCACATCGTCGAAAGGCATGGCGTAGTTGTTGAATTTCTTCACGCCGTAGCCTGTCGACGACACCATACCGCCGGTGTTGGGCGCGCTCCATGCCATGTTGACATAAGCGGCGTAAGGATAGGTGATAGCTGAGAGGCGGCCGTCGCGAACGTCGAGAAGGTTCTGGATGCTCATGGCGTTGTTGCCTTCGGCTACACCTTCGTCGGTTGTCGGATAGCTTGTTGCAGGAGTTGTGGTGGCGTTCTTGCCGTCCTTGAACAGGAAGGCGTTGAATGCGTCGCGGGTGATGCCGGCAACACCGTCGGAGGCGTTGGAGTAGTCGGTGATGGAGTTCATGAATACCGATTTCTCATAGCCTTTGTACATGATAATCTCTGCGTTTCCTGCAAGGTCGCCGTAGTTTATAGTATTGTACAGGCCTGCATAGTCGCTGCTGACGGGATATTTGTCAGCAATGGCGGCGCCTGCTTTTTCGGCTTCCTCAAAGAATTTTTTTGCGCGGGTGTCATCGTTCTGGTGGTAACGTGCGTATGAACCTTCAAAGAGACACACTTCAAGTTTGAAGGCTTGTGCCATATCTTTGGAGAATGTTGTCTTGCCGCTTTCGGCGGAGATGTGGGCAACGGCGTCATTGAGGTCTTCGAGAACGAAATCCATGACGGTGTTGCGGTTTGTGCGTGATGCGTAAAGAATGTCGGTATCGGTAACGTCTACTGTCGTCTTGGCAAGGATGACATCGCCGTAGCATCTTACAAGCTGATAATACTGGCGGGCGCGGTGGAGTCGTGCCAGTGCGGTGTAGTTGGCTTTCTCGGCAGCATTTAGCGTGGATCCGGCAACACCTTCGATGACGAGGTTGGCGCGGCGAATTTCCTCATATGGGTCGTCGTAGTACGCCGATGATGCCGGAACGTTTTTGAATTTCCAGTCGTTGATGCCGCTGCGTCCGCACTGGTCGTCGCTGAGCCAGCTGTAGTAAAATGTTCCGTTTGTCGACGAGCGGTTGCCGTAGCCGGCATAATCGTTGTAGAATGTGTTGATCTGGTTCTGTACATTGACAGAATTACTCCAGAATTCGGGGTTTACTGTCTGTGAGGACAGCGGGTAGCGGTTGTCGTTGAGAAAGTCGTCGCAGGATGTCATCGACATGGCAGCGGCTACGGCAAGAGCGCTTAAAATATATTTGTTTTTCATATCTTTCGGAAGGTTAGAAAGTTACTTGGATGCCGAACGACAGGGTCTGGCGCTGGGGGATTGTCTGGCCGAAGCGAGCGTCGGTGTTGTTGCCTACTACGGAACTGCCGGCGCGGCGGGTCAGCTCGGGGTCGAGCTGGTACTTGCTTGCTCCGTTATAGAGGAAGCAGAGGTTGTCGGCGCTGAAATAGATGCGGGCTTTCTGAATGTATGCCTTGCGTGTGATATTGTAGGGCAGTGTGTAGCCAAAAGTGAGATTCTTCAGGCGCAGATAAGCCAGATTGAGCAGGTATTTCGACTGGGGATAGTAGTTGTAATGTCCGTAGCCGATGTTTGGAATTGTGCCGTATCCTTTGCTCTCGCTGTCAAATAAATCGGAATAAAGGCGTGGGTACCAGTTGTCTTCGCTGATTGTGGAGTTGGCGAAATCAATCTGGCCGTCGGGCAGATATGTTATTTTATTATAATTATCCCACTGGTTTGTGAAAGTACCCCATCCGGATTGTGCCTGGGCAATGATTGTCGAGCCGGTTGCCCACATGTTGCGCTTGCCCACGCCCTGGAAGAACAGGTCGATGTCGAAGCCTTTCCATGCGGCGCCGATACGGAAGGAGTATTCGTAGCGAGGAAGGGCGTTGCCGATAACCTTGAGGTCGCCGTGGTCGTCGACGGTGCCTTTGCCGCCGTCGATTACGCCGTCACCGTTTTGGTCCTTGAACTTGATGTCGCCCGGGCCATATGTGAACTGGATGTTCTCGAGTCCTCTCTGGTCAACAACTCCCTTGTTGGGTACATAGCGGGTGCCGTTCCATGTCATGTCGTCCTGAGTGTAGTATCCGTCGGTCTCGAAGCCCCAGATGTCACCGAAATACTGTCCTTCTGTGTAGCTGCCGCTTGAAGGCAGGAAGGTGTAGATGAGTCCGGACGGATCGTTCCACTTTGTAATCTTTGTGCGGCTGTCGCCCACATTGGCGGTTACGTAAACGTCCCAGTCGCCGAAGCTGTGGTTCCAGTTTACGGAGAGTTCCCAGCCGTTTGTGCGGAGTGAGCCGTAGTTTCCGTAAGGAGTGCCGTCGCCGAGGACGGATGGTAGCTGTGTACCCGGGCCGAGCATGTCTTTTGTGCTACGTGCGTACCAGTCGAAGCTCATATTTAGGCTGTTGTCGAGGAATCCGAAATCAAAACCCGCGTCAATGGTTTCGATACGTTCCCATGTCAGAGAGCTTTGTACGAGGGAAGGCATGCCATACATTGACAGCAGATTGGATTTGTCGGACATCCAGTAGACATAGCTTGTACCGAGTTGGCCTGCTGTCGAGAGGAATTTATTGTCACCCACAGCTTCGTTACCGATTGATCCGTATGAAGCGCGGAGTTTACCGTTGCTCCACCAGTTTTTGATTGGTTCGAAATAATTCTCTTCAGAGAAGCGGTAGCCGATGGAACCGGAGGGGAAGAATGCCCATTGGTCGTTTGCCGGGAAGCGGCTCGAACCGTCGTAGCGTCCGTTTAGTTCAAGGAGGTAGATTCCTTTGTAATCAAAATTCAGACGTCCGAAGAAGCCTGTTGTCGCGCGATGTGTATGGATGCCTTCGGTACGGCGTGTGTCACTGTTTGTAAGGTTTATGTTAGGCAGGTTCTCGTCAACAAGGCCGTTGCGGCGTGCCAGGAAATATTTATATTCTTCCTGCTCGGCGGTCCAGCCGGCCATTGCCTTGAAATTGAAGGAGTCGGCCCATGTGTGGGCATACGTGGCGAATACGTTGGCGGTCCAGGTGTTGCGGTAGAAATGGCTCTGGCTTGCGTATGTGCTCGGCTGAGAATAGATTGGTGCGTACGGATAGCTGTTGGTAGACGCGTTCCACTGGTTGTAGCGGTAGAAATTCAGACCGGTGCCTTCACTGTCCATCTGCTGGGTGTTGTATGTGAAATCGGCCTGAAGGACAATGTCTTTGGTGATATTGGCCTGAATCCAAGCCTGGAGGCGTGTCTGATTGGTGACTGTCTGATCCATGCGGCTGTAGAGACGCTGGGCTATATCGTTGCTGAACAGTACTTTCTCGCCTGCTTCATTATAACGGTAGCCGTACATCTCGAACCACGACGGGAAGCGCCACATGTATGTGTACTGGTTGCGGGCGTCGCTGGGCGATGTGAATTCCTTGCGGGAAAAATTGATGCGCGCGCCGGCTTTCAGGAAGGCGAAAATCTGAGTGTCGATGCTGGCGTTGGCCATATAGCGCGCGAATTTGTCGGGGTTGTATTTGTTGAGTCCCTCGCGGCTGTCATAGCCGAAGGATACTCGGTAGTTGGTTTTGCCGGCAGTACCTTCAAGGCTTACATTGTGCTTCTGCCCGGGAGCCCACTGGTAGAGGGTCTTGCGGATATCCCAGTCGGCATAGGAGATAGCCTTTGTCGATTGCATCACCTCGCCGGTGAAAGGATTGAGGTCGCCGGTCTTGAAGAAGAAGAAATCGCCGACGTTATTTTTGTCGACATATGGCATGAGTTCAACCATGTCGGTGTATTTCTTGCCTCCGTGCTGTTCTGCCCAGGCTTGTGCGAAAGGCAGCATATCGGTGGGCAACATGCCGAAACCGCCGTGTTCCGCTCCCGGGTTGGTGTTGTCGATATCCATGATAAGGTCATGGACAGTTGTGTTCTTTTGGGGGAGAACGGTGGGTTGGCTCCAGGAGAAATTGTTATTGTAGCTTACCGATACACGGTCTTTCTTGTTTGCTGTCTTGGTTGTGATAAGAATCACACCGAAGGCGGCGCGTGTACCGTAGACGGAACTTGAGGCCGCATCCTTGAGGACGCTTATTTCTGCGATGTCTTCGGGGTTGAGGAAGCTCATGTCCTCCACCGGAACACCGTCTACGACTATGAGAGGATTGGATGAATGGTCGTTGGATAGCGTGCCGACGCCACGGATATTGATCTGTGGGTTGGCGGATATGTCGCCGCTTGAGGTGGTGATTGTCAGGCCGGGGACTGCACCCTGAAGGGCGCGGGCAACATCGGCAACCGGGCGGCTGTCCATCGTGCGGGCTACGTCGACTGTAGATACGGCGCCGGTAAGGTTTGCTTTTTTCTGGGAGCCGTAACCGATGGCAACAAGTTCATTTAGCTGTTCTGTGGTAGGCTCGAGGTAGATTGTCACACCGTTGGTGGCGGCTACGGTAGCTGTTTTATAACCTACGTAGCTTACAATAAGCTCTGCGCCGGGGGTGACACGGAGTTTGAAATGTCCGAAGGCGTCGGTGGCAACTGCGTTTCCGCGAGTTCCTTTTACGGCAACACTTGCGCCGATAACGGCCTCGTTGTTCTCATCATAAACGGTACCTTCGATGGTAGAAACCGTTTGGCTCTGCTGCTGCGGGGCGGGTTCTGCCGAGGCGGTGAAGAAGCCCGGCATCGGCAGGGATGCCATAAGAAGCATAGCCGGAAATAGATGCTTTCTCATAAATATTGGTTAATGTGTTGGTTTTATGTTTCTCGGATGTGTGGATTGATCCACGGTGTGAATTATATGGTATAGCGGTTAGTCCCTTGGGTCGTCCGCACTATGTGGCGACGCCTCGAGTATGTGAGAAATTTTCTTTTTGAGGTTAAATGTCAAAATATCAGTTGTTTATGCTGCCGGCAGCCGTTGAGCTGACTTAAGCATGGTTATTTCAGCTGCGAAATTAAATAATATTTTTAAAAATACTAATCTTAATATTGAATTTAATAAATGTTAATGTTTGAGATCTAATTTTTGGAGCTAAGCGCGAGGTTTCTGAGAAAAGTCCCTCCGTGACTACGATATGCCGCTTATACATCATCTTGTAATCGCATAGGAAATATTCGGCCGGTACTATGGGTATCAGTCCGAACTTTTCGCATAGCCTGGTTGTTGTCAAAGAAATAATGAAGGGGCGCCATTGGCGCATAAGTAATGAATCGTATCTTTGGCTTCGCCGAAATACTCACGCCAGGCAAATAGCAAATAAATTTGCTTTTGCACTCGACTTATTCGTATCTTTGCCGCCTGAAAGCCCCACACATTCACATTCGCTATATTAATATGTGTAAACAGACAATCGTAAGTGGACTACGCGCTCTTGCCACCCGGATGGCGGCGCTTGTCATTCTGATGTCGTGTGCATGCACGGCGACAATGGGCCAGACTGAAAGAGGTGAAAAGAGTTTCGGTGTCAAGGCCGGTTATGAAGGACGCAACGTGTCGGGTCTTGCCGGTCTTGTGTTCCAGTATTCGTTCAGCCGGCATGTGCGCATAGCGCCACAGGTCGGCGTAGTGTTCCGCCATCGCAATACCGACGCTTTGCTTGTTGATATCGACATGCATTTTCCGCTCAGTCTCGGTGGCGAGCATGCGGCCTTCTATCCCATTGTCGGCGTGGCGTTCAACTCCTGGTCGAACAAGAGCGACAGCGAGGAAGATGTTACAACGCATACAAACAGTCTCGGCGCAAATGCCGGTCTGGGCTTCGAGCTGCGTTGCATGCCGTCGCTGAAGATAAGTCTTGAGGGGCGTTACACCATTATCCGCCATAATCCGAATGTACAGGTGATGGCCGGCATAGCATACATATTTTAACATTTCGCGAGCAATGGAAGGTATAACGATATTAGGAATAGAATCATCCTGCGACGATACGTCGGCGGCAGTGGTTCGCGACGGCATCCTGCTGAGCAATGTCATCGCTTCCCAACAGGTGCATGAAGAATACGGCGGCGTAGTGCCCGAACTTGCCTCGCGCGCCCATCAGCAGAACATAGTGCCCGTTGTCGACGCCGCTCTCCGTCGTGCCGGCATTGGCCGCAGGGAACTTAGTGCCATAGCTTTCACACGGGGGCCGGGCCTGATAGGCTCGCTGCTTGTGGGCACAAGTTTCGCAAAGGGTCTCTCCCTGGGTCTGAGGGTTCCGATTATCGATGTGAACCATCTTCACGGCCACGTGCTGGCGCAGTTCGTGCGAGAGAGCGCAGATGAAGATGTACCCGAATTTCCCTATCTCTGTCTGCTCGTATCGGGCGGCAACTCGCAGATAATATTAGTGCGGGGCTATAATGATATGGAAATCCTTGGCCGCACCATCGACGATGCCGCCGGCGAGGCTTTCGACAAATGTGCAAAAGTGATGGGGCTGCCATATCCCGGAGGCCCGCATATCGACCGTCTTGCCGCCGAAGGCAATCCCAAGGCTTTTGTTTTCGCAAAACCGCATATTGCAGGTCTGGACTATAGCTTCAGCGGCCTGAAGACGTCGTTCCTCTACACTCTCCGTGACGGTATCAAGACCGATCCGGATTTCATTGAGCATAATAAAGCCGACCTTGCAGCATCGTTGCAATCCACCATCGTTGCAATCCTTATGGATAAACTCGACAAGGCAATCCGTCAGACCGGTGTGAGTACGGTATCCATTGGAGGCGGAGTGTCGGCAAACAGTGCCGTGCGTGAGGCTGTCGCGGAACTCTGCGGGCGTCGCGGCATAAAGGCCTTTATCCCCAAACGCAAATTTACTACCGACAATGCCGCAATGGTGGCGATGGCCGGTTATTTCAAATATCTCGACGGTATATTCTGCAAATACGAGACGGCTCCCTATGCCCGTGTCGAAATATAACCAATATGCGACTTTCAATCATCATTATCGGCGATGAAATTCTGCTCGGCCGGGTTACAGATACCAATTCCGGGCTTATCGCACGGCGTTTTTCCGAAATGGGCTGGCAGGTTGCCTCCGTCCGTACTGTCGGCGACGCCGCCATGGCGATAGAAGAGGCAATAGAGGCTTCGCTTGCCGAAAGCGACCTGGTGTTAAGCACGGGAGGCCTCGGGCCGACGCGCGACGATATCACCAAGGCTGTGATGATGAAAGTTTTCGGAGGAGAGCTGCACCGCGACGCGGCTGTGGCAGCCAATGTGGAGCGTATCTTCGCAGAGCGCGGACTTGTGTTGAACGACCTTACACGCAGTCAGGCTATGGTGCCGTCATCGTGCCGCGTAATTCAGAATCTTTTCGGTACCGCCCCTTTGATGTGGTTCGAGAGAGCCGGAAAAGTGCTGGTGGCTATGCCCGGCGTACCTTTCGAGACGCGCGGCATGTTGCCTGCGGTGGTTTCTGAGGTGGAAGCGCGTTTCGGAAATGTTGGTCGTACTCTGCACAGGGAATTTACGGTGACGGGAATAACGGAATCCGATCTTGCCGAGCGTCTTTCCGCTTATGAGGACTCGCTCCCCGCGGGTTACAAACTTGCCTATCTGCCGTCTCCCGGAGAAATAGTGCTGCGCCTTGACGGTAAGCCGGATGACGGAACGGAACGTTTCGAGACATGTGCCGAAAATCTTGTCAACACCCTCGGCGACAAGCTCGCCGGTACGGGTAAAGTGCTTCCCGCGCAGATGCTGCTTCACTGTCTTCGTGAGAAAGGTTACACCTTGGCGACAGCGGAGAGCTGTACAGGGGGCAATATCGCGCATCTTATTACGTCGACCGCCGGCTGTTCCGACGTATATGTAGGAGGTATTGTGTCATACTGTAATGAGGTAAAAATGAAATTACTCGGTGTCAGTGTCGACACTCTCAGTACAGTGGGTGCTGTCAGTCAGGATACTGTGCGTCAGATGGCGGCCGGTGCATGCCGCGTGTGTGAGGCTGATTGTGCCGTCGCGACCTCAGGCATCGCCGGCCCGGGTGGTGCCGTTCCCGGCAAGCCTGTCGGCACGGTATGGATTGCGGCCCGAACTCCTAATACTGCCGTAGAGAAATTATTTCATTTTTCCGGCGACCGTCAGGCGATTGTGGAAAGAGCCTCCGCCGCAGCTATAATGCTGCTACAGGGGCTCCTGTGAAAGTTTTATAAGAATCCAAACGTACCATGAACCGCGTTGCGGTTCAGATATCCGCTTTCTTCGATATGCGGTCCATTATGGCGCGTCCTACGGCTTCGTTGAGCGATGCGGGATAGCGCACTTCGGCGAAAACCTGTGCGAGCGTTTTCTTCCGGTTTTCCTTTATGAAAATCTCGGATTCCGGCATCGCCTCTTTTTCAGAATAGTAACGGTCGATTTCGTCGGGTAGCGGGTCGTGATAGCTTTCTTTGTGCAAGATTGCATCGAGTGGCAGACGGTCGCCGTTCTGTACCGGTGTTTCCGCAGGATATCCCATCGCTATGCCTACGAGCGGCATGACACCCTCGGGCAGGGAGAGTGCCTCGCAGAAACCTTCTATATTATATGTGGCAGTTCCGAGATAGCAGCATCCGAGTCCGTTGCTTTCGGCGGCACATACAATCTGCTGCGCGAATATGGCAGCGTCTGTTATTGCTGCTATCCATCCGCCGGGATTGTCGAGTCCGGAACGTGTTTCGCGCCCGGCACACCACTGCGCGAAGCGGCGTATGTCGGCGCATACGGTGAGAAGCACCGGAGCGCCGGTAGCCGCCGGCTGGTTGAAATGAAGGGGGGCCAGACGGGCGCGACCTTCTTCCGAGGTTGTGACAATCACGCTGTAGAGCTGCATATTGCCCGTGTTGGGGGCAAAGGCTGCCGCTTCGATAATTTTTCCGATTGTGTCTTCCGCGACAGGCTCGTCGGAGAATACCCGTACGGTAGCGCGGTGCAGGAAAAAATCAAGATTCAGATCGTTCATTGTGTCAGATTATTCCTCGGGGCGGATGGCAATTCGTTTGAGAGTCATAACCTGTTTGCCGTTTCCGTCGAGAAGGAGGACGGTATCGGAGTTTTTGCCGGCAATGGCTGTTGCGGTCTGTTCAAGACCTACCATGATGCATCGTTCCTGGTCGCTCTTGGGGCATGCCATTCGCGTAAGGCCCATGTTGCTGAAATCTATGGCATTGCTTTTGGCAGGGTCGATATAAATCTCGCCGTTGAAGAAATTACAGCCGGTATTGCCGTGGATTTTCAGTGCCGGTATGTCTATGAATACGGTAGCTTCCTCGTCGTTGATTTTTTTGCCGTCGGCACCTGTAATCAACCAGTTGCCGTTGAGAAATTCCATGTTGTGACGGCGCAGAGTCAGGACCGTCGTGCCTTTGTCGTTCTTGAGGTAAAGATAAGTCTCCTGTCCGATTTTCTTGCAGTCTACGGAATAGGTTTTACCGTCGGAGATGTTGGTTGCCACCATATCGGCAAACTCTATGTCGGGGCACATTTTCATTGTCGACAGTACACTGTTGAATGTCAGTTTACCATCGCTGCGCAACACATAGTCGCCGTTGAGGATATTGCAGCCATCGCTTGCATAGAAGCGTCCGCCGTTGTCGAAAACTATATAAGGAGTATTGTCCTCTGCGTTGATTACAGTAGTTCCTACTCCCGTGACATTCCACTGGGCACCTAAAAGCTGTTCGGAGGTGGGCATGGTGCCGAGAGCATCGTTGGGCACGGCTCCCGAGTTTTCTTTTTTATTCTTTTTATGTTTGTCTGTTTTTACGGTCTCCACTTTCATATCTTTTTTCGAGGAATCCGATTTTCCGGTTATGGAATTGAAAAGTGAACATGAACTAAGGAGAACCGCAGTTGCCAGAGATAAATAAATTGCAGATAGTTTCATATAGGTGTTTATGTGTTAATTATATTAATAACGCATGCGCTGACGGCATTGTTGTGTATGTTGATTTAAAAAACGGACAGCAAAAATACGGATTATATCTGTAACTGCAATGCCCTCGGAGCAGCTCTGAATTCCTTTTTATGGAAATATAACAGCGGCCACCGTTGCTGTCGAGCACCGGAGGCCGCTGTAAGTGAAGGTGGAAAGGATGCTATTTCACGATAACCTTGCAGACAATGGCGTCTGTTTTTACGAGGTATATGCCGGGAACGGCAGCGATTCTCTCGGTACCGTCGGCGCATGTTATGGTTGCGATGGCTTGACCTCCGGCCGAGAATACACTGATGTTGCGTCCGCTTGCGCCGGATATGCTGATAAAGCCCTTGCCACCGGTTATGGTGAGCTTGCCGGATGCTATTCCGTCGATTCCGGATCCTTCTGCAATCGCAATATCGCTCGGGTTGGACTCTCCGAGATTATAAAGTGCCGTCACTACGTAGGAATGGCCGTCGGCTGCATCGGCTTCCGTATCGTCGAACGACGTAGCATCGGCATCGACACTTGCCACATGTTCGCCGTCCCGGTAGATATTATATCCGGTAAGTATAAGGTCTCCTTCATGACTTGCCGGGATGAAAGTTACATCGTCGACAAAGAACATGAATTTGAAATTCGATGTGCAACGTATCGCCATGCGCATGGCGCCTGCGGGAATATTGGCGTTGAATACGGTCCATTCCGTCGACAAGGCTGTATGTTCGGCCACTGGGATGAAATCGTCGGGGTCTGTGCTGCCTTTGGAGTAGAGGATCTCGAATGTTTCGGGATAAGAGTTGTCGTAACAGCGGGCATAGAGCGATACGGTCTGTGCCGCTCCGCAGAGTTCCGGAGAAATAGCCCAGTCATCACAAGGCACGCCTGTGCCGCTCGTGATATCGTAGGAATATAGCTGGGCAAGGAATTTGTTGCCGGAATGTGCGTTATTGAAATAGTCGTTGAATCCCGGAGTGGAATTGTCGAACACGAAGAAGGACTGGACGGAGCCGGTAGCTATGCCCGGGAATTCAGAGCCGTCCTTGAAGCCGCCGACACCGGCTCGGTCGCGGTCGACAAAGGTCCAGCCTGCGGCGCCGTCGGTAGCCCATGATTCGGCAGATTCGAAGGTTTCGGTAACGGCGTCGGGTATGAACTCGCTGAAATCGGGCTTATCCCATGTTAAGGATATTCCGTTATCAGAACCTTTTGCCGCTAAAGTCCTGACAACAGGGAGTGTGGGTTCTGTCGGGGTTACAGTGACGGCTTCAGATTCGTTGTCGGTAGCCATTTCGTCGGCAGCGTATACCGCTACGGCTTTGAATGTGACGGGAGCCGGGTCTACGACAGAGATACGACTCGTGAACGTGATATAAGCTTTGCCGAAGGACGGAATGTCAGCTCCGGCTTTCGTATCGATTTTTTTATCGTCGGCGAAAAGCTCTACAGAATATCCGGAAGCATCTTTCATGCCGTTGTTCTCAATTTCAGCCGTGATTTCGAAATCGGTGCCGGCTTTTACCGTTGTTGGAACGGATAGCCTGTTGACAGTAAGATTGTGGTCGTAGCTGTTGTCGATACGGATGGCATCGATGAAGGTATATTGCCAGGAACGGCAATGCGACACGAATTGCAGTTGCACGGCTTTGCCGGCAAATTCGGTGAGAGGTATGAATATTTTCACCCATCCTTCTTCGTGGGTATAGTCGGAGATTTTTACCGTGCTCGCCTTTTTCGCGGTTCCTTCGCAGATGGCGATTATGTCTATCTCGTTGTCATCATAATCTTCATCATCTACGATGCTGTAGGTATAAAAAGTCAATGCGGGACTTGTCAGACCGGCAAGATTTACCTTGCCGAGCATCAGCGAACCGTAATCGTCCAGATAGTTTGCATGGGAACCGATGTATCCGTTGTCGCCGTCGGCTGCCGGGACTCCGGATTCGTCGTTATACAATTGCCATGCGGCTCCGCCGGAGGAATTTGTCGCCAGAATGGATGCCGGCTGGCCGTGTGAGAAAGATTCGCGGAAAGGTGTGGCGTACGGTTTGCCGACTGGAATCATCGGTGTAGGCATGCCGTCGGAGAATCCGCCGAGGGTCTTGGCAGTGACTACATATTGGGCGAATTTCTGGGTGTCGGCGTCGTCGAGAGCCTTGAATGTATACGAGGTGCCCTTGAGATCGGTGTATAACGGCTCCATATCGCTGGCTCCGACAGGCACATAGATGCCGTATGTGATATATTGCGGGTCGAGGATATTGCCTTCGACATCGGTGGCAGGTGCGTCCCAGCTGACAGTTACCTCTCCCGGAACCGATGTCTCGACAATGCTTACGTTCGTCGGTTCTGAAGGAGCAAGGACTCCTACATATATTTCGGCTTTTGCCGCCGGACCTTCGCCTGTGGCATTGACTGCGTATGCGTTATATGCGTAGATTCCGCATTCCGGCACTTCGTCGGTGAACGACAGGGATGCTCCGGGCGTAGGAGAACTGAAAGTCTTGACGGTGAGCTCGTCGCGTTTGAGTATTATCTTGTCGATGGATTGGAGTTGTACTCCCGCCAGGTCGGTGAGCGGAGCCTTGAATGAAATGTCGGCGCGTAATTCGCCGTTGGTGTGCGTGGCGGCGGTAAGATCCGTCACCTCAGCCGGGATACCGGCATTAAGCGCGGATTCGATAGACATGTTGTCGACCGTAAGAGTGTACATGTCGGCCTCGCTGCATCCGTGGATGCCTATGTAATGTATACCCGATTCTTCCGGGACGATGAAACCGTGGTATTTTACATAATCGGTGTGTGCTACCGATTGTTTTTCAATTACAGAGCCTGTCATGTCGGCAACGGTATTACCGCGTCCGTATTTCACCTCGAAGGATTCTTTTGCAGTGGCATTGCCGGTAAGTACATCGATACTGAAGCGGTAGGCTTTGCCGGCTTCGAGCTGTACGGGAGGGGTGATTAGCCAGTCGTCCATGGCCATCTCTGTATTGAAGGACACACGGATATTGCCGATGAAGGGTCCCCATGTAGTTCCGTCGCCGTTGGCATCGATTACGGTATATAGATCGAAAGTCTTTATGTTGTTGAAATCATCGGAGCAGGGAGTTGTATTGTAGCCGATTATTAGTTTCGGCGATCTGGCAGGTGTGGAAACCAGTCCGGCGCACCGGGCCTCGACAGTGTAATAATAGTATGCAAGGCCGTCCGGAATTTCCACTACGTCGAGCAGTGAGGTCTCTTTTGTATTTTCGGACAGGACGATATTGTCGGGGAATCGTGTCACGCGGTAGCTGACTCTTGACGGATTGATGTAACCTCCGTTCACAGCTTCTGTTACAGGCTTCCATGATACTGTAATCCTGTTTTCTTCCATTGTGGCTTCGACAACCGGGGCGACCGGGGTATCCTGTCCTACGAATACATTCAGCAATGTTTCTTCCGACGGGCCTTGTTCGTTCGATACTGTCACGGAGAATCGGTGCATGCCTTCTTCAGTGAGTGTGACGGGTACATTCACGGTATTTCCCGGAGTCCCTGTGCCGGTTTTGGAATCCTTTCCGTCGATTGTCAGTTCCCAGGATAGTTCTCCCGATAGTTGGATGCTGTTAAGATCGGTCGACGGCAGAACGAAGGAAACGGTACCCGAAAGTCCGCCTTCGGGGAATTCTGCCTTCAGGTCGGTTGCGGCAGCAGGGGAGTCTGCCCTCACGCCGTTGTCAGGAATATATATGCCTACTATTTCCTCGTCGCCGGGGAACTGGTAGACGAGGGTAGCGGCGCCTGTCGCGAGGTCTACCTCATACAGGTATCCGCATTCATCCGGAGGACTTACAGTCCAGAACATACGGCCGGAAAGCGGATCGATGCATGCCGACGAGCGGTATTCGGGGAGCTGGCCGGTCTTTCCGATAAAAGTCATGTTGCCGAGAGTGTCGATTTCATACAGGTCGGCGCCAACTGTCGTCAAAGTATATCCTACTTTCTCCTGCTGTTTGTCGATGACATACATTTTACCGGCGGGACTTATGGCTATGGCTGCCATCTGTCGCGGCAGTTCCTTGATGCGGGTAGTGATGCCGGAGGTATAATCTATCGTGCCGAAATAGTAACCGGAATAATCGGGTGAATCGGGGTCGCAGAAGCA
The DNA here is from genome assembly GCA_910576775.1 of uncultured Muribaculaceae bacterium. Taxonomy (GTDB): domain Bacteria; phylum Bacteroidota; class Bacteroidia; order Bacteroidales; family Muribaculaceae; genus CAG-873. The sequence continues at coordinate 19,592 of CAJTJV010000019.1, read as the reverse complement.
TCCGTAGACCTTGCCGTCGGCCGGATTGTATGCCACGTCGGTGGCTTCTGCACTTTCGTCACCGTTTATTTCTTTCAGGTACCGGCCGGTGGCGATATCGTAGCTTCTTATATAGAGCTTGTATTCGCCGTAATATTCGGTGTGGTAGGCGGCATAGTAAGTGCCATCGACAGCAGTTCCGCCGTCGATTGCGTTCACATTGTCGATTATTAGTTCGAATTTTTCGTTGTCGTTGGTAGGTATGGCGCATACCGACTGTTCGATGTCATCGCGCGATCCGGTGTAAAACACGCAACCGTAGATACGCGGGATGTTTGTCGCGGCATTTGCCTGTGACCGGCGTATCTTTGTTCCGGGAACGCCGGTTTTACCGTCGACAACGGTGCTTATACTGGATTCTGATACCGTTGTGGCACGGTGTCGCTTCATGATTTTGCCATGTGGAGCAGCTTGTTTTTCAGCCGGAGCTGTGAACAGTCTGTTCTGCTCGTGCATGCCTTTTTGCAGTGGCTTATCGGCCATCACCCACGTCATAGTTAACGTGCATAGGAAGAGCAGCAACAAGCGTTGAAAGAATCGGTTCATTTTTTGTAAGATGAATTTGTTATAGATGATTTGGTTTTGTCTTGCTTACGGACACAAAAATACACAAAAAGTTTGTAACTTTGTTGCAAATTCTACATCTATGCTTGAAATAAGTGAAATATTCAATGCAGCCGCAGTGCTCAAGGATGTGGCACGGCGCACATCTGTCATACCGGCTCCCAAGCTTCGCCCCGGTTACGACATCTATCTGAAGACGGAAAACCTACAGCTTACAGGCAGCTTCAAGCTACGCGGAGCCTACTATAAGATCTCTCAGCTCACAGAGGAAGAAAAGAGACGCGGTGTCATTGCGTGCTCTGCCGGCAACCATGCCCAAGGGGTGGCGCTGGCAGCCACTCATAACGGCATAAAATCGCTGATCTGTCTGCCCGCAGGCGCCCCGATTTCGAAAGTGGAGGCAACCAAGGGTTACGGAGCCGAGGTATGCCTTGTGCCCGGAGTCTACGATGATGCATATGCCAAAGCCATACAGCTTCAGAACGAACACGGCTACACTTTTGTGCATCCTTTCGACGATCCTAAAGTTATTGCCGGCCAGGGTACTATAGGTCTTGAGATTCTCGACCAGATGCCCGATGTGCAGGCGGTGGTGGTACCCATTGGCGGAGGTGGCTTGATTTCAGGTGTGGCATTCGCCATCAAGACTTTGCGCCCGGATGTGAAGGTGTTCGGTGTGCAGTCGTCCGGTGCTCCATCAATGGCCGAGTCGCTGAAGGAAGGCAAGCTATGCCATCTCAACGACGTCAGCACCATCGCCGACGGTATTGCTGTGAAAGAGCCGGGGGTAAACACCTTCGATATGTGCAACAAGTATGTCGACGAGGTGGTTACTGTCACTGACGAGGAAGTGGCGGCCGCCATTCTTGCGCTTATCGAACAGCAGAAACTCGTCGCCGAAGGCGCCGGCGCCGTTGCTGTTGCCGCGGCAATGTTCGGCAAAGTTCCCATCGAAGGACTCAAGACCGTGTGCCTCGTGTCAGGGGGCAATATCGACGTTAACATCCTTAGCCGTGTCATAACCCGCGGTCTCAGTAAAAGCGGCCGCAACTATACATTCACTGTCGATCTCGCCGACAAGCCGGGCCAGCTCTCCGGTGTGTGCAGCGTCATTGGCGGTATGGGAGGAAATATCATATCTGTAACCCACGAACGAATCAATACAAGTTCCGAAATCAACGGTTGTACAATCCGCATAGAGCTTGAGACCCGTGACAGAAATCATATCGACGAAATCCGCAAGGCTCTGAAAGAGGCTTCGTATAAAGTACTTAACTGATGAAAAATATTCTTGCAATGGCGCTGTGTGGCGCCGCTATGACAATGTCGGCACAGACACCCGCGGCTGCGGATTCCGCCGCCACCGACACTGTGAAATTCATATTTACCGACGTAATATCTCTGCCGACAACCTCTGTGAAAGACCAGAACAAATCAGGCACATGCTGGTGTTTTGCCGGAACATCCTTTTTTGAGGATGAGATTCTCCGCAAGAAGGGCGACAGTCTCGATATCTCGGAAATGTACACCGTCCGCCAGTGTTACCGCGACAAGGCCGAGCGTTTTATCCGTCTTTATGGCGAGACTAATTTCGCCGCGGGAGGCTCCATCATGGATGTCCCCTACGTATGGGAGCGCTACGGAGCTGTACCCGAGGAAATATATTCGGGTCTTGAATATGGCGAGGACAAGCACGTTCATGGTGAGCTTGATGCCGCTCTCTCGGCATATCTGCATGCCATTGTGAAGCGTCCGAACAAGAAGCTTTCCACAGCCTGGCGCAAGGGTGTCGAAGCAATTCTCGACTCCTATCTCGGTGCTGTACCCGAGACTTTCCAATACAAGGGTAAGACATATACTCCGAAAACTTACGCCGAAAGTCTTGGTCTCGATATGGCAGACTATGTGCCTCTGACATCGTTCACTCACCATCCGTTCTATACAGCCTTTGCCGTCGAAGTGCCCGACAACTGGCTTTGGGCTCCCTATTGGAATGTGCCTTTGGATGAATTGAAAGCAATTGTCGACAACTCGCTTGAGAAGGGATATACCGTAGTATGGGCCGCAGACGTCAGCGAGGACGGTTTCAAATGGACCGACGGTGTGGCTCTTATGCCCAAAGGCAAGACTGAGGGCGATATGGACGGAACCGAGCTTGCCCGTTGGGTGAAACTTTCCGACAAGGACCGCCAGAATGACAAATTCAATTTCAAAGGTCCTGTAGAGGAAATCGAGGTTACCCAGGAGTTGCGTCAGGAAATGTTCGACAGTCAGGAGACTACCGACGACCATGGTATGGTGATTGTCGGCAAGGCTGTGGATCAGAAAGGAAACAGATATTACAAAGTAAAGAATTCCTGGGACACAAACCAGATTTACAACGGCTATTTTTATGTAAGCGAACCTTATTTCCTTGCCAAGACAGTCGACATCCTTGTGAACCGCGATGCCATTCCACGGGAAATCGCCAAAAAGTTTAAAAAGTGAGAATCAGTATACTTATTCTCTCCGTTATATGCTCTATGCTACTTGTCACGGGCTGTAAGACAACCGAAGCCAATTACAGGGAAGCATATGAGAAGACTGTTGCAGCCCGGCAGGAGCAGGACAGCCTTGACGCCACGATATACGGCCGCGAGCGGCGTATGCAGCAGTCCAGAGTCATCAATACCCCTTCTGGTGACGTGCAGGTGAGGGCTCAGCTTGTAAGAGTGACGAAGGACGGAGGCGGAATACCGCAGAATCTGCGCCGCTACAATGTTGTCGTCGGTCAGTTCAAACAGCTTTTCAACGCCAAATCCCTGCGGGAGCGCCTTGTTGATATGGGGTATTCCTCCACATTCGTTGTGGAAACCGGCGAGCCGTATTATTACATCGTTCTGGCATCGTTCAATGATGCCGCAGATGCGCAGAAATCACTCGATGCATTCAGTAAAGACGCTCCGATTCCGATGAAGGCCCCGTTGCCTTTCATTCTTGACGCCACGGCGCGCCGCCAACCTACAGACCAGAAAAAATAGGATTTTGATGTTCAATATCTTCAACCGCAAACCAAAAGAAGCCGCTGAACTTTGTTTCAGTACCGATATACACTGCCACATCGTGCCGGGCATCGATGACGGCTCTCCCGATGCATCCACCTCCGCCGACCTTATAGAGCGGATGCAGAAATGGGGCATAAAGCGCATTCTGGCCTCGCCACATGTGACACAGACGACTTTCGAGAACGACCACAGTACTATCGATCCTGCTTTATCCGGGCTTCACGAGGAACTGAAGCGACGTGGAAACGGCATTGAGGTGACGAACCATGCCGAGTATCGAATCGACGACCTTTTCATGTCGCGGCTCGAAAGCGGTGACATTATGTCGCTTCCGGGGAATTATCTTCTGATTGAAAACTCGTTCATGCAGGAACCGTGGAATCTCGATAACATCGTTTTCGACCTTCAGGTGAAGGGCTATTTCCCCATTCTTGCCCATCCTGAGCGATATCCGTATTATTACAATAAAAAAGACCGGTTCCGGAATCTGCACAATGCCGGTCTTTTGTTCCAGATAAATCTGCTGAGTCTTGCCGAGGCTTACGGAAAGGCGGAGAAGAAAGTCGCAGAGTTTCTTATAAAGGAGGGACTTGTTGATTTTATAGGTACCGACCTTCATCGTATGAGTCATGCCGACCGCATAGATGCCTATCTAACCACCTCCGACGCACATTCGCATATGGCCGACCTTTCGTCGCTGGTGATGAATGACAGGACATTTCCTGCAAAATAATCTACAAACCATACCATTTCCGATATGAAAAAGCTATTTATGTTACTGGCGCTTGTCGCCGTCACTGCAATGTCGGCACTTGCCGCCGCGCACGAGTTCCGTACCGTTCCGGGGGATCCGTTGCATACGAAGATGTACACTCTTCCCAACGGATTGCAGCTGTTTATGACTGTCAACAAGGCTCAGCCGCGTATCCAGACTTATATTGCCGTTCGTGTCGGCGGCAAGAACGACCCCTACGAGACGACTGGGCTCGCACACTATTTCGAGCACCTGATGTTCAAAGGCACAGAGCAGTTCGGTACAATGGATTATGCCGCCGAGAAGCCTATGCTCGACCGTATAGAGGCTCTTTTTGAAGAATACCGCCATACCACCGACTCTGTGGCGCGCCGCCGTATCTACCACGAGATTGACTCCGTGAGTTACGAGGCTTCGAAAATCGCCATTCCCAACGAGTACGACAAGCTTATGAGCGCAATTGGAGCAAACGGTACAAATGCCTTCACGTCATACGATGTGACATGTTATGTTGAGGATATTCCGTCGAATCAGATTGAAAACTGGGCGCGCATACAGGCAGACCGTTTCGAGCATCCCGTAATCCGCGGTTTTCATACCGAGCTGGAGACCATCTACGAGGAGAAGAACATGTCGCTCACCAAGGATAACCGCAAGGTGTACGAGCGGCTTCTTGCAGCCCTATATCCGTCTCACCCATACGGACGCCAGACAGTTCTCGGCACGCAGGAAAATCTCAAGAATCCTTCCATTACAAACGTCAAGGCTTACCATAAGCAATGGTATGTTCCCAACAACATGGCAATCTGTCTCTCCGGCGATTTCGATCCCGATGAAATGGTGGATATAATTGAGAAATATTTCGGACATCTCAAGCCTAATCCGAATCTCAACCGTCCGGCGCTTCCGAACGAAAAGCCCTTTACAGCTCCTGTGGAGATCGAAGTGCTTGGCCCCGAGGCTGAAAATCTCAATCTGGTATGGCGCCTGCCCGAAGCTTCGTCGAAAGATATGCCCGGACTTAACGTCCTCGACCATATTTTCTGCAATGGCGAGACCGGTATTTTTGATATAAACGTCAACCTGCCTCAACTTATACTCGGAGGCGGTGCCGGAATGATGAACATGGCCGACGCCGGTGCGTTTACAATCAGCGGTTCGCCCAAAGAAGGACAGTCGCTTGACGATATCCGCGCACTATTCCTTGAACAGGTCGACAAGCTCCGCAAAGGCGAGTTCTCCGAAGAACTTGTAGAGGCTGTGAAGGCCAACATCAAACTGAGCATGCAGAATAGTCTCGTGAAGAATGAGGACCGTGCCGACCGGTATGTAGATGCGTTCGTAAACGGTATAGATTGGGCCGATAAGCTTGCGATGGACAAAGCTATAGAGAATGTCACCAAGGCGGACGTCGTGGCGCTTGCAAACAAATATCTCGGTTCCGAGAACTATGTCGCAATATACAAGCGTACCGGTGCCGACCCCGCCGAGCTCAAGATTGCCAAACCGGAGCTTACGCCTATCGTAATGAATCGCGATGCCGCCTCGCCATTCCTGCTCGAGATTCAGAACAGTGCCGTGAAGCCCGTCGAACCGGTGTTCATCGATTTCGATAAAGATCTCACTCGCCTCAGTGCCAAGCAGAATGTGCCGGTACTCTATGTACCCAACACTACAAACGATATATTCGAGCTTATTTATGTATATGATATCGGCTCCTATACCGACAGTCTCCTACAGATGGCTCCCACTCTGATGGGGTATTGCGGTACGTCCGATATGACTCCCGAACAGGTTAAGAACGAGTTCTACAAACTTGCTTGCCGTTTCAACTATTCTGTCAGCGGCGACCGCACATATGCTGTCATCACCGGTTTGAGTGAAAATATGGACAAGGCTGTGAAACTTTATGAAAAGGTTCTTGCCGATGCTGTTCTTCCAGCTGACGCCTACAATGCTTTTGTGGAGCGCATCGCCAAATCACGCGTCGATGCCAAGCTCAAACAGAACAGCAATTTCTCGCGTCTGTCGAGTTATGTCCTCTACGGGCCCAAGAATCCTTCAGTCGATATCCTCACGGCCGACGAGCTTCGCGCAATCCGTCCTGAAGCATTCACCGAGGCTTTGCGCCGTCTCAACGACTATGAGCAGACTGTTATCTATTGGGGCAATGCTCCTGCCAAGGAAGTGCTGAAGGTCGTAAACGACACTCACCCGCTGGCCGCAACTCTCAAGCCGGTTCCCAAGAAGAGTCACTATAACTATGCTGTTCCCAAGGAGACCACATTCTTCATCGCTCCTTACGAAGCCAAGCAACTTTATATGGTTGGCATCTCGAACAAGGGTGAGCTTTTCGACCATGCTGTTGAACCTGCACGCAAAATTTACAATGATTATTTCGGTGGTTCGATGAATTCCATCGTCTTCCAGGAAATGCGTGAGAGCCGTTCGCTTGCCTATAGCGCCGGAGCAGGTTATTATGCAGGAGGCAAGCCCGACAAGCCATACGTCTACCGCACAAGCATCGCCACTCAGAACGACAAGCTTATCGACGCTCTTGCCGCATTTGACGAAATAATCGAGAATATGCCTCGGAGCGAAGGCGCCTTTGAACTTTCGAAGAAGAGTCTCGACGGACGTCTCCGCACCGAACGCATCATCAACGATGACATCGCCTTCTATTATCTTGACAGCAAGGAAAAGAATTATGACTATGACGCGCGCCGCGATGTATTCGAGGCACTGAAGACAATCACACTCGATGACATCGCCAAGTTCCAGAAAAAGAATGTGGCAGGCCGCGTGTACCACTATGGCATCCTTGCCAAGCCGGAGAATATAGACATAGAAGCCCTCCGCAAGCTCGGCAAAGTGGTAATCCTTACCCAGGAAGATATATTCGGATATTGATGTTCGCCATCGTTCCGACCGCTACGCGTTCTATCGGTCGGAAGACCGAAATTGCGATGGAAACCGCTAACGCGGTTCCTGTAGCGCAATCCATACCCGGATTGTCCTGCCGGACACATAATTATCGGCACATAACCGGGTTCGCCTGCGCAAGCTCCGGCGAGCATGGCTACGAGATGAATCGGTGTCCGGGGAACACCCCTGCGCCCATTGACGATGATGCCGCCAGAAAAATGCCCGGAGGGCATTGGTTTACCTAATAGCCGGGTACACCGAAGCTTTCGGAGGTGTGCCCGGTTTGGCGTGCCCGTCAAAATGGCGTGCGTAGTACGCCGATTCCAGACAGCAATAAAAAAGAATAATTACAAACAAATGAAGCGGCGCCCCTCCCGGAGTGCCGCTTCAGTATTGTTATGGCAGAGAAAATTGTTTCAGAGTTTGAGTTTGAAGCCGAACTGGAAGAGACCCTGTGCGCCGAAACCGGCTTCGGCAAACATCGCCCAACTGCGACTGAGGTCGACCTGTGCGCCGAGGGGGACAATCTGGAACGCACAGTATGATTTGGTGTAGTTGTCGCCTCCGCGGGGCTGCATATAGGAGAACTCGACGCCGAGACCTACTTTTCCGTAGAGCGATACAATACGGTTTGAATAGTAGTGATAGCGTGCATTGAGCATGATGGCGTGGTAGGCGATGTTACTGTGTTCGGGGCCTCCCTTGGTTGTTGTGCTTGAGAAAGTATAGGAGGGGCCGAGCCAGAATTTGGGTAATACGCGGAAATTGGCGCCGACATTGAGCGCGCCCCAGGCGGTGTTGACATGATGCCATCCGTCGTGCATATTGGTGGCGTCCATCTGAGTGTATGCGCCGTACGATGCTGTGATTTCCGCTTTCTGAGCTGATGCTCCGGTTATTGATGCTATGCCGACAATGGCGGCGAGAAGAAATTTCTTTAACATAAGATTTGGTTTGCAGGTTAAATTCAGATGTATTCTTAACAAACGGTTATCTTATACTGTTCACAAAAAAAACGGTAAAATCGGTTTCTGTTTTTGAATGGAGGCTGACATATACATGCTGAAAGCCGGGCTTTCGGTGAAGATAAGCCCGGCCGGATGAGGGAGGTTCAGATATTTTGTGCGTTGTCTGTGTCGGATGTTGTGGCAGCCGGAGGCGAGCCGGCATTGAAGAACTTGTCGAGGTAGCGTTCGCGGAAGCGTTGCAGCAGCTCCCAGAAATTGGGTACGAAGAGCGTACCGACGATAGCGTTGACAAACATGCCGAATACCACCGCCGTGCCGAGCGATATGCGGCTTGCGGCGCCGGCGCCCGTGGCGAAGAGCATCGGCATAACGCCGAAGACGAATGCCAGCGCAGTCATCATTATGGGTCGGAAGCGCACCATGCCGGCCTGTGTGGCGGCTTTGCGTATGTCAAGTCCGGCTCTGCGGTAGTCAATGGCATATTCAACTATAAGAATGGCGTTCTTCGCCGATAGTCCGAGCAGAAGGATGATGCCTATCTGTGTGTAGATGCTGATGCTCTGATTCATGAAAAGGCATCCTATAATAGTGCCGAGGATTGCAGTAGGCATCGATATGACTACCGCTATCGGGTCGGTAAGGCTCTCGTACTGGGCTGCCAGCACAAGAATAGTCATTATTACGGCAAATAGCATTACGAATGTTACAGTTGTTCCTGCCTGGGTTTCCTGATATGCTTCTCCCGTCCATGCGTACGAATAGTCATTGCCGAGCGCCGAGTGCACAATTTCCTCCATTGCCTTTATGGCATCGGATGTGGATGTTCCGTCGGAAGGCGTGGCTGTCAGCGATGCTGTGGTGTACATGTTGTAACGTTCTACTGTCGGTTGTCCCATTACGGACTCCACAGTCGTGAACGATGAGAAAGGTACCATCTCTCCGTTGCTGTTTTTTACAGACAGTCGGCCGATATCGGTGATATTGCCGCGGGCAAGGGCGTCGGCTGCTATTGTCACCTGGTATGTGCGCCCGAAATCCACGAAATCGTTCACATAGCTGCCGCCGATGAAAGAGCCTAAGGCGGAATATACGCTTTCGAGCGACACGCCTTGCATCTCGACTTTCGAGCGGTCGATTTTCAGATTGTACTGCGGCACCTCGCCTTCGTAGAATGTTGTGACGGAGGCGATACGGTTGTCTTTATGGGCGGCCTCGCGTATGCTTTCCACTGCATTCAAAAGCTCTTCCGCACCGAGATTGTTTATGTCGAGAAGCTGCATCTGCAGTCCCGAAGTCATGCCGAGACCCGGAATTGCCGGTGGATTGAGTGAGAACACCACAGCCTCCTGTAGGCCGGCTGTCAGTTCATCCGTCTTTTCGATGACGGCGTTGATTCGTTCATCTTTTGCGCGCCTGTCTTTCCACGGCTCGAGAATTACGAATGCAGAACCCTTGTTGCTGCCGCTGCCTCCGCCCATCATCGAGTTGCCGGCGACAGTCATGACGTATTTTACCTCGGGAAGCGATACCACGCTGTCGGAGATGGTGGCGAGAACCTTTTCGGTGCGGTCGAGCGACGCACCGGTAGGCAGCTGCACCGACGACATGAAATAGCCCATGTCTTCCGCTGGAATATAGCTCGTCGGCCATTTGATGAAGCCCCAGAAGGCTGCCACGGTAAGGCCGAGATAGATGCCGATGGCTACAGCGGGACGCCTCAGGAAGCGGCCTATGATTTTCATATAGGCGTTGAGAGATGCCGAGAATCCTTTGTTGAACCATACAAAAGGCAGAAATTTCGATTCTTTTTTCGGTTTCAGGAACAGGGCGCACATGGCCGGAGTGAAAGTAAGTGCGTTCAATCCGGAAAATGCTGTCGATACGGCGATGGTGAGGGCGAATTGTTTGTAGAGTTCACCCGTGATACCTGAGATGAATGCCGTGGGGATGAAGACGGAAAGGAGAACAAGCACCTCTCCGATAACCGGACCTTGCAATTCCTTCATCGCTTTCTCGGCGGCCTGCCGCGGTGTGGCCTCCCCTTTGTCGACAATGCGCGAGCATCCTTCCACCACCACTATTGCATCGTCCACAACAATGGCGATGGCAAGCACCAGGCCGAAAAGAGTGAGGGTGTTGAGGGTGAAGCCCATAAGTTTCATCACCGCGAAGGTGGCGATAAGTGATACCGGGATAGTTATCATGGGAATGACGACAGCACGCCAGCTCTGGAGGAAAAGCAGGATGACGAGCATTACGATAAGGGTGGTCTCAACGAATGTTACAAGAACTTCGTCGATAGAGGCCGTCACGAAATCGGTCTGATTGATCAGTATGCGGTATCGGACGCCCGGCGGGAAATACTGCTCGAGTTCATCAAGTTTTTTTTCTACTGCATTCGCCACGGCAAGGGCGTTCGCACCCGGCAGCTGGCTGACACCGAGAAGACCTACCTGTTCGCCGTTGCAGCGCGCTATTCCGGAATAGTCCTGCGAACCGAGCTCTACGGTTGCGATGTCACCAAGACGCAGTACTGAGCCGTCGGACGATGTCCGCAGGATGATGTCGCGGAATTCTTCGGGAGTTTTCAGACGTCCCTGTGATGTGAGTGTGAATTCAAAAGCCTCGTTTGTGGCAGTAGGCGGTGCTCCTACAGTGCCGGCCGATACGGCGATATTCTGCGCCTGAATCGCCGCCGACACCTCGTCGGGCGATATGGCACGCATCTGCATCATTTCCGGATTGAGCCATACGCGCATGCTGTAAGCTCCGGCGCCGAAAGCACCCACACCGCCAACACCTTCGATGCGGGCAATTTCGTCGACTATGTTGAGTTTGGCATAGTTGGTGAGATATAGGGCATCGTAATTATAGGCGGAGTCGCCTTCTATGGCGATAAACAGGATATTGTTTGTCGATTCGGAGCGCACGCTGATGCCCTGCTGCTTGACGGAAGCGGGTAGGGTGGGTTCGGCCATTGAAATTCGGTTCTGAACTTTCACAGTGGCTTCGTCGAGGTCCACACCGTTTTTGAAAGTCAGGGTGAGAGAGTAGCTGCCGTTGCTTGACGACGAGCTCATGTATTCCATTCCTTCCACACCGTTCACCTGCTGTTCGATGGGTACCCCGACATTTTCGGCGACAGTCTCGGCATCGGCGCCGGGGTAGCTTGCCGATACCATTACAGTCGGCGGGGTTATATCCGGGTATTGTGCTACCGGAAGCGTCTTTACCGTCAGCAGTCCGGCAATAATCATCATTATGGCGATGACAATTGCGAATATCGGACGGTCTATGAAAAATTTCGAGAACATCGCTTTTGTCTTATCTGTTGGATTTGGTCTGCCGGATATCGACAGGAGATATTTTCATACCGTTGCGGACTTTGAGCATCGCTTCGGTTACATAACGGGAGTTCCGTTCGAGACCGGACGTCACGATACGCATCGAGTCGTTGGCGAGAGAGCCTACTGTGACGGGAGTGTACGCCACGGTGTTGGAGTCGGTGAGGGTGTAAAGGTACCGTCCTCGCTGGTCGGTGCCAAGCGAAGCGTCCTTCACAAGGATGGCATCAGGTATATTCTCTGTCGGAAGCGCGACTGTGACATACATGCCCGGCTTAAGTTCTCCGTATGGATTCTGTATTGTGCATTGCACAGGCAGAGAGCCTGTTGAGGTGTTGATTGCCGGTGCGAGATAACTTATTTCACCGGTATAGTCATGTGCCAGTTTTTCTGAGAATACGATAGGCACGTGTTTCAGGTCGAGCATTGCGTCTTTTTTCTCTTCGGCAATCATTTTCAGATAGCTTGCGTCATCGACAGTGAAATTGGCAAAAACCTTGCTGTCGTCGTAGATTGTGGCGAGGCGCACCGGGTTGCCTTCGCCGCCGCAATAGCTGCCCGGATCGATGGTATTGGTCGTTATCAGCCCGGATTGTGGCGCGCGTATGGTGCAGTATGCCAGATTTGTCTGCGCCTCGCTGATGGCGGCTTCCGCGCTCTTTATTGCCGCTTCGGCCTGTTCGACGGCACTCGCCCCCTGCTTCACCTCCATTCTGGATACGGCGTCGCTTTCGAGAGCTTTCTTCAAAGCAGCATAGTGCTGGGTCGCATACTCATATTGGCTTCGGGCATCCTGTAGTTGTGCCTGTGCCTGTGCGAGTGCGTCGCGGTATTTTGTCGATTCGATTGTGAAAAGAATCTGGCCTTCTTTCACGCGGCTGCCGGCCTTGTAGTCGAGCGTGAGAATCTGGCCGTTGACGCGACATACTACATCGGTGGTGTTGAATGCCGACAGATAGGCGGGATAGTCCTTATGGACCGTCACGGAATCGATTGTGACTGTAGCTACATTTACTTTCGGCAGATTGTCATCGGTGCCGGCATCTTTATGTCTGTCTCCGCAGGCCGGTAGAAGGATGGCGAGCGAAAGAAGGAATACGGTAATATGGGTTGCTTTCATTCTCCGGTGTTTTTTATTGGTTAGTCCATCCTCCGCCGAGTGCCTCGTAGAGATTCACCAGTGCTGTGAGCGCCGCTCCGCGCGATGCAACCAGAGAGTTGGAGTAATTTATAAGATTCAATTGTGCGTTGACAACATTATAGAAGCCTTCGAGGCCGCCTTTGTATAGGTCGAGCGAAAGACGGAATGACTCAGCTGACTGGCTTATCACCTGTTCAATTGCGGTGATATGGTTCAGAGTCTCTGTGTATCTGAGCATGGCATTGTCAACTTCTTCTACCGCGGTGCTCACGGTAAGGTTGTAGGATTCTATGCCTTCCATCATCGTCTCCCTGGCCTCGGCGAGTGCTGCCTTGCGGGCGAATCCGTCGAAGAGCGTCCACGACAGTGTGGGGACAACACTATAGGTAAAGGAGTTGTTCTTGAAGAGATCGGAGCCATTGTGCGCCTGCGTTCCTATATTTCCCGAAATGGAGAGTGCGGGTAGAAAATCCTTTTTTGCGATACCGATAGCGGCGGCATAGCCGGCGAGTGTGTATTCCGCTTCCGCGATGTCAGGGCGCCGCCGCAGAAGTTCCATCGGTACTCCTACTGCTACAATCTGTCGGAAATCGGGCATTTTTGCGGGAACGGAGAGCCGAGACCTCATTGTTTCAGGGCTTGTGCCGGTGAGCACGGCAAGGGCGTTTATGGATGTCCCTATCGATATTTCGATATCCGGCAGAGTGGCGACGGAAGAATAATAGACGGTCCTGGCCTGGGCAAGATCGAGTTTGGAGGAAAGTCCGGTCTCATAGCGGGCCTCCACAATTTTCACAACCTCCGCCTGTGATTTTATATGTTCTTCCGTGACGGCCTTTTCCGCCTGATATGTCCGCAGTTGAAAATACGTAGTGGCGATCTGCGCGGCCATAGTCACCATCGCGGCGGCATGTTGGGCGCGGGATGCGTGCCATGCTGCTTTGCTTTGTTTTACCTGGGACGTTATTTTGCCGAAAACATCTATCTGCCAGTTTGCGCTCAGACCCAGGTCCCAGTAACTCATCGTGGATGCCGGATCTGAATGCGCCGTAGCCGCACCGGACGCGCGGCTACGGGTCCAGGCACCATTGATTTCAACGGTAGGGTAGTAGGCGCTCTTTGCTTTCGATACAGCCTGGCGGGCTATTTCCATTCGGCGCATCGCTATGCGCACGTCGAAATTATTGCTCTCTCCCTCTGCAATCAGAGAGTCGAGAGTGGCGTCGCCGAACGATTGCCACCATGAGTCATCGGTCGGCAGTGTCATCGAGAAATGATTGTCGGCTTCCCACCGGTCTGTCAAAGGAATACGCAGATAACTCTCATCTTTGTTTTCGCGAGCCGGTGCAGAAAAAGAGAGAGAAAGTATTAACAGCAGCATGACGTTGGCCGTCCCTGTTTTAATAAAAAATCTCATAGCGATAATTGAAACTTATGTTTATAACAACTGCGATTTATGATGCGTTCACAACGGGACTGTCAATTTTCCGGAAGATTGTGCGTACATGAAAATTTTCAAATAAATCCTAAAATAATTTGATAATTTCTTGAAAAAGTTCATATATTTGCAAAGTATCCTTAAATACATGGCTGATATAAATATTTACCTTAGCAATAATACCAAAACAATTAACAGACTAATGAAAAAGAAGGATTTGTCTAACCCGTTGTATGCCATATGTTTGGCATTGGGAGGGGTGATGCTTGGGACAAGCGCGGGCAGCGTCTATGCCGCTCCGCTGCCGGCCGAGGCGCGGCAAGTGAACAATGAATCCGGAGTTTCTTCGATTACCGGAACAGTGCTTGATGAAAACGGAGATCCGATTATCGGAGCATCGGTTAAAGTGAAAGGTACAAATATCAGCGTACCGACAGATATCAACGGCAGATTTACCTTGCCCAAGGTTGCCGCCAATTCCGAAATCGAGATATCGTATGTAGGATATCTGCCGACAAAACTTAGTGTAAGCCGGTTGCTTAGTAAGAATGGAGAGGTTTCTCTCGAACCTACGGCTGAGAATCTCAACGAGGTGATTGTAGTCGGCTTCGGCACACAGAAAAAAGTAAACCTTACGGGTGCGGTGCAGCAGGTTACGAGCAAGGAGCTTACCCAACGTAGCGTAGCTTCGGCATCGCTGGCTCTTCAGGGTCTTATGTCGGGTGTGGCAGTCCAGCAATCGTCGGGTGAGCCGGGTACATCGGCAGGCATTCAGATCCGCGGTGTCGGCTCCATCAGCGCAGGCGGCGGTCCGCTAATCCTTGTCGACGGAGTGGAAGGCGATATGAACGCCATCGATATGAACGCCATCGAATCCATTTCCGTACTCAAGGACGCAGCCTCTGCATCCATCTACGGATCAAAGGCTTCGAACGGTGTAATCCTTGTCACTACAAAACGCGGTACGGAAAGCCGTGCCATTGTCAGCTATAACGGCTGGGTAGGCTTCCGCAGTCCTACGGAACTTCCGCGGCCGGCCAATGCCATCGAATTCATGGAGCATATGGATGCTGCAATGGTGAACGCCGGTAGCAATCCTATATATGGTGATATGATTGATATTTACCGAGAGCAGGGAGTCGATAATATCTACCGCTACGACACAAACTGGAGAGATTTGATTCTGAAAAACAATACACTCACAACAAACCACTCGGTATCCCTCACCGGCGGTAACAAGACGATTCGCCAGTACCTTAACGGCTCCTACAGCTATGAGGATGGCCTTGTTCCCAACAATAATTACAACCGCTGGACAATACGCTCCAATACCGATGCCACGATTACAAGCTGGCTTCGCGCGTCGGTGAATATCAACGTACGCCGTACCAACCGCGAGAGCCCTTATGGAGGCGCAACATCAATCATAGGATATGCCCTGACAATGTCGCCTGTCTACGGCGCTGTCAATGCCGACGGAACATGGGCCAACGGCCAGTCAGGTATCAATCCTTATGCGATAGCTCTGGCAGGAGGCAATACACATACTGACGGAACCGACACCAACATCAAGGGCACTCTTATCGCCACTCCTGTGAAAGGCCTCGAACTGCTCGCCAGCTATTCCACCCGTCGCTATGAGAATAAGGCCGATTCGTTCCGCGATACTTTCGATACTTACGAAGCCGGCAACTATGTAACCACATATCCGCCGGAAGGAACATTCCGCAGTGAAAGCTGGGAAAGGACCATGTTCAACCAGTTCAACGTCCAGGCCACTTATGAGAACACGTTTGCCGGGAAGCATTATTTCAAAGGCTTTGTAGGTTTCCAGACCGAGGAAACAAAGAACAAATCGTTAGGTGCCTCCAGGCACGATTTTCCGTATGAGGGTTATATCCAGATGACGAATTCTACTTCAGGTGCATTAGCATCCGGTACCTGGTCCGAACTGGCTATGGTTTCGTATATCGCACGTCTCAATTATATATACGATACCAAGTATATGATTGAGCTTACAGGCCGCTATGACGGGTCATCGCGATTTTCCAAGGACTGCCGTTGGGGCTTCTTCCCTTCCGCGTCCGCAGCATGGCGTATATCGCAGGAAAATTTCTTTGAAAAAGCCCGTGAATATGTCAATAATCTGAAGCTGCGTGTGTCCTACGGTACTCTCGGCAACCAGAATCTGGCAGGTTATTATCCGTACGCTTCCACCCTTTCGCGTGGTGTGAACTATTGGCCCGGAGAAGGCCATACGCAGGGCGTTTATGCCTCCACTCTTTCCAACCGGCAGATATCCTGGGAAAAATCGAAGCAGTTTAATGTCGGTCTTGATATTTCAGCCTTTGGCTCTCGTCTAGACATTACTTTCGATTATTATATACGTAACATATCTTCGATGATTCAGAAATTCCCGGCGCCTTTCTATGTGGGACTTGCTGCGCCTTGGCGTAACGCCGGCGATATGCGCAACAACGGCTGGGATCTTTCCATCACTTATCATGATAAAATCGGCAATGTAGGTCTGAGCGCCACCGCCATGCTCTCCGACGTGAAAAACAAGATTACTAATCTGTTCGGTAACGAATATATCGATCGTAGCGGCGGCACATCGACCCAGGTCGGCCACCCTATATGGTCGTGGTATGGATTTATTGCCGACGGCTATTTCCAGAACCAGCAGGAAATAGATTCCTATCCGGTCTATCAGGGGGATAAAACCAATGTGAAACCGGGCTATATACGATACAAGGACATCAGCGGCCCGGACGGCAAACCCGACGGAGCAATAGATGATTATGACCGTACTTTCATCGGCGATCCTCAGAACCGCTATCTGTTCTCGCTCAACCTTACTGCCAACTGGAACAATTTCGATTTCACTGCCTTCTTCCAGGGAGTAGGCAAACGCGACATCTATGCCAACGGCTATAATGTCCGTCCGCTTATGGTAGGCCGTACAATTATGGAAAGCCAGTTCGATACCTGGACTCCCGACAATCCCAACGCGAAATACCCGTTGTTGCTTATTGAGCAAGTTGCAGGTTCCAATCCCAACAATATATGCTCATCTTTCTGGATCAAGAGCGGAGCCTATATGCGACTGAAAAACCTTGTTGTCGGCTATACGCTTCCCCGTAAAGTCCTTGGAAAATCCGGAATATCCCATCTGCGCTTCTACTTGAGCGGACAGAATCTTTTCACCGTTCAGAACGCCTATCCGGGTTATGATCCGGAGGCAAGTCCTTCATCTTATTATCCGCTTATGAGAATTTACACATTCGGTATTGACTTACGATTCTAAAAAAGCGAACTATCATGAAAAAAATCAAAATATATCTGTCGGCATTAATTGCCGCAGGCATGATGACAACATCGTGCAGCGATTTCCTCGACCGGGCCGATACAAACGGCGATTATGAGAGCAATGGATTCTTTTCGTCGGAGAACGCAATCTATGACGGAGCCATTGGCGTCTACAATATGATGTATATGAATAATGTGGCGGGCTTCTATCTGGTGCCTACATGCGTTATTCTTGATCATATGACGCCAATGTTGCTCGAACGCAACGAGAATACCACTATCGGCGCCGGGGGTACACTGAATCCGGATAATGAGACGGTATTGCGTATCTGGTCGAATTGTTATATAGGTATAGCCCGTGCGAACGAGGTTATATCCGGTGCGGAGGCCAATGCGGAATCTATGACGGAAAAATCGATGCAGTATCTGGCCGAGGTGAGAGCCCTGCGCGCGTATTACTATTATCTGCTCACAAGTATTTATGGCGATGTTCCGTTCTTCCATGCTCCTGTGCCCGACGATCTGTACGACACTGCATTCCGTACCCCACGCGAACAGATACTCGATTATCTTATCGAGGATCTGAATACTTGTGCTACGGCACTTCCATGGGTGCGCGAGGAAGTCGGACGTGTCAATCGCGGCTTTGCTTACGGTATTGTTACCCGTCTCGGTCTTCTCGGAGGCAGCCTTGACATAGGAGGTAAAGGAACCGAATATTACAAAGCTGCCGCGACAGCTGCAAAGAAAGTCATCGACGAGGGTGGATACAAACTCACTCCGACATACGGCGACCTCTTCAATGTGACAGGACAGCTCAAGCCCGAAGTTCGTGACGAAATTTTCTACGAGCTGCCTTATACAGGAACAGCTACTACCGTAATCACCCATACCGTACCTTACGGACAGGCCTCACGTATCCAGGGACAGACATCCCGCCATACCAGCCAGATGTTCGCCGATACATATGAGTGTACCGACGGCAAGCGCATCGACGAGTCACCGCTTTACGACAATTCCCATCCCCAGAACAACCGAGACCCGCGTTTCGCATGGAATATCTGGATGGACGGCGATATGTCCACAGTCAACAACGGCCGACTCACCACTCAGGAGATAAGCTGTTACAAGGATTACGTGCGTCTGTACGATTTCGCTACGGGACAATGGTCGGAGACACCTAATATCGACAAGGCCGGTGCGAGCGCGTCATGGGCAAGCTTCTGCAATGCCGGTGTAGGCTTGATGAACTCCAAATACTGTTACGAGACTGCCGAGAATATCAGCGCCTCTACAGTCGACATCATAGTGATGCGTTATCCTGAAATCCTTCTTAGCTATGCCGAAGCCAAAATCGAACTCGGAGAAATAGACAATACGGTTACAGATGCCATCAACACTGTCCGCCGTCGCGTCGGAATGCCGGATGTAGGCCTTGACGGATGTGTGACAGGCGAGACTACTACCTTCAGCGCCCAACAGAAACTCCGTCAGCGCGTGCGCCGCGAACGTAAAGTCGAACTTATGACAGAAGGTCTCCATCTTTTCGACATGCACCGTTGGAAAACAGGCGCTATCGAAAACAAATATCCTTCCTACGGATGCCCGCTTATCCAATACCAGTATCAGGCCGGCAATACGTATATAGAGGGAGGAAGACGTAAGAAATCGCTCGGTCTGGATCCTACAGATATTCCCAATTTCAAGACTACACCGGAAGAGGATCTCAACGATATACCGTGCTACGACGCTTACAAGGACAAATTGAAAGTGCGCGACCTCAACCGCCGCTGGGAGCCGAGGTTCGAGCTTTGGCCCATTCCGCAGGAAGAACTTAACCGCACCAAGAACATAACCCAGAATGATGGTTATTAACCGGAAAGGCAGATAAAAGAGTCTGTCACATCTATAGAATATGAAATCGCGTCGAATCTCCGGCGCGATTTCTTTTGTATATGCAAGTCAAGTTGAAATTAATAAAAGTCTGAGAATACACGGCTCTTTCATTTAGGATATTTTGTGCATGTATCGTGAGAGCCTCGGAGAGGCGTCATAATGTGAAAACC
>CAJTJV010000018.1 GCA_910576775.1 uncultured Muribaculaceae bacterium | reverse complement strand
ACCGATGGCCGGGGCTGAAAACGCTGGTCGAGATGACTTCTGAAGTGATTGTAGGAGACAGGAAAACAACCACATTCCGACACTATATAAGTGATGAGGGTTTTCCCAAGGCGGCATATTATGCGATGCTTGCACGCGGACATTGGGGCATTGAGAATCAGCTGCATTGGCATCTAGACGTTACGTTCAAGGAGGATGCATGCCGTTCTCGTAAAGGCTTCTCCGGACAAAATCTTTCCATGTTGAGAAAGCTTGCTCTTCAGATAGCCAAAGCCACGCCAGACAAGAAAATCAGTATCAGAAAGAGGCTGTATCGTGCCTCCTTAAACACTCAATATTTATTACATCTTCTAAACAACTTCAAATTTTGATGCGGTTGCCCTGATTATAACACTTA
Source organism: uncultured Muribaculaceae bacterium (assembly GCA_910576775.1). Taxonomy (GTDB): domain Bacteria; phylum Bacteroidota; class Bacteroidia; order Bacteroidales; family Muribaculaceae; genus CAG-873. Next base: position 54,398 of record CAJTJV010000018.1, on the reverse strand, counting down.
TGTGAAGTTGTAAATTTATCTTTTCCAATATTTAGATACCAAGTAAATTAGATAATCCGTCGTATAAGCAATCCCATGAGGGAATTGTGCATATACGAGTTCCAAGATGGATCAGTGAATTTTGCATATAATCTAAATCTGAAGGCATTCCTTTACAAATCCAAAAATTTTTGAGATTAATAAACTCTCTTTTACGTGCCTCATATAACTCCTGATTATAATTTCCAGTAGTCCACGAGAGCCATTTTCTTAGATTTGGATCTGACATGGAGAGGCCAACAAAGAGTAATTGATCAAATTGGGAGTGATATAAGAATGTCGTTTGTCCCCAATTGTATGTAACTCCAGCTAATTCCGTATACGCAATTTCATTAAATACTAATTTTGAGATAGAGCTAGATCTTTTCTGGTAATCTGGTATTCCATCATTTGGAAATAAGCAACCATGTATATGAAAAATGGGTATTAAATTTCTATTATGCTCAATTGTTCTTAATACCCTTGTAAAATGACGTTTCCTTTTGTATTTAATGCCGTGTTTTTCATGTAATCTTTTACAGAAGAATAAGTATAAGAATGTGTCAAATATCGTATCCGCATTGAATGAGATTATAGAGGAGGGGGCTTTCCCTGCCTCAAAACAATCTAATATAAAATTAACAAGTTGAACGGTAGTATTATTAGGATAACAATTCGAAATAAAAGAACACAGCTTCTCTATATCATTATATTGTAATCTAAAAGGATCATTAAACGATAATATCAGCAGTTCTTTTAAACCAGACTGCTCGGCATTGTCTAGTATATCCTTGTATAATATGTCACGTAATAATAATGCAAAACCTTCATCTGACTTGCCTTCTATTATCCACTGATTCTGTGCAGTCTGTATCCAATAATCTAATCCCCACCCTCCATCATTTACCATATTTTTAAAATCAGATTCATCAATAGCTATGTTAACACAATGTTGAAATGCTTTAAATGCCAATTCAAACCAAGTTGGAGCTATTTGAGCAGATACCCCAGCCCCAATGCATAGAGACCAACGGTATCTACCTAAAATCCCACGATATTTTTTATTATCTGCTTGGAATATTTTATTGTTAATTTCCATTTACTGTAGTATGATTTCTACTTAGTGATATAAATCTAGTGTGTAATAAATTTATTAAGAATTGAAACGCTCTTGTAACTGTTCAAGCCGGGCGATTAGCGTTTCAAACGACAGCTTTTCGCCGTAGATCAGTGAGGTTTTCATCGCTTCGTAGTCAAGTCGCATTTTCTCTCGCAAATCTCCTGTGGGGCAAAATGTGATTGTTGAGGGATGATTTAGCTCATAGTTGACGCCACCGACATGATAGAATCGCAGGCGGTGTGCGATGATTTCCTTATATAGTTCCATGTCAGACAGTGCGACCTCTGCAAATGGAGTATCCATTAGTCGCTCCAAATCGTAGAGGTGTCGGCTCATGCGCTCGGTGCGTGGATTCCTGCGCTGATATTCTTCGTTGAGCAGGAAGGCTTTTTCGAGGAATGTGCGTGTTGGTGTTATGGTCGGAATGTCGGCAATGGTTTCATCGTCAATCTGAGGAAATGTCTCGCCGACGAGTGATGATATACGCTTAACCTCATATGGCTCTTTCATCGAAAGACAACTTATCTCAATCTTGACAACTGGGCGAACATACGCATCAGAGCTAACCTCAACCGGATAATGAATTTCAATGATTACCGGGTCACTATCGTGGTCGATTGGTGAGCCATCCTTTTTTGTTGTTATCGGTACAACCCGACATTCGCCTAATCCTGCTTCATCAAGTTTCGCTGTCAACTCATCAGCAAATTCGCCAAGGATATAGTCGCGATTGGCAATGCGCAGATTCTTGACCTGATTGTTAGTGGATGCGTTGGCACACTCTTTACCCAATACATCGAGATAAAAGTCACGATAGAGCGCGATGTCAATGTCCTCTGAAAAGCGGTCTATCAAATTCCAGCCTTTACTGAGGCTTGTGCCACCTTTGAAAAACATATATTTGGCCGGCGAAAGAGAAAACAGTACTTTCAGAATGGCAGTTACCCACCAATCCTTTTCAACTGCACCTACGCTGATATTCTTTTCCGTTGCTATGATGTATGCCGACTGTTGACGGTCTGCATCCGAAGCATCAATCCATCTGCTCATTTCGTTTGATTTTTTCCTTTGTTTCGATTATAATTTTTCTAATCCAGCGTGGGGCACGAGCTATATCCTCATGCCATGTGTCATCTTCCGGATTCTCCTTTAGTACTCCATACACTATGTCAAGAGTATCATCATCAATATTATACTGCTTTATAGACTTTAGCGCAAGCACTAATATAGGCATAACCTTACCCTTATAGGCGAATGTCGAAGGTACACTATGTTTAAGCGTCAAAGTCCGTTTGTCAATCTTTATTTTTCGTGGAGTGCCGGATGTAAGATATACGGCGTTCATTGGGACCTGTGTTGAAAACCCAAGATAGTTCTCAGCCGTCACCCCAGTCGGCAACAATTGTGCATCATCACGTTTTGCTATGGTTTGTGCTATTTCGCCTATTGTGGGCATAACCGGGCCAAACCTTGACATTTTTGGCTTGAGATACATACCAGTAGCGACTCTGACGAGCTTCCCGGCATTACACAATTCCGATAAAATATTAGATGCGTAATGAGTGTCAATGGGCAAAAAACTATCCGGCAAGAAGATTGTGCCTTTCTTGCTACGGTTGACTTTTGAGATAATCGTTTGCTTCATTTCGTCGGCATTAAAAAGGAAAATAAACGCTTGATTGTCCTTTTTGAATAGCACAAAGTTAGTGCTTTATTTCCAATTACACAAATTACTACATCAGTTTCACTCTAATTTCACATAGAGCATAATCACAAGGTGTGACTTTATCATGCGGGTTTGGTTTAGTTCGGGATATATATACCCGACTTAAACCAAACCAATATATATGGGGCTGGTGAAAAGAAAAGTTCTTTTTTGCACAGCCATCATTTCAATCGTGACGCACGGGTAAGGCGGTCTTCTTTTATGTAGCGACTGAGCGATGCTTCTGTGGTGTGGCCGGTGGCGGCACAAATTACATCACGGTCGTTTCCTCGTAGCCGCATATTGGTAGCGAATGAACGGCGAGCTGTATGGCAACTGACCATTTGCCAACGCTGATAGATATCTTTCTTTCGCCCGGCACGACCATTGCCGATGTCGGCGGTATAGGATTTAGTGACATATCCGGCTAATGTGCTTTCGGGATTAGCTTCATACACCGCTTTCATTATTTCTTTCAGTGCATCATTGAATTTCTGATTACTGATAACACGCGGCATCGCCTTTCCGTCGTCATAGAGGTCAAGTATAGCTTGAGCCTCCGGCAAAATTTTAACAACCGAAGTTTTATCGGTCTTATTCGCCTTGAACTGGAAATATCGTTCGCCATCTTCAGATACTTGGATAGAATTGTTATTGAGTTGTTCAAGATCAGAATGGCGGACACCTGTCCAACACATCAAAACGAAAAGATTACGGACCGTCTGAAGATGCTCGGTAGGTAATTCCTGCTTTGCTATTAATGCAATCTCACTTTCAAGCAACGCGATACTCTCTGATTCCTCTTTAAGTTTCTCACAACGTAAGAAATCCTCGGCCATACACTGTATACGCATAGGCTGGTCACGGATAACTGTCTTGATAACCTTGATATGGTCACCGATCGTATTCAGTTTCAATCCCTCACCATAGGCAAATGCAAGATACTCGGAATAGAACGACTTGTTGAGTTCATCAAAGCGAATATCTGTCAGATGCTTTTTCTTCATGAAATCCTTGATATATCTGCGTAGATGTTTGTAGTGCTGAATTGTTTTCAATCCGATAGGCTTGCCGTGCCATGTACGGGCAGGTGCAGCGTCAATGAACATGTCAAGAGCCACAACAAACGATTCTTCACGCTGACGGAGCATTGCATCAAGCTCTTCCTTTTTGCGCCGCTGTTCCGCCTCACGCTCCGCTTTCCTTCTTTGTTTCGCTTCTTCCTGAGCCTTTCGTTGTGCCTCTTGAAGTTCGCGCTGCTCTCTATGGGCAAGGTCATCTATTGCTCGTTCAAGTTTTACCTTTGAACCTTTGGGGTCATTGATAATCGTTTCAATCAATGCCGACATCTCATCCAGTTTGTCGCAAAGCTCCTTTCCGACGCCTGCACGAAACGTATTCCACCGCCCCGGAGAAGAAATAGCGTCGTTCCAAGTCTTAATGTCAACATCAATTCGAGAGTTGAGCATAAGATTGGAGTTGAAGCCTACTCGCCGGGTATAAAGGGGTGCGACACCTGTTTTCTTGGTGGTTCGCAACACAAATTTTGTATATGCTGATTTAGCCATTTTCGATAAGTCTTTATCTATTAACGGCGAAGGTAGGTATTATAGTTCAAAAGTTGATACAAAGTTGATACAAATGAAAGTGACTTTATGGCACTTTTTGCTATTTTATGAAATTGTTAAAATATATAACTTATTGATATTACGAGGTATAAAATTTTAAGGTTTCAAGAAGTTTCAGAAAAGTTGCCCTTCCAAGGCAACGCAAAGAAAGAGCTAAGTCGCTAAGATTTAGCTCTTTCTTCATTCTTACCCTCCGTACAAATGTTAAAAATTATATTTTTGATACTTATTTGATACTTTTATAAAATCAGTGGTAGATTGCTACACTATCAAAAGTATCAAATTCAAGACTCACGAACACTCATAAGGTGTTGGTTGTTTATGTTATCGAGTGCTAAAATTTCATCACGTTTCAACAAGTTTGATTGAGATTGATTGGCTCTCATAGTTACAAACCCGATAACACAACACCCCAATGCCCCACCCAACGACATTCCGAGATGTTGCGCCGATACTTGAGGATTTGCGCGAGAAAATCAAGATTCCCCAGATAGCTAAGTCTGATATGTCATGCCGCAAGATTATCGCAGAATACACGGATATACTATGCTCCTTGGATATTGAATCCGTAACAATAGAAACCCAACCCGACAATCGTTGCCTGGGTTACCTGTCTTTATTAGTCTGATTAAGCACTTTAGAGGACATTCCGCATAAAAGCTTCACTACTCCTTGGATACCGTAAATTTTACTTTTTGAAGACCATAACCTCTGAAATTTGATATGACAAGACCATATTCAAGCGTCTTTCCACTTTCGTATTTTGCAACTATTTCATTGAACAAATCCTGCGAAATCACGTCTTTGAGATATAAAGTCGCTCTTGTCAAATATACCTTTTCAATCTTGTCGGTCAACGGGGAGAGGACGTAGACGTAGTAAGCCATCTTGTCAATCTTATTGAACTCCGGAAAATCCGGCGATGTGTTTTCAATCACATGTTCCAGTCGAACTGCGGCAATGCTCAAATCAAATCCGGATGAACCCTCTCCGTAATTCGCATAGTGCATTTTTCCTTTGTTGTCAATTACAAAAGCATCTTTATAAAGGTCGTAGATATGATATGGGCATTTATCGGCGTATGGGATGTCCTCTTCGCAGTTGACCACTATTTTGTTATCTTCTGGTTTTGGTTCCGGCCATATTCTATCCTCAAGAACTGTGAGCAACTTATATGTATATGCGCTTGCATCGGCCGGAGGATTGGCAAGGATAGTACGACGTACTTTTAATGTGTACATATGTCCAATTTCGTAATTGAAACCCTCAATGGCGGACATTGACAAATTTCGCCACTCACCCGGAAAGTCCTCGTCCATGACACGCATACATGCTATGGGATACTTTCCTTCGGAATCGAAAAGGTCGTACATAATACCCGGTTCTTCCGAGACTGACATAATGATGTCTTTGGTCTTGTCTTTCGGTTCATCATCGCCAATACACGATGTGGCAAAAAGACAAGCAATAAAAAGGAAAGGAACGATTAGTTTATTCATAGTTACTTGATATTTAGTAATTTTGTCATAATTCAATGTCCTCTATTATGCAATCATATAGATACTCTGATTAAGACCCTATCTTTGACTAATTGGCCCAATATATTTGAGACATACTGCAAGTCTATGGGCAAAAAGCTATCCGGCAGGAATATTGAACCCTTCTTGTTTCTATTTATTTTGGATATTATGGTTTCCTTTTGTTCCATAAGCTATATTTAAGTGAAAATATTTGTAAAATTTCACTTTTGAACAGAGCAAATTTAGTGCGTTATTTCCAATTATACAAATCATCACCTCAGCCTACATTCAATTTCACATAGCGCATAATTCCAAGACGTGATTCGTCGTGTGAGTTTCTTTGCAAGCAAAGCGCCCGAGCGATTAGGTTTAGTTCGGGATGCATATACCCGATTTAAACCAAACCAATATATTAGGTGCTGGTGAAAAGAAGAATTATTCTTTTGCACAGCTATCATTTCAATCGTGATGCACGGGTGAGGCGGTCTTCTTTGATGTAGCGACTGAGGAATGCTTCGGGGGTGTGGCCGGTGGCGGCACAGATACATCACGATCATTTCCTCGTAGCCGCATATTGGTGGCGAATGAACGGCGAGTTGTGTGGCAGCTAACCATCTGCCAACGCTGATAAAGAAGATTTATGTACAGTATCAATAGATTCTTCAATTTATAGTATGACGCCACGAGCTCCCCTGAATGCTAAGTTGTCAAGGAGTCCGTGGCGTCAAGGAGGGGATCTTATCTCACCGGTCGAGGACGTGCCAGGTGTCGGTCCTGAAAGGGGGCACAGGTTGTCCGTAATTGGTGTGAAGATTTGCAGAAGCGTCGTAATTGCGGAAAGCGTATCTTACCGCAACAGGCTTCGGTACATCAGGAGAACTAAGATATATCTTATTGCTCCACACGTTTGTGCGCACTTTGGCCGGATAGAATTTTTTGTCCTCACCGGCAATCTCGAAACCTCTTATTTCAAGATTTCCGTTATCATCGTAATAAACGAAACTGTCGGTTGCGTTGACATTGTTGAAAATTACCATAAGTTCTCCTTTATCTGTAATTTCCATGCGGTTGAATGTAGGCGCGGGAGCCGGTAACCCGTCAACGCCATAGTCATTTTTCAGCGCAAGCCATGCGAGTCTCTGCCCTACCTCTTTCTTTTTTGCAGGATGGATGCAATCGCGGTTACCGACATCTGTAGTGGCGGCGACGGCACAATGCGGCGTATTGGCAGCTGCCTGCCATTGAGCCTCTATAAGCAAAGGGAGCCGTTGATTGCCAGGGTCCCCACCGTATGCAAAGGGTGCAATCTGGGTGATATAGAAAGGCATTTCGGGATTATTCCAAGCCCGACGCCACAAATTAATCTGAGCCTCCTGCATTTTTGCATAATCGAACCAACGGTCGAGATTAGCCTCTCCCTGGTACCATATAAAACCTTTAGCAGTGAAAGGCATCAGTGGTTTCAGCATGGCATTCCAAAGGCGCTGTGGCTTTTCGCGCACAAGCTTGCCGCTGTAGGCATCTTTAATATTTATACCTTCTATCTCTCTTATACAATCCTCTGTCATCCATGCTTCGATAGACGAACCACCATAACTTGTAGCGACAAGACCGACAGGGATATCAAGAAAATCCGTCAGTGTGCGGCCGAAATAATACGCCACAGCACTGAAATGTGCAACATTCGCCGGAGTCGACTCAAGCCATTTGCCACCACATGAATCAAGGGGAATATCGGAATCCGCACGCGGAACCGTAAACATTCTTATGTCGGGATACTGACGCACGGTGCGCAAGGCTTCGTAGCTACCCTCCGCAGGCTGTGTGGCGTCGCCGCAGACAGGCATCTCCATGTTAGACTGACCGCTGCATATCCATACCTCGCCAAGCAGAACGTTATCAACAACGGTTTCCTCTCCATCGGAAAACACTATTTCGTACGGGCCGCCGGCATCAGCAGTCGACACAGTCTGCTGCCATTTACCAAGGCTGTCGGTAATGGTGGTATATTTTCTTCCGTCCCAACTTGTCCTAATCCGGACTTTGGCGTCTGGTCTGGCTTTACCCCAAAGACTAACCGAACTATTACGCTGAAGCACCATACCGGAACCTATTATTGACGGCAATTCTACTACAGCCTCGACAACATTTGAACTGATTAATGCCAATATAATGGCTGTCAATGATTTTTTCATATTGAAAAATCTAAAATGGCTTCGCCGGCCTTTACAGCTCGGCGAAGCCCATATATTACCACTATTGGAATTTATCAGAGAATCATTTTGCTTACTTTAGCACCTTGACGCTTGATGTAGATACCACCTATCACAGGTTTCTCCACTTTCATGCCCTGAAGATTGAAATATTCGACAGGAACGTTAGCGTCAACGGTTATATCAGCTACACCAGACTGGATATCATTATAGAATACATAGAACCGGTCGACATACTGTCCGCTTGCCTTTACATTGAGAGCAACCTCATAGACATCCTTGCCTTCATATGTCCATATTTTCTGGCTGGTGGTTACAAAACCATCCTTGTATGTACCGGGGATATCCTGAGCCAGTTCGATAGCATTAGACACACTTGCCTCCATCATTATGGCAGTAAGATACTTGTCGTCGGGAACGCTGATATAGACGGTCGAGTTGTTGAGCGGACGGAGTTCGACTACTCCACCAAAAGAATTCGAAAGAGTGATGTCGCAACCATCGCCGGTTTCATTATTCGTAATGGTACCGGAGATTGTCACATCCTTATCAACAGCAGGATTCATCACAATTGAGACCTTTTCGGTTGTACCGGCGCTTACCGCAGGATTCACAACTGGATAAGTCTCGAATTTTGCAATCTGCCGGCCGTTTTCATCTTTAATAGATGTGTGATCGGTAAAGTCGAACACCGCTTCATGTTCGAATTCAGGCATTGCATAGTATTCCTTGTATGCGATAAAACTGTTTGTCATACCTTCCTTTACAGCAATAGCGCGTACGATAGCGTCTTTTTCAAGGGTAAAAGGACCTGTGTAGAGTGTCGATGCGGTTGTCGGGTCATGTTTACGAACAGCGCCTGTGACAGCCGTTCCATCCCATTTTCCATCATTATCAATGGTGTAATAAATCTGGGCGCCGGGAGTTGAGCATGTCAGTTCCACTTTTTCATTTGCACCGACCATGGGGCGTTTGATAGTAAACTGAGGTACGGCAACCTGCGATGATGTGCCGGTAGTTGTCACCTCAATAAAGATGGGACGTATAGTACCTTTCTTGCGTTCGTAGTTCTCTCCCATATTCATAATGAAGAACGGTTTGTTGTATGAACCTTTAAGGGTGAGTGTGGAATCGGCGGAATTCCATGTGAACTCTCCGATAGTCTTCAACTCGGTTCCATTATCGCCCTTTACTGCCTCTACCATTGCAATAGCGGGCATCGGATTCTCGGGTCGGTTGAGCTTCATGCGGATTTCAGTGACAGTTGTACCCGCAGCAGGAGTAAAATACATCGTACGGTTGAAAAACCAACGGAGAGCGCCGTCTGAAACATGATCGCACGAAACTTCATTCACACCATCGATATGACGCCCCCAAAGCTCGACAAGATCGGCAGAAAGCGATTTCTCGACAAAGCGGGCTTCCTTATCCCAGTTGGGAACACGCTGTTTGGTATCTGAGGGGAAGCGGAAATTGAAGCCGGTGTACATCTCGACAATCTGATCGGGGTTGCCGTCATAGCGACACATAGGTGCGCCCTGTGCTACGAAAAGAGTAACCTCAGCAGAAGCTGCGACAGAAGCTGCACAGGCAAGTAAGGAGATTAGAATTTTTTTCATAAAATTGGTATTAGTTAAATATTAAAAGGGTTATTTTCCATAAATATAAAGTACTGAGGCAGACCAGTAAGCTGTCGTGTTCGGTTGGCGGTGATCCACCAGTCCCGAAGCACCGCCTTTTATAACGGCCCAACGAACATACTTGATTTCCTTGCCGGCATCGAAATTGCCGTAGGTAACAGTCTGACTCATATTGTTGAAATTACGACGCATACCGGTGATACTGCCGCATTTTTCCCATGCGTTCCCATCATCAGAGACATAAATGTCGACCTCGTTAGGAATACCGCTGCCATCGCCGAAAAAATCAAAACGGCTCATATAATCGAAAGCAAAGTACCTTATTGGAGACGGCAACTTAATGTCGACATAAGAACCATATACAGGATCGCCGTCATGTGGCTCAGGATTCGAAGAGTAATAAGAGTTACGTTTTCCGTCGACAAGATTCTTGGCTGTGTGAGTGCCGTCGTCTGTAGAAGCAGAAATATCGGAAGCACTGATTCTTATTCTCTGAGTAGAGGGCTTGACTTGTACCGCAACAATATTTGAGAGCTTCTGAACATCCGTTGTAAGATTGAGAGAAGGTTTGCTGACGCATAAAGCCATCGCATCCATCATACCCACTTTCGCCGGATCTATACGGACTGATACCGTCTTGGTATTCGAACCAATCGGGAATTCAATCTCAGAATCTGCCCAGGGTTTCCATGTTCCGTTATCAAGAATCTCAATTGCGGAAGCTCCCATAAGAGTATAACGCGTATCGTTGGCGCTATTATATGAATCAAGCAATTCTTTATTGTTTTCGAGCTTGACTGTAAAGCCCCATGGATTCTCACAAGAAAGATTTATAGTGTACTCGCGGACAATCGGACTGGACGATGGGCTGCATTTGATTTTTTCAAAACCGGTAGTGGAAAGAGTAAGAGTAGCATCCATGCTCATGACTTTCAGCAACAAGGTACTCTGTGCCTGTAGTACAGAACCATTTCCGGTCTCCAGTTTTATGGGCAGACAGATAACATTTCCATCACCTTCCATACCATCCCCGCTTCCAGGCAGAGTCTGACTATAAGAACTCAATTTACCGGAGAGAATTGTGACAGCAGTCTCGCCGGAAATCTGATTCGGAGCAAAATCAATTACAGCCATGTCAGAACCGGATTCAGAAAACTTGAAACAGTCATTCGGAATCTTATAATAACGACCCAGACCATATGTAGAAGCGTATGCTTTCCACTCTTCATCCGACATCACTCGCACTGTCGCTGTTGTCGCAGTACCGATATTATGGCCGCTGCGAAGGATGTTCAGTTTATAAATTTCAGAATCGTTAATAGTCCACGCGGTAAGTTCATGCTCACCGAATTGCTCAAGGCGAACCACACTGGCATATTCGGGAGTATAGCGGTCGTCGTAGTTATCACAGCCGGTAATCATTGCCGCAGCAGCCGCAATTGCTATGAATGAATATATTTTGTTCATGATTGCTTACTCTTAATTTATTAGTAACCCGGAGATTGTACGAACTGGGGATTGGAATAAAGCTCTTCGGCATCAATTGGATGGAGATACATACGGTTTCCCCATGAATAAAGATGCGACAGATTGATAGGCGTCGGTTTATTGAACTCTTCGAACGTCGGATTGGCAACATGCGCATTCAGTCCCATTCGCTTTCCGTAACCGAGCAATTCCCCCTGACACCAGCGTCGTACGTCGAAATAGCGGTGCATCTCGTCGTATAGTTCGACCGATCTTTCATCGCGCGCCCAATCCACAATGCTCTTTCCGCTATTGGCTACCATTTCCTTAGTAAGTTTTCCGGCGCCGGCGCGATCGCGTATGATATTTATATACTTGAGAGCCTCATCAACATTTCCAAGTTCTGCATTACATTCGGCCAGATTAAGATAAAGCTCGGCGAGACGGATATAATAACGTGGTGCCGAAAAATAATTTTCCTTACCGTTTGTCGTAATGTTGGATCTCGGACTAACCCATTTCTGCGAAGGCCATCCGGTGGCACAGTAATCGCGGGGCGCATTTACCGGATCATATCCTTGAGCCTCACTCGACAGCATATTCACATATACCGGACGCTGGCCGTTGTACAAGAGTGTACCGTAATCACCGCCATCAAAAGACAGCCATGCATAAAAACGAGGCTCACGATTCTTGTTTAAATTAATAATATGCGAACGATACGTTTCACCATCATCACCATAACCCGCAGAGAGGTACCACTCGCTTTCCGGCGGGAAATTGGGGTCGTTGGCGGGCTGATAACCGTCTTTTGTGCCGAAACGGAGAACTGTTGCAAGTGTTGCGCTTATAGTACTGTAGGCATAGACAAACCCCTGTGGAAGAATACTTGGATTCTTGGGAACAGGATTTCGAACGATACGATGGCGCATGTCGCCTGTTTTTCCTGACATATTCACAAGCGCCCAGATCGCCTCATTATTGCCTTCGGACGGCTTGGTGCATATAACATTCCGCATACGGAGGACTGCTCTTTTAAACTCGTCATCGACATCATCAACCGGCACAAATGTATTGTTGATCATCTCAGGAGTTTCGTTTGAAGAACTACCATAGTAAAGCGCCCTCTGTCCATCACCTACGGCAAGATTAAGAGCTTCCTCACTTGCCTCTTTCGCACGTACCCATTTCTGTCGATCATAGGTATTGCTTATCAACTCTGTTCCGTATCCCGGAGTCTCAACCTTGTTCGTCCATTCAGGGTAAGGGAACTGTCCGTTGAAAAGGGGAGATGCAGCATAAAGAAGAATGCGGGCTTTGAGAGCCTTGCATATAGTGGATGTTGCGCGTCCTGTTTCGGCTCCGTTACGGACTGCGGGAAGATCAGCGGCCGCTTCATCAAGCTGCTTGCAGATCCAGTCGACGCAATAATCATAGTGCATGCGACCGGGGAATGAACTGATGGGAGCATCAAGATCGACACGGGTTTCTACGATGGCAATCGGGCCATAGCGGCGAAGCATGCAATAATGATAGAATGCAATGAGGAATTTTGCCTCGGCACGCCACTCTATTGCAGAGGACTCAGGGACAACTCCGTTGGGGACGCCGAGTGTATTCAATTTTTCAAGGAAAAGAAAAACTATTGAAAGACGTATCGAATAATTCTTCAGTGTGTTGAAATTATTGTTCGCTGATAGAGTATTTGAATATATGGCTCGAGCCAATACATTATTGTTCAGCTGGATATCATCCATAACCCATTCATCGGTCGTCATGCTGTAGTCGCTGAGTGCCATGCCGGGAAGCGGCTGGCCGATTTCCTGATTGATGCCCTGTGCCCAGTCGTTTGCAACGGGAATTGTAACCCCTCGGTAGCATTCATAAAGGAAACCGAGAGCCTGAGTGTAGTTTTCCATGGTATCATCGACAGACGCTTTTTCGGGCGGAACCACATCGAGATAATCGCATGAAGCTGTAGAGATTCCCAACCCTGCGCCAAGGGCGAACGATAATATTATATTTTTGAGTTTCATATTATTGAAGACTGATAGAGAGACTTGTTAAAGATTAATCTGAATACCTATATTCACAGATTTCTGCAACGGATATTTGTATGGACCGTCAAGCTCGGGATCCCAAAGTTTGAACTTGCTGAAGCACAACAGATCGACACCATTGGCATAGATACGCCCATACTTGAACGACCATCCGAGTTCGAGGTTACGCAGACGTAAATACGAGGCGTCGCGGAGCCAGTAGGTTGAATGGACTGTATTGTTAGATATATCTACCGATGTAAGACCCGGCAGAGGATACTGTGCATCGAAATTACCTTTGTCAGGGTCGAAATAATTCTCATGCACCCATTTGAATACGTTTAGATTCTGTCCGTTGGCAGCTTGCACGGGATCCATGGTTCCTGCAATGCTGATCTTACGACAGCCGGTACCTGTGAAGAAGAAACCGAAATCCCATTTTTTCCAATTTACAGTACCACCGAAACCGTACATAAGACGCGGATTCTTGCCATATTTGGAAATCATTGTCTTGTCGTCAGCATTGATCTTGCCGTCTCCGTTAAGATCCCGGTATTTGATATCGCCCACTTTTACAGTCGATGTACCAACCTGTTGTACAGGGCTGTTATCTATTTCCTCCTGAGAGGTGAAAAGACCTTCTGCTACATAACCTTCTATACGGTAGCCGTCGAGAGGTTCACCGGTGACGCGTTTCCAAGGATATTCATAGTTTGGTTCATCCTTATAGACAAACTTATTCTGCGCATAAGTAAGATTGGCCTGCACCGAAAAAGAAAGATCCTTGTTGATTGCATGATTAAGATTCAGACTTGCCTCAAATCCTTGGTTAAGAGCTTTGCCGATATTGCCCCATGGAATTGCCATGCCATAACCCAAAGACCACGGCCAGGATGCTCGTTCCATAAAGATATCGTAGCGGTCTTCGCGGAAATACTCAAGTGTGAGGAACATTTTACCCCAGAAAGTCATATCAAGACCTATATCGAGTTTTCTGCTCTTTTCCCAAACAACGTCAGTAAGGGCGTAGTAACGCAGGAGAGGACCACCGCCGGTGTAAGAGTTATCGCCGTCACCGGAATACCACGTCCAGAAATTTATCTTGTCGTGATAAATCAGGTCCTGATAGAGAAAGTAGGTGCCATTTGGGCTGGCAAGCTCATCAGAGCCTACGAGGCCGTATGAACCGCGTAGCTTTACGTGAGTTATAGTTTTGCGCAGCGGCTCCCAGAATGATTCGCCACTCATTACCCAGCCTATTGACGCTGCCGGGAAAAATCCGAAACGATGGCTTTTGTGAAGACGTTCGGTACCGTTATAGCCGAAATTAAACTCGAACAGGTAGCGGTAATCATAATTATATGTGACACGTCCGGACACGCCCTGATTTCGCTTCGGATATACCGATTCATTGCCACGGTACTCACGCATACGATACATTGCCATTGCAGTTATGTCGTGTTCTCCAAAACGGCGTGCCCAATTTACATTGGCCTGCATTTCGAATGTATGGTTCCCTGTTGGATGGCTTCCACTGAGAGTTACGAACTGGCTCGCATCAGGATTCTGTACTATAGGGTTGATTGGAGCCTCAGGATCTGTTGAGTCATCAACGGGCATATAATATATATATGGAGTTATCTCACGGCCGACCCAATCCTTTGAATAATTTTTCCAGTTTACCCAGGCATTGAGTTTCAGACCTTTAGTGATAAACGACAGATCCTGATCTACTTTCAGAACCGCATTGACTGTATTGGTATTTTCCTGATACCACGTACGGTTCATTTCGGCTTTGGGGTTTGTAAGATATCCCGAGCTCACTCGTCTTGACGCATAACGGATGCTTCCGTCCGGCCCATTGGGGTAATATACGGGAAAATCTACCGGGTTCGCCTTCTTGCCTATCCATCCTATGGTTGTTTCTGAAGCAAAGTTGGGATGTGACTGCTGACGTATCTGTGTATTCATGTTAAGCGACACGTTAGTCGTAGACGTCAGCTTGTAACTGATATTATTCTGGAAAGTGTAATTATACAGCTGCTGGTTGTTGTTCCACGAATACAGTCTGTCTGTTTTCTGGAGGCCATTCTCATGCTGGAACTCAAGCGACATATAGTATTTGGCTTTGGAACCGCCACCGGAAACATTAAGATTGGCACGCTGACGCATACTCCAGTCGCGAAGCAATTCTTTCGTCCAGTTCACATCCGGATAAAGATATGGATTGACGCCCGATACCGTACGCTCGATCGCAACATCACTGTATTGCCGACCGCGATTGCGGAAACTTGCAGCAGCATTATAATAGTTCATAAAATCCACCGCACCGATAAACTCCGGAGCATTGTTTATGAAATTGACGGTATTCTCTACATTGACATTGATTTTTGTCTTGGAGTTGAACTCGCCTCCTTTGGTAGTGACAATCATAACACCGTTCGCACCACGCGCGCCATAAATTGCTGTAGCGGAAGCATCTTTAAGAACAGTGAAACTTTCTATATTCTCAGCGGGGATGAAATCAAGATCGGTGGAATTAATCTCCACATCGTCAAGAAGAATAAGAGGTGTGGTCTTGCCTCCGAAAGTAGAAATGCCGCGGATATAAAAATCGGAGCCTGTGCCCGGTTCACCGCTTGTCTGCTTGGTTATTACGCCGGCGATTCGACCGCCGATGGCACGGGAAAGAGTGGCCGACGGCATTTTCAAGTCAATGCCTGCCACTGTACTGATAGCACCCGTAACCGACACTTTCTTCTGGGTACCGGAGCCTACTACAATCACCTCATCGAGAGAATTGCTTGCTCCGGTCATATCAATGTCTATATTGGTGATACCTCCAACAGGCACTTCTCGTGGTTTATAGCCAACATACGACACCTCAAGAACCGGTTTCTTGCCATCACTGTCATCGACATTGATAGTAAAATTACCGTCGACATCAACCATGACTGCTTCCGATCGATCGCCGCCCTGAACACGGACAACGGCACCAATAAGCGGCTCGCCATCCTTGCCGTCCTTAACAGAACCACTGATTGTCCGTTTGCCTCCTTTTTTCTCTGTTTTATGGTTCTTTTTATGATTCTTTGTGGTAAGAGTTATATTGTGTCCTTTCAAAGTCCATTTCACAGTCGTACTTGACGGGAAGATGGTATGAAGCACCTGTGTGGTAGGAGTATCCTTCACATCAAGGCTCACTTTCCGGCTTGTGTCAATGTCCGACTCTTCATAGACGAAAAGATATCCTGTCTGCTTTACAATCTGGGCGAGCACCGTACTGACAGGAGCATTGTCAACTTTGATTGTCACAGTTTTATTCTGTGCTCTCAGTCCTGTCGATGCCAAAATCAGAAATGCAATAAGCAGCAATCCTGTTTTATTGATAATTTGTGGCATGGGATAGATTGATTAATTGGTTTTGAATTTAAGGATGATTCGATTGGTTGTTTGGTGATTACTCGTTCATATCGATTCTAAGAATTATGGGATAATGATCTGATGGGGTACGCGCGTATTGCCCCGGGTACAAATCATCGAGAGACTTTATATTTGTATAATAATCTTTGACGATATCCGCACTTATGACACGTCGCATCAGCGGCGGCGTACAGAACACAAAATCTATGCGGTGATTCCAGTCATATGTTGAAGTAATAAACTCGTTGGGATGCATATGATGTACAGCGTCAATATAAGGTGTGCTATTCAAAACATACGATATACATTTCAGAGCGGGTGCATCAAGACTGTAGCCATAAACACTATTATCAAGCGGAGAACGGGCATTGAAATCACCGAGCATTATCCAGTTTTCCTTATCGGTACCAGGCCGGTTATTGATGGTGGTATCGCACAGAGTACTGATTTCCTTCAGCCTGAAAAAGTCGCCGCCATGCTCTGCCCTACTCTTTTCCCTATCTGCTTTAGCTACATAAGGATCATAATGTTGCGGCCACAGATGGAGCGTGACGAAGTGCAAAGTTTCATTGGCTATATTGAATTTATAGATGGTTGAACCACTGCGGATTTCCACTTTCGGGCGGTCGGGATATATGTCTTTCTCCCGTTCAAAAGGGAATCTCGATGTGGTAACCAGTCCTTTGTCTACAGGATTTACCATCACATAATCATGTCCGTATCGCGCGGCAAGTTCCGGCCAATGTTCCGGCAGATATTTCTCTTCGGCACGCGTACTCCAGTCGAATACACCGTTGTCGAACGTAGTTTCTCCTTCATTCCATACACAGATATCAGGCTTCTGAGCCTTCACCCAGGCAACAAAGTTATCATAGTTGTTGGCCTGGTCTGCCCACATTCCGCATTGCAGATTCCAATACAGCAGCTTTACAACCGAATCTCCCTCAACTGCGGGAGTCTCCTTTGAAACAGACGTGGATTCGGGCTCATCGCTCCTGCATGAAAGCGATACAAATGCAACGGCGGTAACAAACATCAAAATAATAAACCTGATACTTTTCATTGTTTATGTTTTAACTGAATGTCATTGCCCTGACGGAACATTTCAAGATTTGAGAACTCGCATATTGCCGAAAGAATAGTCTCAAGAGAATCTGTAGGATGATAAATAAGATTCAAGCGTGTTTCAGACACTATCCTGGACTCGTCGTACAGAATAATTGATTTGTCATAACGTCTTTCAAGACGCGAAAGGATGTCAGTGACTTTCGACCCTATATACACAACATTTGCAGTGTCTTTCTCAATCCAAGGCATTGTATGGTGTGTAATAGTACCTGAAAGTTTATCTATGCGCACCATATCGCCCGGGTGCAGGCGGAGAGTATCGCTACGCCCGTTATAGCTCGGCGTAAGACGAACAGCGCCTTCATAAAGCGATACTTCAAAATTATCATCGGCATCGTGAGAAAGAACCTCGAAACTTGTACCAAGAACACGTATGTCGGTATTTATACATTTCACATCGAAAGCGGTGCCGTCACGATGCATGACATCAAAAAAAGCATCACCGAACAACCATACCCTGCGACTGGAGTCAAAACTGTTACGGTCGTAGACAAGACGGCTGTCGCCAAAGAGAGTTACCATTGTCGAATCAGGCAACTGTACCTTCATATTGGTACCCCGACGGCAATACTGCTGTACGAAATCCGGATAAACGGTTTCCGGAATCGACTGCTCCCATACATTTTTAGAGACAAACATCGCCGAGCCGAAAGCGACAACGGCTACCGCAACAATGCCTGCAGCCCGCTTGAATATCTTATTCCACTGTGTTACTGCCGAAAAACCATAAGTAGATGCAATTCTCCTTTTAAGATGGCGATATACCCGACGAGCCTCGGCAGGATCATCAATAGGCATATCCTCAAGCATCTCACGGCTCAATCGCGCAAATTCATCGGTCTCGATATTATCGTTAATCCACTGTTCAACATCACGGCTCTCGTCTGCCGAACAATTTCCGGTGAAATAGTTTTCAAACTGTGTCTTGTCCATTACTAATTTGCATCTTCTTACAAAAAGAGTACACGCGACGACAAATATTTACGTAAAAAACAAACGAAAAATTAAAAAAATATTTATTTTTACGTATTCACCCATTCGATTGTGTTCTCTTAAAGAGATGAAAACAGACGAGAAACCAGACCGCATACTGATAATAGGGCTGAAGTATGGAGACGAAACGTGTTTCGAGAAATTACTACGTAAATACTATCCTCGTTTCCGTGCATATACCTATCGCCTGATCCACGACCAGCACCAGGCCGAGGACATATTGCAAAATGTATTTATGAAATTATGGATGAACCGTCTGACTCTCGACGAAAACATATCAATAGTAACTTACCTCTTTGTGCTGACGCGGAACGAAATTCTCAATTACATCCGCTATACACGCATGCACCCTTTGGCAAGTGGCGACGAAACCGTAAAAGAGGAAACAGTCAACAATGAATTCGATTTCAACGACCTCTATGCTCTCTTGCTGAACATCATTGAAAACAAGCTTCCGGAGCGCCGACGCGAAATTTTCAAGATGAACCGCTTCGAACATCTGACACCATCCGAAATAGCACGTCGCCTCGGACTATCCACTCGAACAGTGGAGAAGCATATCGAACTTGCGTTGAAAACCATAAGAGGTTCTCTTGGCCCGATTTTAAGCCTTATTTTGTTTTTTAGCTCGCAACAGTCATGACGGACAATAATTTTTGAATTAACTTTTATTTTGTCTATCATAATGACTAATACCAATGAAACGACTGTTATCAACACTATTATTACTATGTATTTCCGCGTGCGCATTTGCCGGAAATAAATTTTCTCTGCCGGATTCCATTTATTCCGGATTGCAAGGCAATCACCACGTGCAAGGCATCGCCGTCGACCTTAAAAACGGCACTGTGTTCTTCTCGTTTACCACGCGTCTTGTCAAAACAGATATGAACGGACACCTGCTTGGCAGCGTCGACGGTCTGACAGGACATCTCGGATGCATGGCCTTCAATCCTGCCGACGGGAAGATATATGCGTCCATCGAATACAAAAACGATATTATCGGTACCGGAATAGCGGGCGAAGAAGCAAAAAAACGCCGGAGCAAATTCTATATAGCGGTTTTCGACCCTAAAAAGATTACCCAACCAAATATGCCCGCCAAAGACATAATGGAGACAATCGAACTGCCGGAGGTCGCCGCCGATTACTATGCCAAAGTCTCAAATGGAGGAAAAACAGTAGAACACCGTTACGGATGCTCAGGCATTGACGGAATTGCATTTGCACCGTTACCCGGCAAAACCGACGGCAAAAAAATACTCTATGTAGCTTACGGTATTTATGCCGATTCCACCCGCACTGACAACGATTATCAAGTGCTTAACTGCTACGACATCGAGCACCGCAAACCGCTCGGCCGATATTTTGTATATACAGGCAATACGTCGTGGGGTATACAGAATCTCTGCTATAATGATACCGACAATACTTTGCTCGCCGCAGTATACAAGGGAATAAAGAAAGGCTTTCCCAATTACACTCTGTTTGCAATCGACCTCGACAAACCGGCCGTAGAAGAAGAACTACGTGGCTACGACAACAATGAGGTACAATATGTCCTGCCACTCAAAAATGCCGGTTTGAAAGATCCTACTACAGGAATCCGCGGATGGAATTTCAGATATGGATCCACAGGTCTGTGCCACATAGGCAACGGCCTGTTTTATATATCTCATCATTCAACTCGACCTGAACAAAGTTCAACATTATATCTATATCACTGGACAGGCAAAAATGATTGTCCTTTTATAAGAATCAGTAATGAGAGCCATTAAATTCATTATTTCCGTAGCAGCAATTTCTTTAACTGCATTTACATCTCTTGCCAAGGAAAACGGACCGAAGCTGCAATATTATAATCTCAGCGAACTGCCCCGGCTTGGCACGCTCGCCCCGGATGCATCCAATCCCTATTCCCGGCTGCCGGACTCGCTCAATAACGTAGCGCGAAAAGCTGTATGGAATCTCGGACAAAACTCTGCCGGAATAGCAATCAGATTCAGAAGCGACGCCTCAAATATAAATGCCCGATGGACATCGGACAACATATCGTACATGAACCACATGTCTGCTACCGGAAGCCGCGGACTCGACCTTTATGTCCTTGAAGACGATTCCACCTGGACTACTCTCGGTAGCGCCCGTCCCAATACGAGAAATACACGCACAGACGCGGAAATAATGCGTGACATGGAACCGAGAATGCGCGAATATATGCTCTATCTCTCGCTATACAACGGCGTAGATTCGCTTGAAATCGGCATCGACAGGAACGCTCGTCTTCTTCCTCCTGCCGTAAATCTTCCCCGCCGCGAAAAGCCGATTGTAATGTACGGCACAAGCATTCTGCAGGGCGGATGCGCGTCGCGTCCCGGAATGGCGCACACAAATATACTGATGCGCAACCTACAGCACGAAATAATAAATCTCGGCTTCAGCGGCAACGCCTTGCTCGACCCCGAGATAGCACGCCTTATGGCGCAGGCCGACGCATCTCTATTCGTCATCGACCCTCTTCCGAACTGTCCGGCCGACCTGGTAGCAAAAAAAATGGAGAATTTTATAGGAATAATACGCACGGCACATCCCCAAACGCCCATACTCCTTGTCGAGAGTCCGATTTTTCCCTCAACACGGTTCAATATAAAAAACAGGACTGCTGTAAAAGACAAGAACCGGGTACTAAAATCCATATATCTCAGGTTGAAAGAACGTGACAATCACCTGTATTATTTTGAAGGTGCCAATGTGCTTGGTGGCAATAACGAAGCAACGGTCGACAACACACATTTCACCGACCTTGGCTTTTCGATATATGCAAATGCTCTCGAGCCTGTAATCGGACTGCTTACCAAATAAATCAATATCCAAGATGAAACGTTTTCTTACTATCCTCTCGTGCGTGGTATCCGCAGCAACACTAACGGTTTTCAGTGCCGGCGCACAAAAGAATCTCAAATCGGTCGAATCAATGACGAACAGATTATGGAACGAGACATCATGTTTCGATTTAAATGATTCCCGCATGGAACTTATGACTGATCTGCAATACTATTTCGACCGTTGCGACAATTTCATTCCATATCTGAAATGCAATGATTCAATTGAAGAGAAAAGAATGGAAGCCAACAGTATATTAGGCTTTTACAACGAAGCATTAAACAGACTCCTGCGCGAGATTCCCGAAGAACAGGTTTCCTACGGACACATTGCCATATGGCATCTCTACAACATGGGGTACGTTGTCAAAACACCAAAGCATTGCTTCGGCATAGACCTGAACCACAAATATGCCGAGAAACTTGTTCCTTACATTGAATTTCTGTGCATCACCCATCCGCACGGAGACCATTATACCGACAAACTCAACAAAGCAATGGCCGATGCCGGCAAACCGGTCTACTCCAACTTTCTCGACAACGGCTATAAGCTGGATGACGAGGCTGTCTTCAAACCTGTCGGAGACATCGAGATTGTCGCCAGGCGCGTCCATCACGGTCCGAAAAGCAATATTGTCACATATTACCAGATTGACTGCGGCCGCGATACCCGCAACAAAGTGATTTTCCATAGTGGCGATGCCTATGACTACACCGAACTTGAAAAGACAAAGGATATAGACCTGTTTATCCCGCATACCACCGTCGGTCTGCGTCTGCGCAAGGCCGCGAAAAAACTCGATCCGGACTATGTGCTGCTTTCCCACGTTCTTGAAATGGGACATCCCGCAAAATATCCCGGCAGCGGCATCTACCGCATACCTTATGTCGAAGCCATCCGCAAAGCGATGTTCCTCGGGCGCGAGGGCGCTATAGTTCCCGTTTGGGGAGAAAAAATAATTTTTTAACAGCATAATCGAAATGACAGCTATAGAACAGGCTCTTGAACGAGCTTCAGACACCAAAGCACTCTTAATTGCCGACGGAGCACTCACCTCCGTGGCCGACACTTTCAAACGCATGTTCCCCGGAATGCGACCTATTGTCGTGGCAGATACCACAACATGGGAGCTCGCCGGTAAAATTGTTAACGAAAACCTGATAGCAGCAGGACTGAACCCTGATGCTCCCCATATCTTTACCGATGCCGACATGCACGCCGAATGGAAATACATCGAAGAACTTGACAAAGTATTCTCAGAGACGGCTGCAATCGGAATTGCCGTCGGTTCCGGTACGATAAACGACCTTGTCAAGCTTTCGTCCTCACATTCCGGACGACGTTACATGACTGTCGCAACCGCCGCGTCGATGGACGGCTACACGGCATACGGCGCATCCATAACAAAAGACGGCGCCAAACAGACCTTCAACTGCCCTGCCCCGCTGGCACTCGTTGCCGACACTGCCATCATCGCCGAAGCCCCCGTTGAGATGACAGCCAGCGGCTATGCGGACCTGTTCGCCAAGATTCCCGCCGGCGCCGACTGGATAATCTCCGAGGAACTCGGCGTAGAGCCTATCGACGAATTTTCATTCGGCCTCGTACAGAATAGTCTGAAAACCGCGCTTTCCGATCCCGACAAGATTAAATCCGGCGACAAGGAGGCCATACACCGGCTCATCGAAGGTCTGGTAATGAGCGGCTTCGCCATGCAGGCCCACCAGACGAGCCGTCCCGCCAGCGGTGCCGACCATCAGTTCTCGCATCTATGGAACATGGAGCACCACACCATGGCCGACGGAACAATGCCATCGCACGGGTTCCAGGTCAGCATAGGGTTGCTCACATCGACCGCATTGTATGAACAACTGCTCAATGAAGATATCGAGCATCTCGATATCAACAGCTGCGTCGAAGCATGGCCAACTCTTGAAGATGCCAAAGAAAAAGCACTCGACCTTTTCCGGAATACGGATTTCCCGACAATCGGCGCAACCGAGATTGAAGCGAAATATATAGACCGACAAGCTCTGCGCAGACAACTCGAAACCCTCCGCGACAGATGGCTGGCAATCAAAAAGCGTCTCAAGCATCAACTTATACCTCTCGAAGACGCACGACAGCGCCTTGCAGCAGTAGGTGCACCGGTGCGTCCGGAGCAAATAGGCATAAGCCGCGAGCGTCTGCGTGACAGCGTAGTGAGGGCACAATGCATACGTCGCCGCTTCACGATACTTGATGTTGCGGTACGTACATGCCTTTTAGACAAATGGCTCAACAATATATTCGGAACAAAATAAACAACATATAAATATCCGCGGCGGTATAGGTTACAGCCGCGGATATCATTATAGTTTTTACGCCACTATTCTAGTTTATCATATTCCTC
This sequence comes from uncultured Muribaculaceae bacterium, assembly GCA_910576775.1. Taxonomy (GTDB): domain Bacteria; phylum Bacteroidota; class Bacteroidia; order Bacteroidales; family Muribaculaceae; genus CAG-873. The sequence continues at coordinate 30,229 of CAJTJV010000018.1, read as the reverse complement.
ATCGGTGACAGGTTCGCACCACTCGGTGGTTGTGTCTTTTCCCTGTACTCCGAAGGCGAGGTGCGAAAACCATGAATCTTTTGCAGCTCCATGCCAGTGCTTAACGTTGGCAGGAATATTGATTACAGTACCTGGAAGGATTTCTACCGCAGACTTTCCTTCTTCCTGATACCATCCCCTGCCGCCGACTCCGACAAGCATTTGCCCACCACCTTCGGAAGCATGATGGATATGCCAGTTATTACGGCAACGCGGCTCGAATGTAACGTTGGCGAATGAAATCTGTTCTTTCGACACTGGAGCGAGATAGCTCTGTCCTACAAAATATCGTGCATATGCATCATTGGGTTCCCCGATTGGGAAGATTATACTGCGCTGGTATTCTGCCTTTGCATCATTTCCGACTACATCATCAGCCCACACTTCTTTAGCCATATTGAAGGCGGCCCATGCTTTAGGCCAGCCCGCATAAAATGCTATATGGGTTATGATTTCGGCGATTTCCGTACGCGTGATACCATTTTCTTTTGCAGATTGCAAATGATATTTCAAAGAAGAATCTGTAAGCCCCTGCGAGATAAGGCATGTTATTGTCACAAGACTTCTGTCTCGAAGAGACAGAAAATCGTTGCGACTCCAAACCTCTCCAAAAAGAATATCATCATTGAGACGGGCAAACTCAGGGGCAAAATTACCGAGGCGCTCATGCCCTGCAGTCTGTACAATTTTTTGCTGTGCCATAATATCGAATGCTAATAATACGATTCCTGTTACGAGAGCAATTTGTTTCATTATATATTCGTTTTGCATGCAAATATAACTACAATATCCAAAACGCCAAATACCTGAAAATCATTTCAGTAATATTGGTATATTTTTGTGTGAAAATGGTAGTTCGCCCCATGTGTTTATCTGAATACAGAATAAAGAGAATCTTTATTTCCAGTATATACAAACTGCCTGTCAGCCTTGTAAAAACAATACCTGCCGAGTATCTTTGTAAAAATTTTGAAAATTCTGTCACCTTTCAACTGCATTATGTGTCTTATATACGAGATATCTCAAAAATAACATTAACAAATAATTCAAAATAAAAATCATGGATGAATTAATAGGACTCTTAGTACCGATCTCTATCTGCGTTGTGTTGCCCGTTATGATTGTATATATTATCACACACCAGAAAATCAACAACGACAACAAGCGAACTGAAATACTCATCAAAGCAATTGAGGCAAACAACAATATTGATACGGACAAACTTGCAGAAGCACTCAACAAGCCCCAAAGAACACCCCGCGAGATTCTCAACCGACGCCTTCTCAATGGATGCATTTTCACACTCGCCGGTATCGGCCTTGCAATAACCGGATGTGTCGGACTGTTCAACGGTGCGGAATTTAACGACGACCAAGTAACCTTCCCATTCTTGTCCGGAATGATAAGCCTTGCCATCGGCATCAGTTTCCTTATCGTTTTCTTTGTAACGCGCAAGCAAATAGACTGTACCGAAACTAAATAAGAATGGACCGGCAACAGTTCATAACCCATGCAGAGGCTTGTCAGAAAGCACTCAGGCGCTTTTTGACGGCTCTCTGCTGCGGTGATTCGCTACTTGCCGATGATATTGCCCAGGAGACACTTATAAAAGCCTATCTTTCCAGCGAAGGTTTCCGCAATGCCGATAGTTTCAACGCCTGGATTTATCGCATAGGTTATAATACCTTTCTCAATCACCGTCGAGCTCAAAAACAGACTGTAGGATATGACGAAGCGGCTGCAATTACAAGTGATAAAACATCCGACGGAGCATTCCGCTATCAGGACTTGTATGCATCGCTCGACAGACTGCCGGACAAAGAGCGTTCTTCGATTCTTCTTTTCTACATGGAGGGCTACTCAATAAAAGAGATAGCGGTTATCACAGAAGCCTCGGAAAATGCCGTGAAGCAATACCTTTCAAGAGGACGCAATCACCTCAGGACTATGATGAATCTACAATCCTACTAACGTTGATTCTATGGAAGACGATAAATTAAAAGAACTTTTCAACGATTTCCACCCGAATCTTTCACCCGATTCGTGTTTCATGTCGAAACTGGAGGACAGCCTCGACAAAGTCGAATTTATCCGGCAGCACAATCTCGAGATGAGAAAAAGGAGCAAGAAAGCCGTCATCATAGCGGCTCTCGCCGGATTCATCACCGGCGTAGTATTCATGCTTCTGATGCCGTATACCGACAACATTGTCCGGACATTCAAGTTATCGATACCGCAATTCGGTCCCGATATATTATTTCTAAGCTATAATATACTCACATGGATTATCGCAGCCTTCCTATCAGTAGTAAGTGCACTCACAGCATACGATATCACCATACTCAGGGCTAAAACGCAACCGAGCCGGAATATGATGATGAATTAAAATTGGTTTATAGATTATAGTAAGAGTGGGCTGCTCCGCGAGGCTTGTCCCATTAGTGGTTGTCGCGTGTCGCCGTAGAATTATTTCAAAAATTCAAAGAAAAATTTGGATGATTCAATAAAACATCATAACTTTGCACTCGCAAAAGGGAAATTTTCCTCAGTGCAAGGAGAGGTGGGTGAGTGGCTGAAACCACCAGTTTGCTAAACTGACGTAGGAGTAATCCTACCACGAGTTCGAATCTCGTCCTCTCCGCCAATAAGACTGTAAATCAGTCAATTACAGCATCAGCACCCAATTTTACACCCAAAAGGTTGAAATTGGGTGCTTTTATATATTCTTAATCTTTGGCTAAACGCTAAAACGATGACTTAACCTTTGGAGACTATATCTGTCGCTACATAGGGCTTATCGGTATGCATGAGGCTGTGTCGGAATTAAGGTTTTACGGCACAGCCTCATGTGCGTCAGAATTTATTTCTTTGATTCTATATATGCTTCGTGATAGCCGTCGAGTATTTTGCGGATTGCCTTGCCGATGCGCAGATATGCATCCTCGTCAAGGTTGGCGAGTGAGGCGCGTACAGACCATGCGGGACCATCAAAGCCGTCGCCGTTGAGAAGTACTACAGATGTCTCGTCTGCCAGGCGTATTACGAAATCAAGAGGTTCGTAATTGGCTTCGAGATATGCTGTAAAATCATCACCATAGAATTTTTTCGCCCATACCATGATGTCGATTTCGCTGTAATAACCGGCTCGATTGGGATCAGGCAGCAATTTGAAGCCTGTTGTGCTCCATAGATTGTTGAGACGTCGGTGAATCATTTCTATCAGTCGCGGTTGTAATTCGGCATGGCGCAAGTAAGCGAACGAAGCGAATAATGCCATCTGGATTTGCTGAGGGCATGAGAGACCTGCTGTATGGTTGAGACCCACCAAGCGAGAGTCGGCAACGAGTCTATCAATGAATTTAATTGATGATGGGTTGAGTGTCAACGAAGCGTACCGTTTTGCCAATGCTGTCTTGCGGTCTTCTGGCAGCTCGGCAATAAGGTCGTCGAAGACATTACTGTCGCTACGTATTGCCATAGCGGCGACACGCCATCCTGTAGCTCCAAAATATTTCGAGAACGAGTATAGACACATCGTGTTATATGGTAATACATACATAAGAGAGCGGAAACCTTCGACAAAAGTACCGTAGACATCGTCAGTTATAATCATAAGGTGCGGATTGTCTTTTTTGACAATGTCTACAAGTGTCTCAAGTACGTTGGGAGCAAGACATACGCTTGGTGGATTTGACGGGTTGGTGATGCAAACGGCTTTTATGGATGGGTCGCGCAGCTTGTCAAGTTCTTCCGTAGGATATTGCCAGTCATGGTAGCCGTCTTTTTCAATCTTATTTGCGGAGACTGTTACAATCTCAAGTCCGAATTGAGCAAGTTGAGGTATTTCAAGATAAGGAGTGAAACACGGGGTGAGTAATGCGAGTTTATCACCTTTGTTGAGCAGAAAATTCTGTTTTAGTGTTTCAAAAGCATAACACATGCCTGCCGTGGAGCCTTCTGTTGGGAAAAGGTCAAATACAGTAGGGTCATCCTTTCCGCCCATGGCCCAACGGAGGTAATCCCGGACTATCATCTCGGAATATTTAAGGGCACGTGGGGGAGTAGGATAATGGTCGCCGAGGATTCCGTCCACCATTTCGAATACGAAAGCGTCGGGGTCCACCTCGTGTATACCGGTCATATATTTGTAGTAACTTGAAAGTTCTTCGGCACCGTCACTATTCTTGCGTGAATCAAGGAAAGAGATAAACCGCTCGGATATTCCACGTTGTGTAGGTGATGCTACTATGCCGAGGGGAGCGTCGTAAACTTTACGGGCGGCTTCTGAAAGGGCGAATTCACCGAGAAGGAAAAAAGCGGCACGCGGACGCGAGAGAAGCCAGTTGGGATTACCTCGGCCTGCATTAAGAAATGTTGCCGTGGAGCATTGGTCGTCTTTTTCAGCGAGGCTGATTAGGGTACCTTTGATTTCGAATGGGCTCATTTTGGCGAGCGCCCTTTCATAGTCGCGGTTTTCCGGATTTTGGGGAATAGTCATGATTTCGAGTATTAGTAGTTTATGTTTATAAATGATATCAGATGCACATCAGCACCATTGCAACGCCCATAAGAATAAGCAGAGTGTTGCCGATGGCATAAGTAATGGTATATCCGAGCGCAGGTACTGAGCTTCCGAGGGATGCCGTTATAGCACCGAGAGCGGCAGTTGTGGTACGACCGCCGGCGCAGCAGCCAAGATTGATTGCAGGGTGAAATTTAAATATTTTGTCGCCAAGCCACATTGCCAGGAGAAGAGGAACAGATGTTGCAACTATACCGACAAGGAAGAATGACCATCCTACCTGTTGGAGTCCGGAAAAGAATGTCGGGCCGCACTGGATACCGATTACAGCAATGAACATGTTAAGACCGAGATTCTGCATCAACCATAATGATGATTCGGGAATAATTCCTACAGATGGACGTTTTGTGCGTAACCAACCGAAGAACAGGCCGGCAATAAGTGCACCTCCCGATGTGGACAGACTAATAGGGATATTGTGAACGTCAAGGGTAAGGGCACCAACGATACAGCCTATGACTATGGCAAGTGATACAAAAACGAGGTCTGTTACATTGGTTGGCTTTTCTTCGATACCTATTTGCCCTACAGCGGCCGAGACCTCCTGCGGCAGGCCGGCTATTGTGAGCATATCACCCTGCATTAATTTTGTTTGTGCTAACACCGGGATCTCGATACCGCCTTGGCGGCTTATGCTTCCGATTACAACGCCATACATGAATGGTTTGGCACGCAGAGCGTCTACTGTAAGTCCGGCAGTCTTTTTTGTCACCATCACACGTGTTTTTTCAACATTGAAGGTAAGGAGAGCAGAGTCGTCGACCTCCGGGCCGAGCCAGCTTTCGTCGCCGATAATGAATTCATGACGGCCTGATAGAACTATTTCATCTCCTGCTGCAACAGTCATGGAAGGGGTCGGTGAAACAATCTGTCCATCTGAGGCTCGTCGAATACGTTCTACGAATAGGCGTCTGCCTTCATTGTGGAGGTATTCTTCAGTTTCTGCGACAGTTTGAGGTGTGTTGAATCGTGATGCGGTTATCTTGTAGGCACGGAAACTTATAGGGCGGTTCCCGTCGATAAATGCAGGGTCGTCGGATAGCGTAGAGTGATTGAGAGTCTGCTCATAGTCTTTTGTCATCTGACGCACTTTCTTTAGGCCTCCGAGCATGGCTGGCCCCAGGCTGCCGAGGATATATGCAGAACCAATTGTACCAAATACATAAGTAACAGCATAGCCTACCGGAATAAGATCAATCCAAGCTTTTTTTGTTGCGGCATCAACATCTGGGAGACTGTTTATGGTATCGGTTCCGACCCCGATAACCGCAGAAATTGTCTGTGCGCCTGCGAAAAGACCTGTTGAGAGGGCTGCGTTATAATGCATGATTTTGGCGCAGCCCCATGTAACCAATAGGCACAGCGCACAAACCACAACAGCGAATATAACTTGTTTAACGCCTTGTCCGCGGATTGCGGCTACAAATTGAGGGCCGCATTTGTAGCCAATGGCGAATAGAAATATAAGGAAGAATAGCGATTTGAGTGGCGCGCCGATAGTTACGGGAGTACCTGCGTAACGATTAATCAGATAGCCAATGGCGACGCCTACAAGAAGCACCGATGTAACAGTGCCGAGGGCGAAAGTCTTGTATCGGAATTTTCCGAGGTAGAAACCCAGTCCGATTGTAAGGAAAATAGGGACAGATGGATATTTTAGCATCGTGTCCAGTAACCAGTGTAACATAAGGATGGAGAATGGATAGTTAGCATGTTGATTATGTGGAGAACTCTATGTGCGCTACGTGCGTACACTATTATAACTCCCGCAAGTGCCAAAGGTTCGTTACACGCAAATAAAAAGGAACCCCGCATGGCGGAGCTCCTTTTATAGATTAAGTGAAATATTCTTACCAAATTACCACACGTTCGGTTTCCGGAAGGAACATTGCGTCTCCTTCGGTAATGTCGAATGCTTCGAAGAAGGGTGCGATGTTTCGTAGAGTTGCATTGACGCGCCAACGTCCCAGAGAATGTGGGTCATCTTTTGTTCGTGAGAGAATTTCTGCGGTGCGGATGTTGCCGGCCCATACGTTTGCATAGGCAAGATAGAAGCGTTTGTCGGCTGGATAGCCGTCGATTACAGGCGCTTCTGCACCGCCAAGAGAGTTCTGATAGGCAGTTCTAGCTACGCGGAGTCCTCCTTGGTCGGCTATGTTTTCACCAAGTGTGAGGCGGCCGTTGGCATGTACGCCGGGAGCTACTTCTATTGAGTCGAATTGTGCGGCAAGGCGGTCGGCAAGAGCGTTGAACGCTTCAGCATCGGCGGGAGTCCACCAGTCTACAAGGTTACCGACTTTGTCGAATTGACGTCCTTGATCGTCAAAACCATGAGTCATTTCGTGACCGATTACAACACCTATAGCGCCATAGTTGACAGCATCGTCGGCATTGGGATCGAAGAAGGGGGGCTGAAGAATACCGGCAGGGAAGCAGATTTCGTTGGTTGTCGGATTATAGTATGCGTTTACCGTTTGTGGAGACATGTGCCAACGGGCACGGTCGACCGGCTTGCCATAATCTGAATTGTTGAAATCGATGTTGAAACGGATAGCGTTCTGAATATTATTCCAATAAGGAAGGGTCGGATCGACTGTCAAAGCGGAATAATCGCGCCATTTATCGGGATAACCGATCTTTACGGTGAAGGCGGCAAGTTTCTCCTGAGCACGTGCTTTAGTAGAGTCGCTCATCCATGTAAGCCCGTCGATATGCTGTCCGAGAGCTTTTTGTAGGTTGTCTACAAGTGTAAGCATACGTTCTTTCGATGATGCGGGAAAATATTTGCCGACATATAGTTCGCCGAGAGCTTCGCCGAGGAATCCATTGGGAACTGATAATGCGCGCTTCCATCGGGGTTGCATCTGTTCTGCACCGGATATCGCACTGCTGAGAGCAAAATTTGCAGCAATGAAATCATCGCTCAGGTATGGAGCTGCAGAGCTGAGGTAGGAAGCTGTAAAATAGTCTCGGAGAATCTGCTCGTCAGTTTTGGAGAAGATATCGTTTACAGCTGCATAATAGTCGGGTTGTCCTACGATTACGCTGTCTACATCGAGATTCTGTAGTTTGAAATACTTGGATAGTCCAATTGCAGGATAATTAGTGTCGAGATCGGCAACAGATTTCGGATTATATTGTGCGGGTATGTTGCGGAGTTGCGTGTTTGTCCACTGTTTGTTTGCCAGTTCTGTTTCTATGGCTATTGTGTTTTTTGCAAGACGCGTGGCAGATGCTTCGTCATATCCGGCAAGAGATGCGAGGGTGCGCAGACAGGTATTGTAAGCTTCAAGAACACTTTTATTGTCGTCCGGGTGTGTATAATAGTCGGGATTCCCGAGGCCGAGGCCACCCTGGCTCCAATACATTACATTGCGGTCGGAATTCTTCAGATCTGCTTCAACACCTGTGCCGAAGAATACATCTAATCCGGGCATTGTTGCAAGTAATCCGAGTAGCTCGGAGCGTGGCGTAGTTCGGATTAGTTCGAGGTCAACCTTCAGGGGCTCTGCGCCCTGCTTGTTAAGTGTGACGCTGTCGAGTCCCATCCTATAAAGGTCGCGTATCTTCTGTGCATTACTGCCCTGCTCTACATTCTCGTTGGCTGCAAGTTCTTCTACGAGGTCGCGGATTTGCTTGCGGTTATTCTCTCCAAGCTCGTCGAATGTGCCGAAACGAGAATATTCCGGTTTGAGCGGATTGGCTTTCATCCATCCGCCGCATGCGTAATCATAGAAATCTGCTTTTGCTGATACTGTAGTGTCGAGGTTTACTGTCAGACCGAAAGTAGCGTCGGCCTGGCGTTGCTTGCAGCCTGTTAGCGTGCCAACAAGTGCGGCTGCGGATGCAATCATAATAAATCTTTTTTTCATTTTAGAAATGTGATATGGTTATTTGTTATATTGTTCTTTAAGTGTGTCAAGATCCATTTGAGCCAGCTCCCATATACTCATGGCATTCTCAATTTCTTTGGTAGCGGCGGCATGCGCTTCAAATATTGATGGGGCTGTCTCTCCGGCCGCAATTTTCGCCTCTATTTCCGCAAGAGCAGATTCTCGTTCACTTACAGCAGTTTCGGCTTCTTCAACTTTACGAGTAGCACGTTTTAATGCTTTGTCGCGTTCGCGCTGCTCTGCATACGTGAGTTTACGAGAATGCTCTATAACTCGTTCAGACTCGGAAAGTGCTTTTTCGGTGCTTTTGGGACGCGGCGTATCGGGTGCGGACGGTTTTGAAATTTCCAATTCGCGCAGAGAGGCAAGTTTTTTCTTTTCCAGAAACTCATAAATGCCGCCAAGACATTCGCGAACCTGGCCACCTCCGAATTCATAGACTTTCTCTACAAGACCGTCAAGGAATTCGCGGTCGTGGCTGACGATAATTACAGTTCCATCGAAATCTTTGATAGCCTGTTTGAGGACATCCTTGCTCCGCATGTCAAGATGGTTGGTAGGTTCGTCAAGGATAAGAAGATTCACCGGTTCAAGTAACAACCGTATCATGGCAAGGCGTGTTTTCTCTCCACCGGAAAGTACTTTTACTTTTTTGTCGGAAGCTTCGCCACCAAACATGAAAGCACCGAGGATATCTCGAATTTTCAAACGTATATCTCCGACGGCTACACGGTCGATAGTATCGAATACAGTAATATCTTCATCAAGAAGTTGAGCCTGGTTTTGTGCAAAATATCCAATTTTCACATTATGCCCCAGCCGCAATGATCCGGTATATTGAATCTCTCCCATAATACATTTTACAAGAGTCGATTTACCCTCGCCATTCTTACCGACAAAGGCTACTTTATCACCTCGGCGCAGGGTGAAAGTGGCATGATCGAATATCTGGTGGTCTCCGTAGGATTTACCGAGGTCTTCCACAATCAGAGGGAAATCACCCGACCGCGGAGCCGGAGGAAATCGCAGACTAAGGTGTGAATTGTCAAGCTCGTCAACCTCTATGCGCTCTATTTTCGCGAGTTGTTTGATACGACTCTGAACCTGTACTGATTTTGTTGCTTTGTAGCGGAACCGTTCGATGAATTCCTCGGTATCTGCAATTTGTTTCTGTTGATTGCGATAGGCTCGCATCTGCTGTTCGATGCGTTCATCACGTAGGACGACAAATCTGGAGTAATTCACATTATAGTCGTAAATTCTTCCAAGATTTATTTCTATAGTCCGGTTGGTTACGTTATCGATAAATGCACGATCATGGCTTACAAGCACGACTGCTTTTGCTTTGCTTACGAGGAAATTTTCAAGCCATTGTATGGATTCTATGTCAAGATGGTTTGTAGGTTCATCAAGAAGCAATACGTCTGGACGCTGGAGTAGAAGCTTGGCAAGTTCGATACGCATTCGCCAACCTCCGCTGAACTCAGATGTCGGGCGGACAAAATCGCTACGGACGAAACCCAGGCCAATCAATGTCTTTTCCATTTCCGCCTCGCAGTTATCGGTCGAGGCCATGGCGAGTTCTTCTGTGAGATTGCTTACTCGTTCGATAAGCTCTTGATAACTGTCGGATTCGTAGTCGGTGCGCTCGGATAGTTCCGTTGACATGTTTTCAAGTTTATGCTTCATGTCATCGATATGCGAGAACACTTTTTTTACCTCTTCAATGACCGTAAGGGTATCCTCAAGCACCATTTGTTGCGGAAGATATCCTATGGTTACGTCTGTAGGAACTGCCACGCTGCCTGATGTCGGTTTCTGTATTCCGGCTATGATTTTCAGCATTGTCGATTTTCCGGCACCATTCTTACCTACGAGTGCTATCTTGTCTTTCGGATTGATAACGTAGTTGATGTTGTCGAAAAGGATTTGACTGCTGAATTCTACTGATAGATTGTTTATGGATATCATTCAGATATTTCAAATTATTTCAAGGTTGTCGGCAAGACGTTGACGAACAACCTCGTACATCATTACTCCGGCGGCTACGCTTACATTTAGCGATTCGATGCTTCCAAAAAGAGGAATTGCCGCGCGGGTGTCGGCCATTGCAAGAATTTCTTCGGAAATGCCGGTGTCTTCCGCTCCCATGACGAGGGCTATCGGGGTCGTATAATTGCCAAGTGTGTAATTCTCGGATGATTTTTCTGTTGCGCATACAACCTGACAACCGCTGTCGCGGAGATATCGCACTGCGCTTACTGTAGAGGTTTCCTTGCAAACTGGAATATGCAGCAAAGCTCCGGCGGAGGTCTTCACTGCATCCGCACCAACCGATACACTGCCGTGCGAAGGAATTACAATAGCATTTACACCGCAGCATTCTGCTGTACGGGCTATGGCACCGAAATTGCGGACATCGGTAATGCCGTCGAGCACAACGATGAAAGGCAGTACACCATCTTCGAATAGTGTCGGCATAAGTGATGACAGATTTGTATATTCTATGGCGGCAATCTGCGCGACGACTCCCTGATGATTTTTGCGAGTAAAGCGGTTGAGACGTTCTACCGGGACGCGTTGTACCGGAATTCCGTGCTGTCGCGAAAGTTGTGTAAGGCGCGTCGCAAGATCGCCGTTAATATCTTTTTTTATTAATATTTTATCAATTGTGCGTCCGGCTTCGATGGCCTCGATTACGGAATGTATGCCAAATATGTAGTCGTTGTTATCCATGTCAGTTATTGTATTTTAAGCCTTTGCTAAGTAGTGTTCGGGCATTGGCGAGTGCTGTTTCGTCACTTGTGGAGCCGCTTATCATGAAAGCGATCTCGTCTGCACGCTCATCGATGGAGAGGGTCTTGATTCGTGTGTTGGTATATGTGTCATCGTCTTCCTTATATACTTTATAATGTGAGTCGCCAAGCGCGGCAACACCAGGAAGATGTGTTATAGTAATAACCTGAAGGTATCTGCTTATTTCCGACATAAGCGCACCCATGCGTACGGCAATATCTCCGGAAACGCCAGTATCTACCTCGTCGAATATTATGGCTGGGAGGTGCATCTTTTCAGCGACGATACTCTTTATTGATAGCATGAGGCGTGAAATTTCGCCCCCGGACGCAGTGTCGCCAACAGGCATTAGTGCTTGATTTTTGTTAAATGCACAAAGGAACTGTATTTGGTCGAATCCATCCGGCCCGAGTTTTCCTCTTGTTAATGAAACTTCAAAGCGCAAATTCGGCATGCCAAGTGGCTTTGCCCGTTCCTGTAGTTTTTCGGAGAACTCTGCAGCTGCTTTCATTCTTGTTCCCGATAATTTCTCAGCCAGATTCCATGCTACTTTTTTTGCACGTTTGGCCGCTGTTTCGAGCTTTGCCATTATCATATCGGCATTTTCAAGAGCCTCGAGCTGTTTGCCTAAATTGTCACGTAGTTCTATCAGTGCGTCAACGTCCGATACATGATGCTTGAGTTCAAGAGAATACAGAGCACCGAGGCGTTCTTCCACTTCTGCAAGTCTTTCAGGGTCGGCGGCGATTGAGGCATCGGTTTGTGATAAAGAATATGCAACATCACTTATATCGATTCTTGCAGTTTCGAGTCTGTCGGCAAGCGAATTGAAATCAAGAGAATTGTCATTGAGTGAGTCTGCAAGATCCCGAACGGCTGCAATGGCAGCGGAAAGTTGCGACACAGCGCTATCCTGTAAATTGACAAGTGGATCGAGCGCTAATGAAAGACTATTTTTCAATTCATCGGCATTGGAAAGAATCTCACGTTCCTGTTCAAGTGAAATTTGTTCTCCCGGCTCGAGAGACAGTTTTGAAAGCTGTTCGTATTGGAATTGAACAAAGTCGGCGTCATCACGGCTGCGGAGGATAAGGTCGCGGGTGTCAGTGAAATCTTTTAATGCATTCCGGAATGTGTTATACGCCTTACGGTATTCGATGATGATTTTGTCGTTGGTAGCGAGACTGTCAAGAATTCCGAGCTGATAGTCGGCTTGTGTTAATAATTGGTTTTCATGCTGTGAGTGTATGTCTACAAGCCGCTCAGCTACTCTGCGAAGTAGAGGCAGTTTTGTCGGAGTATCATTAATGAACGCGCGCGTGCGACCTTGTGGTGCAAGTTCTCTCCGCAGAATGAGTTCGTCGTCGTTGTGTGAGTCTAAATCATTTTCAAGTAGCAGTTCCTTGATGCCGGTAGTATCGCGTATGCAGAATACTGCTTCGATGACTGATTTTCGATCACTGCAACGGATTACTTTTGTATCCGCGCGACCTCCAAGCAATAAAGTAAGTGCTCCAAGAATTATAGATTTTCCGGCTCCTGTTTCGCCTGTGATGATGTTGAATCCTTCTGAAAAATCTATCTCAATATCATCAATAAGAGCATAATTAGTGATATGCAAAGATTTTATCATTGGTTCTCGGCTCCTTTCCTCAATTGTTCCAGCCGTTCATTGTCTGTCGGATAGATTGGTTCAAGCATTTTAGCCACTTTTTCACGTTCGTCGGCCGGGGCTTTGGAATAAATGTTTACGAGTTCGTCGAGTTTCGCATCCTTGAACATCGAGAGGGCAACTGACATTGGCGCGACATCATAGATATTCTTGATTCTTTCGAGATTTTCAGTTATTATTGCTCTGCCCTTGTCTACAGAAACCGACATCTGGTCGAGTCCGAGTCGATGATACTGATAGTTGAGCTCGCGTATTCCGGATGTAGAGGCATCGGTATATGATGCCAGGACTGCGCTGCGGTTTTTCTTGTCTTCAAAAGCTTTCCATCCGCTTTCCCCGCTTGACTGTGCCATCTGTACAATCATTGCAAGGCGCTCAAAATACGGGTCGCCTCCATTGGGAGAAAAAGAATCGAAATCGACAGCGAGTATAAGATATGCGTAGAAATTGAGAATAGCTGTCAGTTGGCTCTCCATGTTGTTTATTGAAAAAACGAGAGGCTCATTTTCACGATAGGAGAATTCAACTTTTGTATCTTTGAAATTGATAAGGGTGGTTGTATATGAACTATTATATACCGGACGGAGTGACTGAACCTGTATATCCCCCGACAGAACATCGTCGTTGTTCTCTTTTACTGTAATAAAAATTCTGCATTCAATTTTTTCATTGGCTGCAAACTGAGCATTTGTGAATACAGTAGTGTTCATATATTCGGTGATTGCCTGTTGCAATGTTTCATAAACCTGTTTGCTGCCTGATATCTGATCTGCGTTGACAGTAACCTGACAATTGAGTTCCTGTGCCTTTGTAATGAAAGGCATCAATATAATTATTAATAGTACTAATGTAAAATGTGTATGCTTCATAGATTCTCAATACAGTCGAAGATATCGGAGGCGACTTCTGCCTTGCTTTTCAGTTCAAAACTAATCGGTCTCGAATCTTCTTTTGAGGTGTAGATTGTGATTTTGTTTGTATCGGTACCGAATCCGGCGCCAGAATCGCTCAGGGAGTTCAGTACAATCATGTCGAGATTCTTTCTTTTTAATTTTTCAAGCGCGTTTGTTTCTCCATTGTTTGTTTCAAGAGCGAAACCGACAAGTATTTGAGAGTTTGATTTGTTCTTTCCGAGTGTTTTCGCGATGTCAGGGTTTTTCACCAGACGGATGCAATCCAGTTCTTCGTGTTCTCGTTTGATTTTTGTGTCGCGAATCTCTTCTGGCGCATAATCGGCGACAGCGGCCGCCATTATGGCAATGTCGGATTTGTTGAATGATTGTTGGGCTGCTGCAAGCATCTCGCGGGCACTTTCTACATTCACACGGATTATCTCCGGTGCAAGTATAAGATTCTTGTCAACCGGTCCGCAAATGAGGGTTACGGCGGCTCCGCGCCGAGCGGCTTCGTTTGCAAGTTCAAACCCCATTTTACCACTTGAGAAATTACTGATAAAACGCACCGGGTCGATACGTTCGACAGTTGGCCCGGCTGTAATCATTATGTGTTTGCCCGCAAGACTTTTCTTTTTATTGTTTTCGAAAAATGTTTTCAGGCAGTCTGCTATACGTTCAGGTTCTTCCATCCGGCCCTTGCCTACAAGATGGCTTGCGAGTTCTCCTGATGCTGGTTCTATGATTTTTACGCCGTCGCTTTGTAAGGTAAGAAGATTGCGTTTGGTGGATGGGTGCGCCATCATGTCGAGGTCCATTGCGGGAGCGATGAATACAGGGCATTTAGCAGAAAGATAGGTTGTGACAAGCATGTTATCAGCAACACCATTAGCCATTTTGGCAATTGTAGAGGCTGTCGCAGGGGCAACAATCATTGCATCTGCCCATAATCCCAAGTCTACATGAGAGTGCCACTCTCCGGAGTTGGCGGTAAAAAAATCACTGATTACCGGCTTTCCCGATAATGCCGACAGAGTGACGGGTGTTATGAATTCTTTGCCGTTAGGAGTAATAACAACCTGTACTTCTGCTCCCGCTTTTATAAGCAGACGTAGTAATACTACACTTTTATAGGCGGCTATACCGCCTGTTATGCCAAGGATAATATGTTTTCCTGTCATAATATCTATTTCCCGGAGATGGTAAAGTCGGCACATGCATAATCGCATGTGCCGTTTTGATTCATTTTTTATTCTTCATCCGCAGCATTATGCGGGTGAACGCATTTTTTGTATTTCGAGGAAAATCCCCCTGCATTATCCAGCTATAATAGCCTGGCTCTTTGGCGAGAATTTCTTCGGCAACTTGTCCCTTGTGTTTGCCGAAATTGATAATTTCCCGCCCTTTCTCATCGAAAATAAGACGTCCCATGATATCTACGTTTCTGTTTGGAGACGCATATTCGGCAAGGGCGCCGACATCGCAAGGTACATCATCGTATTTTTCAAGTTGCGCCAACAGAACCTCCATTGTCGCACGAGTATCGGCAAGCGCGCCGTGTGCGCCTTCCAATTCCTTGTCACAATAGTATCGATAGGCTGCAACAAGAGTGCGGGGTTCTTTTTTATGATAGATTGTCTGGACGTCAATCATCCTTGCTTTGGAAAGGTCGAAATCAATACGTGCTCTCTCAAATTCCTGGTCGAGAAGAGGAATATCGAAACGGTTGCTGTTGTAACCGGCGATATCACATCCGGTGAGAAGTTGAGCAAGAGAGTTGGCAACCTGACGGAATGTAGGTTTGTCGGCTACATCCTCGTCGGTGATACCGTGTATTTCTGTAGCTGTCTCCGGAATGTGCATTTCTGGGTTGAGACGTCTTGTCTTTTCGTGTATGGTGCCGTCGGGCATCAGTTTGATAAGAGATATTTCGACGATACGGTCCGTAGTGATATTTGTGCCTGTTGTTTCGAGGTCGAAAAATACCAGTGGACGAGACAGTTTTAATTTCATAATTAGAAATCGCTGACAGTCATAGGCATCAGAAGCATCACAAGCTCGGTATTCTCAGCTTCTTCCATCGGTTTGAATACTCCCGGACGTGTGGCGTCGCCGAGTTCGATTGCTATTTCTGATGTGCGGAGAGTATTTAGAATCTCAATAAGATATGAAGCGTTGAATCCCATTGTAAGGTCGTTGCCGCAATAGTTGCATGGAACCTGCTCGCGAGCGCTTGTGCAAAGGCTCGGGTCATTACTCTTGATAAGGACAGAATCGGAGGCAAAACGGAATTTTTCGAGGCCTCCGTCAACCTCGACGAATATACCAACGCGGCGAACGGCGTTCAGAAGTGCCGTGCGGTCGATTGTTAGGATGTTGGGGTTGTTGCGCGGGATTACGCGGTTATAATCCGGATAGCTGCCGTTAAGGAATGTGAGCTGGAATGTGATATGCTCGCTTTCCAAACGCGCGCTACGGGCATACATGGTGACGGTGAGTGATTCGTCTCTGCCAAGGACATTCTTGATTATGCTGGCGGCTTTGGTCGGAAGGGTGCCGGATGCAGATACGCCCGGAGCTGTGCGGCTGTCGGTATAGCGTACGAGCTTGCGTGTATCGGTGGCTGCAAAAATCAGCTTTTCTGGAGTTACGTCGAAGCGTACACCCATCATTGCCTGTCGGTATTCTTCGGTGGCAGCGGCGAACATGGCATTGTCAAGGCCGGTAATCATCTGTTCGGTGGCAATCGTAAAACTTACGGCTTGTTCACTGATGTCGGGTGTGAATTCAGGATATTGTTCGCCTGGTAGGCATACAAAAGAGAAGCGTCCGGCGTGGTAGCTGATTTGCATCTCGAGAGTGTCGTCGTTTACGCTTACCTCTATGCCTTGTTCCGGCAGCTCTTTGAGCAATTCTACGAGACGGCGTGCTTCCACGCATACGTTGCCTGTCCCATTGACTTCTTCGATGTCTACGCGAGCCGACAATGCATTCTCCTGATCGGAGCCGGTAATTGTGAGAATGTTGTTCTCGGCATTGACAGAGAGATGAAAATTGTCGAGGATAGCGAGTGCGTTCTTGCTGCTTATCACTTTGCTGACAGCTGCAGCCGCTGAGTAGAACGCTTTCGACGAAATGTTGAATTTCATATCTATTGTTTTATATTCTATAAATTCTTTTGTTTAGAAAAGTTCCAACTGCAAAGTTACACATATTATATCGCACGCACAAATGAGCTTTCGTAAGGCGTGTCTGATTATAATTATTTAACAGCATCGGTGTCTCAACGAGTTGAAATGGGATATGCGTGAGAATAACCGGTGGTAAAATTTTGTAACATTTTGATTGTCAAATGTAAATCATAGATAAATGCAATATTTGTAACATATGTTTTGTAGAAATAGGAAAAAATACTAATTTTGCATCAAATTTCAACCAGACAGAATAATGGTCATATTTTTTGTAAAAGGTGACGGCATTGCGTACGCCGTAGACACCGACCACTCGTTGGAAGCCTCGGAGATAGAACGTCTTACATGGCTTTTGGATGGCGCAACGCCTTTGCCTAAAGGTAGCTGTTTAAATGGAAAGTACATTGGCCCCCGGGCTGAAATGATTACGCCTTGGAGTACAAATGCCGTTGAAATCACTCAAAACATGGGTCTCGACGGCATTTCGCGCATTGAGGAGCTTCATCCAGTGGACAGCGATTCTTGCGACCCGATGCTTCAGAGAATGTACGATAATCCGGGTGAAGCCATTTTTGTTAATTCGGCAGCGCCGGCGGCAGCCGTTAAAATTTCCAATATCTCAGAGTATAATGCAGAAGAAGGTCTCGCTCTGAGCGATAGTGAAGAGGAATATCTTGATAAACTTTCAAAAAAACTTGGACGTCCTCTTACCGATAGTGAGGTATTTGGTTTTTCTCAGGTAAATTCAGAGCATTGCAGACATAAAATTTTCAATGGAACATTTGTAATTGACGGCGAGACAATGCCGTTGAGTCTGTTTAAACTTATAAAGAAAACCAGTCAGGAACATCCCGGCCGTCTCGTATCGGCGTATAAGGATAATGTGGCTTTTTTTAAAGGTCCGAAAATCTGGCAGTTTTCACCCGAACGCGCTGATACTCCATCTATTTTCGAAGAAAAACAGATAGACTCTGTTCTGTCGTTGAAAGCGGAGACTCATAATTTCCCGACAACGGTTGAGCCTTTTAACGGTGCTGCAACCGGTAGTGGTGGTGAAATTCGTGATCGTCTCGGCGGTGGTCGTGCGAGTCTGCCTCTTGCCGGTACTGCTGTATATATGACGTCTTATCCAAGACTTGCAGGAAAACCGTGGGAGAATCTTATTGAAGAACGCAAATGGCTTTATCATAAACCGGCCGACATTCTTATTAAAGCATCGAATGGCGCATCTGATTTTGGCAATAAATTTGGACAGCCATTAATCTGCGGTTCTGTCCTTACATTCGAACATGCCGAGAATACCAAGCTATGGGGCTATGACAAGGTTATTATGCTTGCAGGAGGTGTAGGTTATGCAAATGCCGGCCATGCACTTAAGGCTGAGCCAGAACCTGGAATGAAGGTCGCTTTAAGTGGTGGTGACAATTATAGAATCGGTATGGGCGGAGGCGCTGTGTCGTCGGTCGATACCGGAAGATATGCAGGGGCTATCGAGCTCAATGCAGTCCAGCGAGCCAATCCGGAGATGCAGAAGCGTGTGGCAAACCTTGTCAGAGCGCTTGCGGAAAGCGCATTCAACCCGATTGTATCAATTCATGACCATGGCGCCGGTGGCCACCTCAATGCTCTTAGCGAACTTATAGAAAGCACTGGAGGCTTTATTGATATTTCCAGCCTCCCCGTAGGCGACCCTACCCTTTCCGATCGTGAAATCATAGGCAACGAGAGTCAGGAACGCATGGGTTTCCTTATAAAACCCGAGGATGTTTCTCTTGTGGAGCGTATTGCTCAGCGCGAACGTGCGCCGCTTTATATAGTAGGAGAAACCGATGGTAGTAAACGCTTGAAATTCGGACGAAAAGAAAGTGAGAATGCTATCGATCTTGCAGTTGATGATATGCTCGGCAATCCGCCTAAGACGGTAATGCGAGATTCTGTTGTCAGCAATTCATTTGAAGAGGTTCGGTATGACGCTTCTAAACTCGAAGAATATCTTACGAACGTTCTGTCGCTTGAGGCGGTGGCTTGTAAGGATTGGCTGACCAATAAAGTCGACCGCAGTGTAACCGGCAAAGTCGCACGACAACAGTGTGTGGGTCCGCTTCAGTTGCCGCTTAGTGATTGTGGTGTCGTTTCTCTTGATTTTCATGGACGACATGGTATTGCGACATCTATCGGACATGCTCCTTCGGTTGCCGTAATCGATCCGCGTGCCGCTTCCCGTCTTGCCATTGCTGAAGCGCTTACTAATATTGTCGGTGCATCACTTGACCACGGATTGTCTGCCATATCTCTAAGTGCAAACTGGATGTGGCCATGTAAAAATTCTGGAGAGGATGCCGCGCTCTACTCTGCCGTAGAGGCTTGTAGCGATTTTGCCTGCAAACTTGGAATCAATATTCCGACAGGTAAGGATAGTCTCTCCATGACTCAGAAATACAGTGACGGAACGAGTGTAAAGGCTCCCGGTACGGTAATTATTTCAGCGGCAGGAGAGGTTGACAATATTCGTGCTACTGTGTCACCGGTTATTGTGCCAACAACTCACTCTACAATTTATTATATCGATTTCAGTAATTGCAATCTTGAACTCGGAGGTTCGGCTCTCGCGCAGACTCTTGGCTATTTGGGCATGCGCACTCCTGATATTTCCGGGGCATCGTATTTCGCCAAGGCTTTTGCTGTAGTGCAGAAACTTGTTCATGAAGGATATTTGTCTGCAATACATGACGTAAGTGCCGGTGGTCTTGTTACAGCTCTTCTTGAAATGTGTTTCTCTAACACAAAATGTGGCTTGAATTTCTATACAGAGGGTTTCAAGATGATTGGAGAGACTGATTTGGTAAAGATTATGTTTGCAGAGAATCCGGCTGTTGTAATTCAGGTGCTCGATGCCGACAAGAACAAAGCTGAGAAGATACTTGACAAAGCTGGCGTACGTTATTTCCCGATTGCATCACCGGTCCGTCAGAACGTGATTACCGTAAGCCACCAGAACAGCACGCATCTTATTAACGTTGATACGATGCGTAATGTATGGTTTGAGCCGTCGTATATGCTTGATCGTCTTCAGGCAAATCCGGAATGTGCTCTTGCTCGTCGTGATAATCTCGGTCTGCTTCCCCTGTCATACCGTTTCCGTCCTAATTTCGACGCTTCGTTCCGCTCTCGAGGCATATCTCTTCTGCGTCGTACAAAGAGTGGCATAAAGGCGGCCATTATACGTGAGAAAGGTATTAATGGCGAACGTGAAATGGCTTTCTCGCTTCATTTGGCCGGATTTGATGTGCGCGATGTACACATGACGGATTTGATGAGTGGCCGCGAGACTTTGGATGATATTCAGATGATAGTATTTTGCGGAGGTTTCTCAAACAGCGACGTTCTCGGTTCCGCCAAAGGTTGGGCGAGTGGATTTCGCTGGAATGAGACAGCATCCGAGTCATTGCAGCGGTTCTATGCGCGTCCCGATACTCTTAGTCTCGGTGTATGTAACGGCTGTCAGCTAATGATTGAGCTTAATCTGCTTGGTGCCAAACCGTGTACAGACGGTACGCCTGCTGTAGAAATGCGACATAATGTATCTGGTAAATTTGAAAGCGAGTTTGTCGGGATGGATGTTCCTTCGAACAAGAGCGTAATGTTCGGATCTCTCTCGCATCTACGGGGAGGTATTTGGGTCGCACACGGTGAAGGCCGTTTCCATTTCAATCGCCCGGTTGCCGAAACCGGTTTGAAAGTAGTGGGAAGATACGCGTATGATGAATATCCGGCTAATCCCAATGGATCGGAAGGAGCGGTTGCAGCTCTTGCATCAGCCGATGGTCGCCACCTTGCTATTATGCCGCATCTCGAACGCGCCATCTTCCCTTGGCAGTGGGGATATTATCCCGGAAATCCTGAAGATCAGTGTACAATATGGCTCGATGCATTTATAAATGCGCGCAAATGGATTGCCAGGAATATGCGCAAAAAATAATCCGAAATATCATATTCAGAAATTTTAACGCATATATAGGGCTGCAAAGATGATATCTTTTTGAATGCAAACTAAAAAGCATTACTTTTGCATACCAAACACGAATAAAAAATTAATAATTATAAATTACTGTTATCATGAGTTTGAACATCATTGTACTTGCAAAACAGGTGCCGGACACCCGTAATGTGGGCAAAGATGCCATGAAGGAAGACGGTACAATCAACCGCGCTGCCCTCCCCGCGATTTTCAATCCGGAGGATCTCAATGCGCTTGAACAGGCGCTTCGGCTTAAAGACGGACACCCTGGAAGTACAGTAACTCTTCTTACCATGGGCCTTCCCCGCGCAGCTGAGATTGTTCGCGAAGCTATCTATCGAGGTGCCGATTGTGGTATCGTTCTTACAGACCGCGCCCTTGGCGGAGCAGATACTCTCGCAACATCTTACTCGCTCGCGCAGGCTGTTAAAAAACACGGAAATTATGACTTGATACTTGGTGGACGTCAGGCAATCGATGGTGATACCGCACAGGTTGGACCTCAGATTGCTGAAAAACTTGGTTTGCCTCAGGTTACATACGCAGAAGAAATATTGGAAATAAAGGATGGCAAAGTGATTGTAAAACGTCGCCTCGAGCATGGTGTTGAGACAGTATGCGCTCCCATGCCTTGCGTAGTGACTGTTAACGGTTCTGCTGCGGAATGCCGTCCACGCAATGCAAAACGTGTTATGAAATTCAAACGTGCTGCGTCTCCTTCCGAGCTTGCAAAGCTTCCGGAAAATGTCGTATCTATGGTGAATGCAAATCCGGAACTCCAGATTGCCGAATGGGGTGCAGCATTTGTTGAGGCAGATCCTGAACAAATCGGACTTGCCGGTTCACCTACAAAGGTTAAGACTGTTGAGAATGTTGTTTTCACTGCCAAAGAAAGTCTTTGTCTTGAAAACAATGACGAACAGATTGAGAATTTGATTAAGGATCTTATTGCAAACCACACAATAGGCTGATGTCGCCCATTATAAATCATTATCACAAAATGGCAGATAACAACAACCTCATAGTATACTGTGAATACGACGATGGTCGCGTTGCCGACGTCAGTCTTGAGTTACTTACCAAAGGACGTGTGCTTGCCGACCGGTTGGGCGTCAAACTCGAAGCTCTTGTAATCGGAGACAAGCTAGAAGGAATCGAGAAGCAGATTTTCCCTTATGGCGCGGATGTAGTCTATAAGGTGGAAGATGCAAAGTTGTATCCATATACGTCTAATCCCCATGCGGCGATTCTAATTAATCTTTTCAAGGAAATAAAACCTCAGATTTGCCTTATGGGTGCCACCTGTATAGGTCGCGATCTCGGTCCTCGTGTTAGTTCTTGCCTTCACAGCGGTCTTACAGCTGATTGTACGTCTCTTGAAATCGGCGACCACAAAGATCCTAAGACAGGAAAGGAATATACTGAGTTGCTGTATCAGATTCGTCCGGCATTTGGCGGCAATATCGTTGCCACAATTGTCAATCCCGAATGTCGTCCCCAGATGGCAACGGTACGCGAGGGAGTGATGAAGAAAGAGATTTTCGATGCAAATCATACCGGGGAAGTTATCAATCTCGAAGCAAACAAATATACAGATCCCGCTGATTTCTGTGTTGAGATTATCGACCGCCATATTGAAAAGTCGAAAGTTAATATCAAAAATTCTCCCATTATCGTTGCCGGTGGTTATGGAGTTGGAAGTAAAGAGAATTTCCAGCTTCTTTTCGACCTTGCCGAAACATTGGGTGCTGAAGTCGGTGCCTCGCGAGCTGCGGTAGATGCAGGTTTTATTGAGCACGAACGACAGATTGGACAGACAGGTGTTACCGTGCGCCCCAAGCTTTACATAGCCTGTGGTATTTCCGGACAGATTCAGCATATTGCCGGTATGCAGGAGAGTTCAATAATTCTCTCGATCAATAATGACCCGAATGCTCCAATCAATGCTATTGCCGATTATGTCATTACCGGTAATATGGAGGATATCGTGCCGAAGCTTATCAAATATTACAAGAAAAACTCTAAGTAAGCCCTAAAATCATGGCTAATTTCTATACAGATAATCACGACTTGAAGCACCATCTACATCATCCATTGATGCAGAAGATAGTTGCTCTGAAAGAACGTAATTTCACAGAGGCTGAAAAATACGACTTTGCGCCGACCGATTACGCCGACGCGATGGACAACTACGAGAAGGTTCTTGAAGTTGTTGGCGAGATTTGTGGCACTACAATTGCAGAAAACGCCGAAGATGTTGATCATCAGGGTGCTTCCTGTAGCAATGGTCGTGCCTATTATGCTGACAAGACCGTCGATAACCTTGATGTATGCCGTAAGGCAGGTCTCATGGGTATGGCTATGCCCCGTCGTTTCGGAGGCCTCAATTTCCCAATCACTCCTTACATAATGGCGGCTGAAATCGTCAGCCGTGCCGATACTGGTTTTGAAAACCTATGGGGATTGCAGGATTGTGCCGAAACTCTCTATGAATTCGGCAGTGAGGAACAACGGGCAAAATACATTCCTCGCGTTTGTGAAGGTGAGACAATGTCGATGGACCTCACCGAGCCAGATGCAGGCTCTGACCTTCAGAGCGTAATGCTGAAAGCTACTCAAAAAGAGGATGGTACATGGGTACTCAATGGTGTTAAACGCTTCATTACTAACGGTGACAGCGATATCCACCTGGTACTTGCCCGTTCGGAGGAAGGAACCAAAGACGGACGCGGCCTTTCGATGTTCATATATGACAAACGCAACGGAGGTGTAACTGTACGTCGCATAGAGAACAAAATGGGTATCAAAGGCTCCCCTACTTGCGAACTCGTATATAAGAATGCACCGGCAGAACTTTGTGGTTCGCGTCGTATGGGTCTCATCAAGTATGTGATGGCTCTTATGAACGGAGCACGTCTCGGAATTGCCGCTCAGAGTGTGGGTGTTAGCGAAATTGCTTATCGTGAGGCCAAACAATATGCAGAAGAGCGTCGTCAGTTCGGGAAGGCAATTATTGAATTCCCTGCCGTTTCCGAAATTCTTTCGGTTATGAAAGCAAAGCTTGATGCTTCGCGTGCACTACTCTATGAGACATCCCGTTTCGTAGATATGTATAAGATTTACGAAGATATCGCACGTGAACGTAAGCTTACCGAAGACGAACGTGCTGAAATGAAACATTACAGCCGTCTTGCCGATGCCCTTACTCCTCTTGCAAAAGGTCTCGGTAGCGAATATTGCAATCAGAATGCATATGATTGCATTCAGATTCATGGCGGTTCCGGCTTTATGAAGGATTATGCATGTGAACGGATTTATCGTGATGCGCGTATAACATCCATTTACGAAGGCACTACTCAGCTGCAAGTCGTAGCTGCAATTCGTCACGTCACAACCGGTACATATACCAAACTGATTGAGAGTTATCAGGCCGATGGTTTTGGTGGAAACCTTGCTCCTATGGCCGAAATGCTCAAGGCTCAGACTGCTCTTTATGAAGAGGCAATTGCAAAGGTAACAGAGAATGGTAACCAGAAGCTTCTTGATTTCATGGCCCGTCGCCTTGTGGAAATGGCCGGCTCGATCATTATGTCGTATCTTCTGTTACAGAGCGCAAAAGTAGATGAGGGTTTTGAGAAGACCGCAACAGTTTACACCAAAATGACTCAGGCTCTATGTGCGGATCATATCGATTTTATCCGTAATTTCAAGGATGAAGATTTGGCCGCATACGGTATCGAATGATAATAAGTTATAAAGCAATAGAGTGTCCGGTGAATAAACATCGGACACTTTTTTATTGTCAGGTTGCTACGATATTGAAAAAAATTATTAATTTTGTATCAGCAATGAATAGAACTGAGCGACATATAATCCACCTTCTTTATAAAAATGGATATGTGGAGGTGCCAGGAATTGGTGCTCTATGTAGCCATTACATTCCGGCATGTTTTGATGGGAAGATTCTTAAAGCTCCGGGGGTTGCTGTGTCTCTTGATTCTGAGTTATGTGGTTCCAAAACTTGCGATCAACTTGTTTCTTCAATAGCAAGAAAGGAAATTATTGATTGCAAAACGGCTCATGATATCATGTCGGCGGATATTGATTCTATTCATCATAAAATTGAAAAAGATTCGGTATTTGAAATCAACAATTTAGGTTTACTTAGTGAAAGTAATGGGGAATTAGAGTTTATACAAGCTTCAGATCTTCATATTCCCGGTTGCCTTTACCCCGCGATTGAGTTATTACCTCTGGATAAAACCGTAGAGAACAAGAAGCCGTTGCCAACTTATGCCGATACAGAAGAAAAACGAGAGGAATTCCTCCGGTCTTTGCGACGTACGGCGTCCAGTGCGGCCGCCATTGCAATCCTTGCAGTTCTAGCATTTGTATTTACACGATTGCCGAACAATAGGGTGCCATCGTCGCAAGCAACTCTTGTCGGTGAGCAAATTACGCATGTGGAACCAAAATTTGTAGGAAACTATACAAAAGATACAGATCCTGCTCTTGTACTTGTATTCAACACTCCGGCCGATGCATCCTGTGACGTAGAGACTCCAAAAGTTTCATCCGATATCACTGACGTGGAAAACATTTCGGAGGTTTGTGACGTTAGAATTGTTGAGCAAGCTAATAATGAGGCTGAATATTGTTTGGTGGTAGCATCTCTTGCTACTGAAGCTGAAGCCCGGCTTTTTATCGAAAGTACAGATAGAACTTTGTCGCTTCTTGCCAAGGACGGGAGATACCGTGTATACGCAATGGAGGGAGATACATACGATGGACTTTTGAAAGATGCCAGAGATGCCGGACTTTTCAAGCACTATCCTTCCGCATGGGTTTGCAAGCGATGATATCCGTCGCAAGATATTTTGTATAAAGATTACTGATTATGACATTACATGAGATTTTATTACAGCGTCATAGCATTCGTCGTTATACTGACGAACCGATTGATGCTGAAGATGTGAAAACAATCCTTGAGGCAGCTCTGCTTGCACCATCTTCGAAGAATATGCGTTCATGGCAATTTGTCGTAGTTGAGGATCGAGAGATTATCACACGTCTTGAATGTCTTAAGCCGTCATATGCTGTGAGTCTTAAAACAGCACCTCTTGCGGTTGTCGTTACCTCTTCGCCGGAAAAGAGTGAGGCATTTATAGAAGATGCCACATGCGCGGCAATGTTCATGCATCTCCAGGCTGCCGCACTTGGTATCGGTTCCTGTTGGATTCAGGTTCGCGGCCGCGAGCAAGAGAATGGAGAACCGTCGGAAAACTACGTACGCGAAATGCTTGGAATACCTAATGAAATGGTAGTTGAATGTATCATGACTTTCGGACATTCGGCAGAGACTCGCAAGCCTGTAGACCCATCAAAGCTGTTATGGGAGAAAGTGCACATTGGTTCTTGGCGTAACGACCTGTAAGGATATTTCGATATGGTTCGCGACATTGTATTGATAGGTTCCGGAAATGTTGCCACCCATATTGCCGGAGCTATCAAAGACAGAATACATACGGTAATCAGCCGCAATTATGATAGCGCTTACCGGCTTGCCGATAGAATCGGTGCGTGTGCATGCTCTGATTTTGCAAAAGTGGCGGATATCCGGCCCGAAATTGTTCTTATTAGCATAGCTGATAATGCATTGAGCGACGTTGTGTCAATGCTCGGTTCCTTGGATAATAATCCGTTGGTTGTACACACCTCCGGTACAGTTCCTAAGGAAGCATTATTGCCTGTTAGCAGACGCACCGGAGTGTTGTATCCTTTACAGACTTTTTCAAAAGGCACGCCAGTGGATATGAAATCAGTCCCTTTTTTTACAGAAGCTGCCGATAGCAGTGATTATGGGATTCTCGATAATCTTGCGTTATCTATTTCCGGAATTGTTCATCATGCAGATTCGGACAAACGTCGCCGTCTGCATATCGCGGGTGTATTTTCGTCCAATTTTATTGTAGCGCTTCTCGAAATAACAAATAAGGTGCTGACAGATAGTGGCTATCCTTTGGATACAGTTAAGCCATTGGTGGAAGCTACTATTGAGAAGGTTTTCAGGATAGGACCGTTTGCCGCCATGACAGGGCCTGCTGTGCGTGGCGATGAAACTGTCATGGATCTACAGCGCAAAGGTTTGGAAGGTATAGACAGAAGAATTTATGATATAATGTCGGAATATATCGTCGAATCGCATAATGTCCATCTCAGATAATTAATGATGAGTAGAATCAATTACGACTTGAAATTAATAAAGGGCGTCGCATTCGACATCGACGGAGTGTTGTCGCCGGCAGTTGTGCCACTCGGAGATGATGGCGTCCCTCGAAGAATGGCAAATCTGCGTGATGGTTATTCCATTGTACGTGCTGTAAAGGAAGGCATTCATATCGCTCTGATTTCCGGAGCTGATACGCCTGCTGTTCGTAAGCGCTTTGCCAATATGGGGGTTGTGGATATGTATCTTGGCAATGGCGATAAACTTGCGTGGCTACATGAATGGATGGATAAGTATAATCTTTCATACGCACAGGTGGCATATTGTGGAGATGATATTCCGGATCTGGAGCCTATGAAAAAAGTCGGCTTACCGGTCGCTCCTCGAGATGCTGTGTCTGAAATAAAAGAGGTTGCGAAATATATAACTGTAGCTAATGGAGGTTATGGCGTTGGGCGCGAACTTCTTGAGGAAATATTGAGAATACGGAATGTGTGGCCGGTAAACGATAAGGCTTTTGGACAATGAGTGCCGAAATTGATTTTACAAAGCGTACCGCAGAGCCGAAGCCTGAAATCAGTGTACCCTACCCCTCTGATATCTATCGGAATATCCAAGTCCTTCTTGCAAGTAATTCTCCCAGAAGGCGTGAATTGTTGTCGCTTATAATGCCGACATTCAAAATTGCGGAGAAACGAGATATCAAAGAGTTATATCCCTCCAATTTATCACCGGAGAAGATTCCTGAATATCTGTCAGTTCTCAAAGCAGAAGCGTATTCCGATATTCTTACTGACAATGAGCTTATTATCACAGCCGATACTGTAGTCATACTTGACGGGAAGGTTCTTGGAAAACCCGAGGATGCCTCAGATGCAAAGAGAATGCTCGGAAATCTTGCAGGTAAAGAGCATAGAGTTGTAACAGGTGTAACGCTTAGCTCTCGGGGCGGTAAAAAACAAGATACGTTCAGCGAGGCTACCAATGTGCATTTTGCTGCTCTTACAGAAAATGAGATAGAACGGTATGTGAATATATTCGCTCCCATGGATAAGGCCGGTTCATATGGAATACAGGAATGGATTGGCGCTGCCGCGATTGACAGAATCGACGGTTGTTTTTATAATGTAATGGGGCTTCCTCTTCATAAGCTTTATACCCGTCTGAAAACTTTTTTCGATTAGCAAGTATAAACATTAAGAGCCGATTGAATGTTTTGATAGTAATATTTTACTATCACACATGAAAAAGGTTTCATCGCATCGCAATCATCCAAAATGGGGTGATAGTTCTGAATCGATATTCGACTACGGAATCTTTTTTGCCGCCCGTCAGGCGCTAAGACGTCATGCAACGGGTGGCAATATCCTTTTTGCAGCAACAATACTTGCTCTTATAGCAGCAAATATTCCCGGCATCAATAATGATTATTTTAATTTCTGGAATCAGGAAATACGGCTGCAGATCGGGGACTTTAATCTGTTCAGCCATGATGGTCATGCTATGACATTATTGTCATTTATAAATGATGCCTTGATGGCGATATTCTTCTTTACAATCGGACTTGAAATCAAAAGGGAAATTCTTGTCGGAGAATTGTCATCTTTCCGACAGGCTCTATTACCGATATTGGCGGCTGTCGGGGGAATGATTGTACCGGTTGTCATATATTGGGTTATAAGCCGGGGAACAGATTATTCAAATGGTGCCGCAATTCCAATGGCTACCGATATTGCGTTTTCGCTCGGTGTCCTGGCATTGTTGGGTAAGCGAGTTCCTGTCTCGTTGAAAATATTCCTTACAACTCTTGCCGTTGTCGACGACATAGGTGGTATCATAGTTATTGCGGCTTTTTATTCAGAGCATATAGAATTTATGTTTTTAGTTTATGCGGCAATCATATTTGGGTTGTTGCTGCTCGGTTCTGCTCTCCACATTAAAAGTAAGATATACTATCTCGGGCTTGGAGGTGTTGTCTGGTTTCTGTTTCTGAACTCCGGGATACATCCTACAATTGCCGGTGTCCTTGTTGCGTTCTGTGTACCGGCAACACCGGTGTTTGCTCCACGTAAATACATCAATATTATAATTCGTTCAATTTCCAATTTTAAAGGAGACGATACTGTAGAGGAATTAAAGAAAAAGACGATTCTTGACAAAGAACAGATGAACTGGCTTAAAGAGGTGGAAAGTGCTTCCGACAAGGTAATATCGCCTCTACAAGACCTTGAGGATTCGTTGCACCCGGTAGTAAATGATTTTATATTACCGTTGTTCGCATTTGCCAATGCCGGAATATTCTTGCTTGATATGAACCCGGTGACAGTCTTTGAAGGTGTTTCGCTTGCTATTATTCTTGGGCTTGTGCTTGGTAAATTTATCGGAATACTATCATTCTCCTGGCTTACTGTGAAGCTCGGCCTGGCTCCCATGCCTGCGCATGCCGACTGGCATATGATGTCGTCGATGGCGATGCTCGGTGGGATAGGGTTCACCGTGTCAATATTTATTGCCACACTTAGTTTCGATGTGGCAAATCCGGTTCAAGCGGCTATTCTCTCTCAAGCCAAACTGGGTATTGTGGTGGGTTCGATACTTGCCGGTCTGATAGCATTTGTTTGGCTACATCTTACTCTGCCCCACGGAATAGCACCGGGTACAGTAGAAAGTGATTAAAATAATAAACATATCTGTAAACAATAGTATCCAATGATATGTTATAGTGATAAAGAGCGGCATTTTTCTGACTTCATTATAAAAGTCAAAGACCGAAAGAATTAGCCTCTCCTCTGAGGCTGTGTCAAAATAGGCGCAGCCTCTTTTATAGTATGTTTAAAAACATCGGAGATTCAATAACGAAGTGCAAAATTCTTCGTTCTGAATAGCCCTATATTTTTTCGGCTCGGGACTTAACGGCGG